>JAKMEB010000040.1 GCA_022426185.1 Schleiferiaceae bacterium
AATGTGTTGATAACGCTATTGAAAGGCCCGAGTTTACTAACCGCTACACGCTTATTTTTGAATAGATAACATACCGACTCCCATGGCGAAAAAATCCACGAAAAAGACAAGTAAAGAGCCGTCAAAGTTCTCTGTTCAATTCAAACAGCTAACGGCTGATACTAAGGAAATTACAGGGGACCCTACCACTAAAATATTCGGTTCGCTTCTACTGGTGATGATGGGCTTTTTTGCCGTAATTGCTATTCTTAGCTATTATCAGAATTGGGCCCAAGATTTTAGTTTGTCCACAACTTCAGCCGGAGCCTATGTAAATCCAGAGTACGTCGGAAACGTTTTTGGTAAACTTGGTAATACGGTTGGAAACCTTTTAGTCCAAAAGGGTTTCGGTCTTGCGGGGATACTACTACCATTTTGGATCATGCTCGTGGGGCTTAAGCAAGCATTCTCATTAAATCGCATAAAACCTTGGGTGGTTTTTAATCACTTTTTGGTATTGACACTTCTGGTATCGTTATTCTTCAGTTGGCTAGCCAACGAATACCCTACGCTACTTTCAGGATTGTCCGGCTATTATCTTTATTTGAAACTTGCCCTTTACATGGGTCGTATGGGAGTGTTGCTGTTGCTATTCACATCAGTTGTGCTTTATGTCGTAGTCGCGCTCAAGATCAGATCATTGACATTTAGTTGGCGTGCTCCAAAATCAAACATGGCGGCTGTTGAACCTTCGGCTACAAATTTAGACGGCACTACAGAATACCTACCTGAACTTGAGCAGGAAGTACCAAATAACGTGGTAGAGTTAGCCCCAGATCTAGAAAAAAAGTTGAACCCTGAGCAGCCGGAGGTTTTAGTCAATGCTACACAAAACGAAAAGACTAAAGCGGATACCGCTGAACTTGATGTAGTAGTCGAAGTACACCAAGAAGCAGTTGAAGATGCAAAATCGATTAATAAAAAAGTTAAGGACTTCGGTGAGTACGACCCCACCCTCGATTTGAGCAGATTTCAATTGCCGAAGATCGAATTACTTCAACCCTATGGAGATGGTAAAATCACATTTGACAAAGAGGAAATTGAGGCCAATAAAAATCGAATTGTAGATACGCTCAAGAACTACAATATCGAAATAAAGGAAATCAAAGCGACTATTGGACCTACTGTTACACTTTATGAAATTGTACCGGCTGCAGGCATTCGTATTTCGAAGATTAAAAATCTTGAAGACGATATAGCGTTGAGTTTAGCTGCCCTTGGCATACGGATTATCGCACCTATTCCGGGAAAAGGAACTATCGGAATCGAAGTTCCTAATGCAAATCCACAAGTCGTAAGTATGCGACAGGTAATCGCCAGCAAGAAGTTTCAAGAATCCAATATGGAACTGCCCGTCGCCATGGGTCGAACCATTACCAATGAAAATTTCATTTTTGACTTAGCTAAAATGCCACACCTGCTTATGGCGGGTGCTACTGGTCAAGGTAAATCGGTTGGTTTGAATGCGATATTAACCTCTCTCCTATATAAGAAGCACCCGAGCCAATTGAAATTTGTTTTGGTGGATCCAAAGAAGGTAGAATTGACGCTTTACAATAAAATCGAACGTCATTATCTAGCGGTGCTTCCAGATACAGACGAAGCCATAATAACGGATACCACGAAGGTGATCAATACACTGAATTCATTGTGTATCGAAATGGACAACCGTTATGAGTTGTTGAAATCTGCAATGGTTAGAAACATAAAAGAATATAATGCCAAGTTCATCTCTAGACGACTAAATCCAGAAGAAGGTCACAAGTTTTTGCCCTACATCGTTTTGGTTATTGATGAATTCGCAGATCTTATCATGACTGCAGGTAAGGAAGTTGAAATGCCTATTGCGCGTTTAGCGCAACTTGCTCGAGCCATTGGTATTCATTTGATCGTGGCAACACAAAGACCTTCTGTTAATGTCATTACGGGTATCATTAAAGCCAATTTCCCAGCAAGGGCTGCGTTTAGAGTTACCTCTAAAATTGATTCTCGTACAATTCTTGATGCAGGGGGTGCAGATCAACTTATTGGGAAAGGAGATATGCTCTTTTCTCAAGGTTCCGACCTAGTTCGACTGCAATGTGCATTTGTAGATACCCCAGAAGTTGAAGAAATCTGTGATTTTATTGGGAACCAACAAGCCTATCCTATGGCCTATCAACTGCCTGAATACGTGGGTGAAGAAGGTGGTGGCATTGGTGATATAGATCCTTCTGATCGGGATTCTTTATTCATGGATGCTGCTCGTTTGGTGGTACAAACTCAGCAAGGATCGACCTCCATGATTCAAAGAAAATTAAAACTAGGATATAATAGAGCAGGCCGTATTGTTGACCAATTAGAAGCTGCAGGTATCCTAGGACCATTCGAAGGATCAAAGGCTAGGCAAGTTTTAGTTCCGGATGATATCGCTTTGGAACAGAAATTGAAAGGAGATGCGTAAATTTGCCGATATGAAACTATTCGCTTTACTTCTTTTACCCTTCATGGTCCAAGCGCAGACGCACAACGATGCGAAAAGCTTACTCAATGAAGTCTATGAGCATACACTTACGCTCGAAACACAGCATATTTCTTTTACCAACTCTATAGGGGCGCCAAGTAATGGAGGAATGAAAGAGCGTACCTCCCAGGGTGAACTCTTCGCTCTAGGTGAAAAAGTTCGCGTTA
Source organism: Schleiferiaceae bacterium (assembly GCA_022426185.1). GTDB lineage: Bacteria > Bacteroidota > Bacteroidia > Flavobacteriales > Schleiferiaceae > UBA10364. Next base: position 2,710 of record JAKMEB010000040.1, read on the forward strand.
AAACGGATGCATTCGAATTTCTCTCTGACGGGTCAAAAGCCTATTTAATCTACCCCGAAGATGAAGAAATAGAAACGACAGCATCTGATGAAGAAACATCACTCAGTCCATCGGATATCTTAAAAAACTACCAAAGTGGATACAGTTATAAGATGGCCGGTAAAGCCATAGAAAATGGCAAAACCATACAATATGTAGCGCTTCGTCCCGTTGCTAGTGAAGAAGTGAAAGAAATTTTAATTGGTATCGACAGTAAGAGTCTGTTGTTGGAAAACTATACTCAGTTTGGTACCAATGGAGTAAAGACGGTATTTAGTGTCAATGTATATCGAGTGAACATTCCGTTGGATACAGAAATGTTTAATATTAATTCCAATGAATTTGAGGGCTATTACCGTCTCTAAAAACGAATGAAAAAACTAGACCTCTACGTCTTAAAGAGTTTTATCAGACCATTGATTCCCACCTTGGGCATCATGGTCTTTTTCTTTTTGATGCAAATGGTTTGGAAATATGTGGACGATTTAGCTGGTAAAGGAATTGAATGGTACGTCTTGTTAGAACTGCTCTTTTACTGGGCAGCCAGCGTGGTCCCTTTTGCCCTACCCGTGAGTGTATTATTCGCATCACTTCTAACGTTCGGTAATTTTGGCGAACAGTATGAGCTAGCGGCTATGAAAGGATCTGGAATTTCACTCTTCCGTGGAATACGATCTCTCATCATATTAAACATAGCGATTGCCTTTGGGGCCTTCTACTTCTACAACAATGTAATACCAGTTGCTAATCTTAAAGGCCAGAGTCTACTCATCAATATTTCTAAGAGTAAACCCGCTTTTCACATCACACCAGGAATCTTCTATAATGGATTCCAAGGCTACAGTATAAAAATTGGAAATAAGGAAGGTGAAGTTGAGGAATTGCTCAGTGATATTTTCATTTACGATCACAAAGAGGCTAAAAAGGGAAATTTAAAAGTGCTCACTGCAGCCACTGGAATAATGCGACCAGTAGCAGACGACCAATACCTAGAAATAGAGCTGCACAACGGTGCTACATATGAAGATATTGATAAGAAATTCCGAGAAGATCGCGAAAAAATGCCTTGGGCCACTAGTGCATTTGATACTGCATACCTCAGATTTCCATTGACCAATTTTAGTAATGCTGATCTCTATAAAACCCGACGTAAAGATTTTATGATGATGAATACGCGGCAATTGAAAGAAACCGCGGATACCCTTTCCTTGCAAATTGTCGAACGTCAAGGAAACTTCACGAAAAATCTGAAGGGAAAGTATAAATTCGATTATATCGACGTGGCGAGCGGGCAAGCTTCATCCATACCCAATGTCAATGTCATGGGCAACCTACACAGTGGTATGCGTTTGCGCGCTTCACAGAATGCGGTTCGATTAGCTAGAAGCAATCTCGACTACCTCAAACAAATGAAACGCGAGATGAATTGGAGAAGGGAGACAAGAATCCGACATTTTTTGGAATATTATAAGAAATTCGCATTGGGTGCTAGTGTGTTGATTATGTTTTTCATTGGAGCTCCGTTAGGAAGCATCATCCGCAAAGGTGGTATTGGCTTACCCTTGGTAATCTCCACTATAGCCTTTTTAGTTTTCCACATTCTTAATACAACATTTGAGAAAATGGGCAGAGAGCTTTTGCTAGATCCTGCTGTAGCTATTTGGCTTCCTTCTATAATTTTAGCTCCTATTGCCTTGTGGCTGACTAAAAGTGCATCAAGTGATACGGCCCTAGTATCTGGAGAATGGTTCAGTAAAATCATGGCACGCTTAAACTCCAACCATTCATAGTGAAGCAGGTCCTCATACTCTCTAATAAAGTGCCGTACCCTTCTCAGGATGGGAGCTCTATCGCTATGGCAAGGCTTTTAGAAGATTTGATCGCGTTACAGTCGTTTACTATTACCTATGGTGCGCTGAATACAACCAAACATTACAAAGACTTAAAAGAATTTCCTCCAGAAGTAGAGAATGAAATCAATCTCAAGGTATTCGATGTGGATACCTCTCCAACAGTCCCCTCGGCTTTGGGGAACCTTCTGTTTTCGAATACACCCTACCACTCTATTCGATTTTTAGTCCAGCCCATGGTTGATTGGTTAAAAGGGTTTAATGAGAATGAATTTGATTTTGTCCTCTTAGAAGGTGCATTCATGGGAGATTACTTAGGGCAAGCACAAAGAATTGGTCAGCATTGTACGTTAAGAGCACATAATCTAGAACATAAAATTTGGGAACGTACCAGTGAAGCCGGATCAAATCCATTGAAAAAATGGTATCTGACACTACAGAGTAAACGCTTAAAAAAGTTTGAAGAAGTACTTACTATCAATGCTGATTCTGTCTGGAGTATTAGCGCTGAAGACAAAAAATGGTTTGATCAATACAACGCAAAAACCACGACCATAGCAGCGTCTATTGAACAAAAAGAGCTTTTAAAAGATCTAGCGCCCTTGTCCTGCTTTCATCTTGGAGCATTGGATTGGGAACCCAACCTTCAGGGACTGGATTGGTTTTTAACTTCAGTTTGGCCGCGTGTTTTAAAAGAAATTTCAAGTGCCACTTTTCATATTGCGGGTAATAATCCTCCCAAACATCTGCAAAGCGACCAATCAAAAAACATTATCGTTCATGGACGCGTTCCAGATGCCGAGGTATTTGCGAAATCACATGGAATTGCAATTGTGCCACTTCTAGCGGGCTCAGGGGTTAGGATTAAGATCATCATGAATGCTTCTTGGGGAATCCCTATGTTGAGCACCTCTATTGGTGCTGAAGGACTGTTCAAAACAACCGAAGAAGGTGTAGAACTTGCTGATTCTGCACAAGATTTTGCAGCAACCCTCATTGAACTTTTATACTCATCAAAAAAAGCAATGGCCCTTGGTAAGCAGGCCAACCAGCATATTCTTGGTAGCTTTGGTCCTGGATCCATCCAGGAAAAAATAGCACAATCATGGTCAGTTTAACTTTGATAATTTCACTCATCGCATTGTGCTTGATTGTGTTGACCTATGCCATTTATCCGGTATGGCAATTAATATTTCCAGGTAAAGCAATGGACTTCTCCGGTGCTTATAGTCCACCAACTATTGGTGTAGTATTTGCCGCGTACAATGAGTCCGCCATTATTGAAGCTAAAATCCGGAGTATTTATCAGACCAATTATCCTGTTCACTTACTTTCAGTTTGGATTGGTAGTGATTTGAGTACTGATGGTACGGATGACATTATTCGCAAATTACAAAGTGAATTTCCTCGACTTCATCTCCACGTCAACCAATCTCGTTCTGGTAAATCTGCAACTATTAATACGTTAGTCGATCGGACAGAGGCTGATGTCATTATCGCTACGGATGCGAATATTTTGTTTACCGAAGAAACGATCGAGCAATTAATTCGCCCTATCGCGCTTGAAAAAGCTGCCGCTGTTGCTGGCAATTTAACCTATTCAAATGGGGGTGTTTTAAACAGCACTGCTGCGAATGAAAAGGCTTATTTATCGATCGAGAATTCCATACGACGCGCTGAAAGCAGAAAACATGGAATTTGCTTTGGCATGGAAGGAGGATTATACAGCATGAAGAAATCCCTTTGGGAGCCCATACCCCCGAATACCTTTATGGAGGATTTCTTTCAAACGGTTCAACTTATTGCACGTAATGAAACGGTTTTGTTTAATGAATCTGCAATAGGAATCGAAGACGTAAGCACTTCATTGCGAGAAGAATACAAACGTAAGATTCGGATTAGTATTGGCAACTGGCAGAATTTAATTCGATTCTATCCTTTGATTCTGAAAAAACCTTATCCCTTTGGAATACTGTTTTTATTCCACAAAGTATTGCGTTGGTTAACGCCGCATCTGTACCTCATCGCTCTTATCGCTGGACTCTTAGATTTGTATTGGTTCTCATTCGCAATACTCCTTGTTGGGCTCCCACTTTCTCAGTTTATCCTATTGGCTTTCGGTATAGCAACACCTTTAACGTATTTTTACACAATGAACGCGGCACTTTTTGTTGGCTTCTTTCGGTATTTGAAAGGGGTAAAATCAAGTGTTTGGCAACCCACAAAGAGAAATCAGCATGAGTCTTAATAGTATTGAAGAGGCGTTAGAAGATATCGCTAAAGGCAAGGTGGTAATTGTAGTTGACGACGAAGACCGTGAAAATGAAGGTGATTTCGTTGCGGCTGCGGAATTGGTATCTCCAGAAATGATCAATTTCATGGCGACAGAAGGACGTGGTTTAATCTGTACCCCAATATTAAGGGAACGCGCTGACGAACTTGAGTTACCTCCTATGGTTTCCAACAATACGGACCCCAATAATACTGCATTTACGGTAAGTATTGATCGTATCGGCGAAGGCTGTACCACAGGTATTAGCGCATACGACCGCTACATGACCGTTAAGTCGTTGGTTGACCCGGCCATAGCCCCTGATCAGTTGGCCCGTCCTGGACATATCTTTCCATTGATTGCGAAGGATGGTGGTGTACTTCGTCGCGTAGGACATACGGAAGCAGCAGTAGATTTAGCACGTCTGGCAGGTTTATCGCCTGCAGGAGTGATTGTTGAAATCATGAATGAAGATGGTACTATGGCTCGCTTACCGCAGCTTAAGGAGATCGCTGTAAAACACGATTTAAAAATCGTCTCTATTGAAGATCTTGTTGCCTACCGGATGGCAAAGGAAAGTTTAATTGAACCCGAGGAACAAGTACAAATAACAACGCCACATGGTGAGTTTACACTTCATGCATTTGAACAGAAAACCAACCATCAAGTACATTTAGCTCTGACTATGGGGAAATGGGAATCTGATGAGGTAGTTCCTGTTCGTATACACAGCGCAGGGGTTGCAAATGATATTTTCCATCTACTTACCAGTAATGAGAGTTCACGCTTAGAAAAAGCCTTGAGAAGTATTGCATCGAAAAAACGTGGAGCTATCATTTATATGAATCAGGAGCCCAATGGTGACCGATTACTCAGTCGGATCCGTTCATTCAAAAATGATCTTGCTGCAAGCACTCCAAGCTTCACAAAAGATACACGAGACTTTGGTATTGGCGCACAAATCATCCACCACCTAGGAATAAGAAAAATTGATTTGCTTACAAACAACCCAATTAAGCGCGTGGGCGTTAGTGGCTACGGTATTGAAATAGTTAAAAATTCCAATTTGGAATGAGCAATACCAACGGAATAGCGCTGGCGGTTAAATTTTACCGCAAACAAATTGGCATCGCTCCTCTTGGGTGGGCGCTTACTGTTACGGGAATTAGCGGTATTTTAGAAACGCTCCCTATTCTCCTCTCTTTACCGCTTATTCGTACGCTCTTTTTGAGCGCTGACGATGTTTCATTAGGCGCTATACATGTGTCGCTATTGGCCTATGTACTAGGTCTACTGCTTTTACTTTTACTGCGACTCACCATCGGAATTTACAGCCAGTACTTAAACGCTTCCACACGTATTAACTTACTTGCACAATTTCGTAACAGCGCAACTGAATCGGAACGAAATGAACACAGAACCGTTTATGGTAAAAGCATCCAAAGCATCAACTTTTTATTGGTCGGATGGTCACAGTTCTTACCGGGCTTACTATTTACCACCGTCGGTATTCTCTTATTTCCAGTTTTTGGTGCGATAATTTTCAGCATTGTTTTAGTTTGGTTTTTGCCTTTGCGACAACTTAAAAGAATACAAGATCGAACGCATGAAAAAGTAAGTGAATTACAAACTTCCTTGGATGAAGACTCGTCAAAAACGAATAGGTGGCGTGATACTCGTTATAAAGCTGCTAAACTGGACAGCTACAATAAAAACCTAAGAGAGTTTATCATCATTAGTACACTTGTGATTTCTTTATTTATCGCGCATCGTTTAGAGGTGTCCTTTACGGGCAGTACATTACTGGTGGTTTTGATGTTGCTTCGTGGGATGCAGCAACTATTCACAAGCTATATCATGGCGCAACAAGTCACCGCATTACGTGGTTTTTTGAAGAAAACAGCACACTGATTTTTGCTTAACATAGTGTAGGTTTCAATACCTTTGCACCATTAATAAACCAAACTTTATGAATAAGCTTTTTGCTCCAGCTCTTATTGCTGTATTCGCTCTTGGCAGCTGTCAATCTGATGTTGTTGACCCTACTTCAGTGGACGTAACAGCTTCACCTGTCATAGCTCTTCCCTTGGGTGAGATTGGTCTTACCATGGACCATCTGTTAATTCCAGACAGCGCATTGATTTTTGACGACAATACCACCTATAAGGTGATCGTCGCACAAGACAGCGTATTTGGAATTGATGTTAATGATTTAATAAGTATTCCTTCGCAATCTCCCTCTAACAGTAGCATCACCATGGGTGTAATAGGGGTAAATAATGTTTCAATTTCTCAAGACATCACTTTAGGTGATGTAGCTTCAGATGCTGGTTTGACTACGCTCAACGCAGCCCATGGAAGCAGCGCACCATTTCCATCAATGAATGAATCGAACGTTGGTACATACGGTGGCAGTGGGTTTGGTTCGTTTACAAGTGCTTCGTTTGCGAATGGAACGCTCACGCTAGGATTGACAAATGATTGGCCGGTACCTGTTAGTATGGGCATTGACCTAGTTAATGGCACTACAGGAGCTACCATTTTGACTTACGCTATCAATAATGTTGCAGCGAACGGTGGAATAGGTAGCGATACAGAATCATTGGTAAATATTACACTTCCTAATAGTATTGGCTTCAAGATTAGTTCTTTAACCTCTCCAGGATCTGGGACAAACTTCGTTAGTATTGATACTACAGATAATCTTGAATTGGCCATCTCTTCAGCAGATTTGGAAGTTTATAATGCAGTGACTCAGATCAGCACTCAAGCTATTAGCTCAGACACCCAATATGTCGATTTGAGCACTGGGGGCTCAGAAGAATTGAGAGAGCTCATGTTTAGTACTGCGAGTTTTGATTATGAATTTGTTTCCACTCTTGCGGAAAATTTAGAACTCAATTTAAACTTCCCCGGGTCCGACCAAAATGGCTCTGTAGTTGACACGACCATTACCATTGCTGCAGGAGCGACCACTACGGGTACTATTAATCTTAATGGAACGGTCCTAGACCTTACTCAAGATTCCACCCAGAATCACAGTCGACTGCCCATTGCGGTTGCTGCAACGTTGGTCGGTTCTGGCGCTATGGTTAATGTTGACAGTTCTGATGCGCTCGATATGACTTTTGAAATGACGAATCTTCAATTTGGTCATATCAAAGGATTTTTTGGAACTCAGCAAATTACAATTGACCCTGGATCTGTAGATTTAGCAATAGATTTCTTAGAAAATTTTGATGGTGAAATTTCATTTTCTGAACCTAGTATTGCGATGGGGATTACGAACTCTATCGGTTTACCCATTCAGTTGGTTTTAGATTTTAATAGTTTCAAAGATGGAACGGCTTACGGACTTAACGGCCCCAACTATGTGTTGCCTTATCCAACCACTTTAGGGAGTACAGCTACTGGAACCTTAACCTATGACAATTTGAATTCCAGTATCGTTGATGTCTTTACGCTACCTAAAGACTCCATTTCCTATGGTGGATCTGTGAATATTAATCATGATACAGCCACTTTTGGAACAGAAAACTTTGTGACCAGCTCGAGCAGTATTTCTGGGGATCTTTTAATGGAGATGCCCTTCTACTTCACAGCAACTGGACTTGGTTTTTACGATACCTTAGCAACAGATCAAAATAATTCAGGGATCTTACCGGCAGATGCAACGCTAGAATCGGCAACCCTACTTCTTCAAACTACCACTACCCTTCCCCTAGATGCTTCATTGACTTTAAGTTTTTATGATGCCAATTGGAATGTACTTCTAATCAAAGATCTAGGCTTAATGGAAAGTGGCGTTCCTGATGCCAGCGGTATCGTAACCGCTGCAAATGTGTTGAATACGGAATTAGAACTGGATGCACTAGAAGCCAAAACTGTACTGGATGCTGCGCATATCACTGCGCAAGCATCTATGGATACATACAACGTTGGTTCGGATCCAGTAAAACTTCGCACGGACGCCACCCTAAATTTAAATTTAGGTGTGCAATTCCAATTAAATGTTACCCTCTAACCTCTAGCTATCATGAAAAAGACACTTACACTATTCTTTGCTTTGGTTACTCTTTTAGGTAACGCACAAGACTTTACTACCTTCGGCCTAGCGGCCAATCCAGGTAATCTACTTCAAAACGCTGGGGCAGACCCAATGACCAATTTTCACTTGCAATACTTTGGGTTACAGAATGACCTTAATATGAGTGAAACTGCCGGCAGTCTATTCGCAACCACGGACATTTTGCAGAACATTCAGGATCTAGCTTCGGATGAATTTTCCGTAGGAAATGAGACTCAAATAGATGCCTTACAGATTGGTATAAAAATCGGTGATAACTTCTTATTTGCGGGTAATTCCACGAATATTGGCATGGAGTTCAATTTTGACAATGATCTTGCGAGCTTTATTAAAGATGGAATGGCAGATGCCAACGGCAGCCTAGATCTCAATTATTCTGGTGATTTTGCTGCATTAGCTCTACGTTTTCAGATGACCAATTCTACTTACGTTGGTTTACAGCGTACTATTCTAAACGATCAACTTCGTGTTGGGATCACGTATCACTTCAACAATTACATCGCTGGTGCTAATCTTAGCACAGATGCATTTACTGTTTCAAGTACTGAAAATACAGCTACGTCGACGAACACTTTGGACCTAGAATATGACTTTTCCCTAGCCGCAACAGGACTCTTTACACCTGGTACTGCACTGGATAGCTTAAACCAATTATCTTCTGTCGCTATAGTCCCTATTTCCCTTTTGAGCGGCGGTGATATTGGCGGTTTAATCAACTATGCAACCACAGGAAACCAGTCTAACGGTACGTTTGGATTTGGCCTAACCTACAGTCCTATCAAGCAGTTAGATCTTCAGCTTGCGATGAGTGGATTAGGAGCAAGTGAATTAAACTTTGCTAGTACCTTAGGAAAGCGTTTAGCTGGAAATGCTACTATTGATGGCTTTTCATACACTAGTGCTGCAGGAGATACATTGGCAAGCGCAGTGTCGTCAACAATCGAGAATTATACCGACGATATACAAAGCGGCATCAGTACGGAATTAGTTGATGCGGCTCAGTCGTTATCCTACCGCACTCCAAGGGTGATTAATTTTGCATTAAACTACAACTTCACAGAATACAGTTATCTAGGAGTGCATTATGTGGACCGCAAGAACTCATGGAACGACTACTCGTATATGGGTTTTAATACCATGATTTGGCTCGGGCGTAACCTCCAGCTCAAAGGAGGCTATTACATGGCCTTAGATGAATACCATAATGATCGCGTGAATGCTGCAGTCCAATTTAGGTTAACACCAGCCGTCCAGTTCTACATTGGTACAACTACCGTCGGGGATGTGGCGACCATTTCTAGAGAGGTCATTAACGGACGTATGGGCATTGGTGCTTCGACAAGCTCAATAAACATCAGTACAGGTGTTAGTATGGCCTTTTTTGATAAGCGCTTTAAGAAAGATAGTAAGGAGGATAAAGCCAAAGAGGTACAATCTTTATCACCAGCGGATCAACAGAAGGTCGATGACGCCCACAAAGACAGTGCTGCAACAAAAGACAACAAATAGAATATTATTGAAATTTTATAAAAGGCTCAGCGTAACGCTGAGTCTTTTTTTATGCCAATAATTCGCGTAGTAAATACATGGGTTCACGGCTTGCGTCGAGCACTTTACAATTTAAGTTCACGTTTCTACAAAGTGTTGTTGCACGCTGCTTTTGTGCTTTGACGAAGGAAACGTAATTCATTGCATCGTTTTGATCTAGGAATGTTTTAGCACCAGTTTCACTATCAAACACCTGCTTTCCTGAAAATTGTTCTGCATCTTCCTCCAATTCCGAATGTGAAATAAATGCGAAACGAACAGAATGACCTTCGTGAACCAATAACGCAGCTGCATTAATGATTTCTTCTAACTTTTCCTGAAAGAGATCAATGAATAAAACAATTTGACTTCTTCGTGGAACTTTGGTCAAAAGCGCCTCTATTTCTATTGCTATCGCCGCATTTTTATTAACCTCTCCTTCCATTGTATACAAATGATTGAGCAAAAGCTTCACCCAGTCATTGGTTGCCTTAGCTTCGAAAAATTTACTTCTTGTTTCACTTATTTCAAGCATACCCATCGCATCTCGTTGCTTCTGCAGTAATGTTCCTGTCAACGCTAAAAGTTCAATTACTTTAGTCCACTTAGTGTTAGAAGTGGGTAAACGCATACTTGAGCTAGAGTCAATAACGAAATAGGTCCGTAGGTTGGACTCTGCTTCATATTGCTTCAGTAAATATTTATCTGTTTTTGCCAATACTGACCAATCAATATGTTTGGGTGGATCACCTGGGACATACGCTCGGTGTTGTGCGAACTCCACACTATAGCCGAAGTCGGGGCTTTTATGCAGTCCCGTCATAAAACCGCGGACCCTCTCCTCTGCCCACCAGACCAGCGATGCTATTTCATTTTCATTCAAAATACTTGCTTATGTGTGTATTAGCTTTTGTCTTGCCCAATTAGAAAGGTTAAGATAATCCAACGGTACTTCGCTACGAAACAACTCTAGGATTAAAACCAGTTTCATTTTCAACAATGCTATCCTCGAGATGAGTTCTTCCGGAAAACCACCACGAATCATATGTACTCTATTTGCGATCCTAATGTGCTCTAAAAGCAGATCTAATTCTTTAAGCGCTTTGGTATAATAGTCCTCAAATGTATGTGCAAAGCGTGCACTTACACCCATATCTAAAAGATTACATAAATTAATGATATCATCTTTTATTTTGAAGGCCAGATTGAAAGTGCCATTGCTGTGATAGCCTTTAGTTAAGGTTTGTATGTTTCTATTAATAGATAGAGCCTCTTGATAAATGGGCTGACTTACTTTAGTGTCCATAATTAATTTAATTGTTGATTTGAGTTAATTTTAATTAAGTGTAATTCTTTTCGAGTGAGCTCTTTAAGCAAATCGAAATAGAGCTGCTTGACTCCCTTTTTCCAATGTTCTAAACCTGGTAAATAAATTTCTTTAGGCCATTGCCCTAAAAGGCTCCACAGTTCAGCAATTCGCAGTAAGAAAGTCTTATACAGAGCTATTTGTTTTTGAATTGAAAGCGAATCTTGAAAATTTACAATGGTCACGGATAAATGGTAATTACAATTCTGCATTGCATCATGTAAGTAGGGCCGACTACCTTTGTCTAATCGAAGGAGCGCATAATGCATTAATTGTTGTACTTCAAATGAAATTTTGCTCTGAATGATACTGTTTGACTCATACATGGCGTAGCTATTTTTATTGATTATTAAAATCGAACACAGGTTGGTTTATCGTCGCTATTCGATTTATGTGCTCTTCTAATGCGTTTAAAAGCGATTCATAGGCTAGAAGTAAGTCATGTGCAGAAATGGATTTTGTTCGTATTGTTTTAAAACTACGCTCAATTATTCTCATTATTACTCATTATTGATAACTCTACTTTATTAACATTAGCTACTTTAGGCGCATGATTATTACCAAGACCCCTTTTAGAATCTCGTTCGTCGGTGGCGGGAGTGACCTTCCCGCTTATTATGAAAAACAGCGCGGCGCGGTCCTTAGTACGAGCATTGACAAATACATGTACATCAGTACACACGCCTTTTTTGAAAAGGATAAAATTCGATGTAAATACTCTCAGACAGAGACCGTGGATCATGTAAAAGACCTTCAACATCCAATCTTACGCACCGTTTTAGAGGACTTTAATTTGAAAGGGATAGAAGTTAGTTCTATCGCAGATATACCTGGAGGAACTGGAATGGGCAGCAGCTCTAGTTTTACAGTTGGCTTACTTCATAATTTAAGTGCTCTAACAGGACGGTCGTATGAAAAAGATGCTTTGGGTGCTGGTGCTTGTCGTGTAGAAATTGATTTACTGAAGGAACCCATAGGTAAACAAGATCAATATGCAGCGGCCTTTGGCGGTTTAAATGTGATTGAATTTAATCCCGACGGCAGTGTAGCAGTACATCCTGTAAAGATCACTGAAGAAACTAAGAATACCCTAAACGGTAATTTGAAGCTTTATTATCTAGGTAATCAACGTTCGGCAAGTGCCATTTTAGCAGAACAAAAGAAAAATACTTCACAAGAATCTAAGTTTCAAGCCCTTTCTACTATGGTTGGCTTAGTTTATAAATTACGAGATGCACTGGAATCTGGTGACTTGAACGATTTTGGTGCATTACTGCATGAAAATTGGCTTTTAAAGCAACAATTAGCCTCTGGAATTACCAATCCTCGAATTACTGCAGCATACGATGCGGGTAGAAATGCAGGCGCGTTGGGCGGAAAATTGCTAGGTGCAGGTGGTGGTGGCTTTATGCTCTTTTATGCTCCATTAGAGGCACATGCATCATTAGATCTGGCGATGAAAGGAATTGAAGCTGAACCATTCAACTTTAATATGGAGCAAGACGGTTCAAAATTAATTCATGTTGAAAGATAAGTTGGGAAGAATACGCGTTACGTATTAATTCATTACTTTTGCGCCTCAATTATTTATTAGTTAACGGGGTTTCGGACCCTTCTAAAACAATTAATTATGTCAACTAAGATTCGTTTGCAAAGAGGCGGTCGCAAAGGACGTCCAGTTTATTCAATCGTTGTAGCTGATGCACGCTCTAAGCGTGACGGCCGTTTCATTGAGAAATTGGGTACCTACAACCCCAACACCAACCCTGCAACAATCGATTTGAACTTCGACTCTACATTATCTTGGGTAATGAAAGGTGCACAGCCTACGGATACTGCACGTGCAATTTTATCCTACCGTGGTGTAATGATGAAAAAACACTTGTTGGAAGGTGTCCGCAAAGGTGCATTGACAGAAGAACAAGCAGATGCAAAATTTGAAGCTTGGGTTTCTGATAAAGAAAACAAGATTGACGGAAAAGTTCAGACACTAAATGATGCTGCGAAAGCAAGCAAGTCTGCTCGTCTAGCTGTAGAAGCAGAAGTAAACAATGCGCGTAAAGCGGCTATCGACGCAGCTAATGCACCCGTTGTAGAAGAAGCTCCTGCTGAAGAGGCAACTGAAGAAGCTCCTGCAGCAGAAGCTACTGAAGAGGCTCCTGTTGCTGAAACAGCTGAAGAGGCGCCAGCAGAGGGAAGCGCAGAGTAATTGTGCAAAAGGAGCAGTGTTTTTCATTAGGTAAAATCACAAAACTCCACGGATATAAGGGAGCAGTGGTTCTCCACATCGACTCTTCTACCCCGCAATACTTTAAAGAATTGGAATCAGTACTCTTGGAGATAGACCAAGAACTGGTTCCTTTTTTTGTGGCCTCTAGAGGGAAACTAAATGGAAAAAAATTAGTGGTTTCTTTTGAAGATGTCGATCCAAATCAGGCGAAAATATTAGTT
>JAKMEB010000059.1 GCA_022426185.1 Schleiferiaceae bacterium
AGCAGAACAACTATTTTTGGATGAAGGGCCTATTAGAGGGCTTGTTTAGTAGGTTGGGATTGAATCTTTCCTTTACACCTGCTCAACATTCGGTTTACGGCGAGTATGCGATTTTAAAATCTGGGAAGAACAACCTAGGTCATCTAGGTACCGTCCATCCCAAAGTCTTAAAGCATTTTGATATTAAAACTGAAGTGATTCACGCGAGCATCAATTGGGATTCGTGCAAAAACTTACTACTTCAGTCCAATGTTTCGTTATTTAAAAATTTACCCAAATTCCCATCTGTCCGACGTGATATCGCGTTATTGGTTGACCGTTCAGAACACTATCAGAATATAGCGGATTGCATTTTACAGGTCGGCAAAGGCCTTTTGGTTAATGCTTTTCTTTTTGACGTCTACGAAGGAGATAAGCTCCCGGTAGATAAGAAAAGTTATGCCATAGGTATGATCTTTCAAGATGCCAACAAAACGTTGAATGACAAAGCAGTGGATAAGACCGTAAATCGCATTTTAGACCAACTGAACAAGCGTACCGGTGCAGTGTTGAGACAGTAACATGATCAAAGTTGCTTGGGCACCCATTTACCACCACTCGCTGCCGGATAACCATAGGTTTCCAATGGCTAAATACAGCCTATTGCCGCAGCAACTGCTCTACGAGGGTACTTTGACTAAGGAAAACTTTTTTGCACCAAGCCTAGCATCAGAAGCTCAAATTCTTCGAACCCACTGCCCACACTATTTTAAGAGTTTAATGGACGGCAGTATTGACGGTAAAGCCCAACGAAAAATAGGATTTCCTTGGAGCGAACAACTGATCAAGCGTGAACGTGTGATAGGACAAGGCACTATTAACAATGTTCAATTTGCCATAGAAAACGGATGCTCTCTGAATATTGCCGGCGGCACGCACCATGCTTTTTATGATCGAGGCGAGGGCTTTTGTATGTTCAATGACATTATGCTTGGGGCCCATTTCGCACTAGATCATACCAACATAACGCGTATTCTAGTAATTGACTTAGACGTACACCAAGGCAACGGAACTGCAGCAATGGCTTCAAATGACCCAAGGATTTTCACCTTCTCGATGCATGGAGAAAAAAACTATCCATATCACAAAGAATCCAGTGATATGGACCTTCCCCTATCCGATTACATAGAAGACAAACCTTACCTCAGCTTATTAAACGACGCTTTAAATACCCTCTTCGAAAAAGTCGATCCAGAATTGGTCTTTTTTCAAAGTGGTGTGGATGTCCTGAAAAGTGATAAACTAGGGCGCATGGGACTCACGCTAAATGGTTGTAAAGAGCGTGATACCGCAGTGATTTCTAGATGCCATGAACGTGGCATTCCTTTAGTTATTAATATGGGCGGTGGGTACAGCCCCGAAATCAAAACGATCATTGAAGCACACGCAAATACCTTCAGAACTTGCATCAATTACTATCAATAGTTAATAAATTAACTTCTTCTGGTCTAGAATACCTTATCGAAAAATAGACCTTGCTGCATCTATTCGAATGAAAAGTCGATGCAAAGAACAGCACTTACGATCCTACTTTTCTGCGCTTCCTTACCTGTATGCGGTCAAGGCTTGAATGAAATGTCAGCCAATCGATTCAGTTTCATCAGCTTAGGTGGCGGGTTTCCTTATGTATCTGCGCGAATGGCATACGAAGCAACGCACAATACCTATATTGAAGTGCAGGGACTGACCGACGGTGGCGGAGTTTGGAAAGAGAATGTATATAACGATTGGCGAAGCATTAGCCTTTTAAAAGCTTTTGATTTGAAACCGCTTTCAACTGAAATCCGTATCGGAGCAGGAATCGTTCAAACTGCTGAGCAATTAGGCCAGCAACGCTCAAATACCTTTGGAATGACTCCTTCTTTAGGATTTTCAACCGTCATCCATCCTAAATGGGCCGTATATGGCAGCATCTATTATCCTATATCGCCAGCCACAAGTCTCACGACCGGTATTTCCTTTGGATTAGAATATAGAATTGGACGGTATGTAAAAGAAAACGGCCTCCACATACGCAGAGGCCGTCCTAAATTTTAAGTACGTTGATTTTTATGCGCTTAACACATTCCCGAGCGCATTATCATAGACCTCTTGGTAGTCTTTTACGCTTCCCCAATCTTCATCATCAACACGAATACCTCCTTTGGTCACATGACCTAAAAGATCAAAATCACAACCGTTCAGCATCATCAAGTCAATAAACCTATCCTTATTTTCCTCACTAACAGTGACTAAAATTCTAGAAGCCGATTCCCCAAACATAACCGCATCTTTTCTATGCTCAGCCGGCAGGGTAATATCAAAACCCAGCCCTGAAGAGAAGCCTTTTTCCAGCAAGCCAATCCAAAGCCCACCCTCACTGAGATCATGAGCACTATTGAGTACACCTTCGCGAATCAACATCTGGACTTGCCTCTGATTGGCATATTCTTCCTCTAAATCAAAGTGCGGTGTAGAACTGTTCTCTATGCCTTGAATATTCACCAAATACTGCGACGAAGAAATGTCGTCGCGATTCGCACCAATCATAAAAATCAAATCTCCTTTTGACTTGTAGCTTAAGGTCGTTATGAGCTTTTTATCTTCGACTACACCTATCATACCAATGGTCGGCGTTGGAAAAACAGGCTCTATCGCGTCGCCAATTTGAGTTTGGTTGTAGAAACTTACGTTTCCTCCCGTGACCGGAGTTTCGAACTTTTCGCACGCAGCACTCATTCCTTTGATTGAACCTACGAACTGCCAGTATACCTCTGGGTTGTACGGGTTCCCAAAGTTCAAACAATTCGTAACCGCAGATGGAATACCACCGGAACAAGTAATGTTTCTTGCTGCTTCTGAAACAGCCATTGCACAGCCGACTTCAGGATCCGCATTTACAAATCTACTGTTACAATCTACGCTCATGGCAAGCGCCTTGTCCGTACCCTTAATATTGACTACTCCAGCATCTGAAGGATCATTCGTACCCATATTACGCGTGCCCACCATACTGTCGTACTGCTCATAAATAAAGCGCTTCGAAGCAATGTTTGGTAGCGCGACCATTTCCGTCGCAACAGCTTTCAAATCTTCAGGCTCCTCAACGGAGTTAATGTCAAACTTCTTGAATTCTTGGTAGTATGCAGGCTCCGACCACTCACGATGATAAACTGGTGCACCGCCACCTAAAACAGCACTTTCTGCAGGCAGCGTACCCATCAGCTCGCCATCCCAGTAGTAATTCACTGTTCCACCTTCAGTAACAATACCAATCTCTTCACATTCCAGATCCCATTTATCAAAAATATCAAGGACCTTTTGCTCTTTTCCTTTTTCTACAACGATCAGCATGCGTTCTTGAGATTCAGAAAGAAGGATTTCCCAAGGTTCCATATTTTGACGCAATGGAACTTTATCTAACCAGATGTCCATGCCGTGCTCTCCAGCCGCAGACATTTCACAAGAGGAACAAGTAATTCCTGCTGCGCCCATGTCTTGCATTCCTACCACAGCATCTGTGGTTGCCAACTCCATGGTTGCTTCTAAGAGTAACTTTTCTTGGAAAGGATCACCTACCTGTACCGATGGGATATCTTCTGCTGAATCTTCATCGAGATCTTTTGAAGCAAAGGATGCTCCATGAATACCGTCTTTTCCAGTAGCGGATCCTACAATAAATACGGGATTACCTACACCAGAAGATGTTGCAGAAATTTGCTTACCAACTTCTACAATACCCGCAGAGAAAGCATTTACCAGTGGGTTTTGGTGGTAACATTCGTCAAAGTAAACTTCGCCGCCGACAATGGGAATACCAAAAGCATTTCCATAATCACCAATTCCTTTACTCACGCCTTTCACCAGCCATTTTGTACGGTCCTCAGTAGGTTTCCCAAAACGCAATGAGTTCAGCTGAGCAATAGGGCGTGCACCCATGGTGAAGATGTCGCGATTAATACCACCAACTCCTGTAGCAGCGCCTTGATAAGGCTCTACTGCCGAAGGGTGATTGTGCGATTCTATCTTAAAACAACATGCTAAACCGTCACCAATATCTACCAAACCGGCGTTCTCCTCTCCAGCTTCTACGAGCATGTGAGGGCCTTTCTTTGGAAGTTTTTTCAACCAAACAATGGAATTTTTATACGAACAGTGCTCACTCCACATCACACCGTAAACGGATAGTTCAAGGTAGTTGGGAGTGCGTCCTAAAATCGCTTTGATCTGATCAAACTCTTCTGGGCGGAGACCCATTTCTTGTGCCTGATCTAAAGTGGCTACGGCAGTGCTATTCATTATTCAAAAGAATTTGAGCAAATTTAGGTATTCTTGTACCAACTCATTTGTATTCTATGCGCAATCTTTCCCACACTTTTGTCCAATTTGTTGTTTATAACCTGCTCTTCATCTTTGCTCTGAGCTCTTGTACGCCCACCGAAGATTTTGATGTTCTGCTTACGGACTTTAAATTGCGTACGCCTTCCGACGAGCCCATTCAGGCAAGCGAAGAACCAGACTATTTCATTGGCATCAAAGACGGTAAAATAGCGGCCATTATTAACCAAGGCCAGGGCGATGCCTTACCAACGGCACACAAAACCCTGTCCTTGAATGGGAACTACCTGTATCCTGGCTTCATCGATGCACACGGTCACCTTTTTGGTTATGCACGAACCTTCAGCACGGTTAACCTCATAGGTGCTGCATCAAAACAAGAGTGTTTAGAGCGCATACAAAACTATATTCAAAAACATCCAAACAACCATTGGATCATTGGTCGCGGCTGGGATCAAAACGACTGGTCAGAAAAGTCGTTCCCGTCTTCGCAAGATCTCGATATTTTTGAAGACGTAAACATCTATATGACTCGTATTGACGGGCACGCAGCATGGGTAAATCAAACTCTTCTCGACACCTTCAATATCACCAATGAAACCCAGATTGAAGGAGGAAGTATAACGAATGGTGTACTCATAGATAACGCAGAAACTCTCATTGTGCTGCCTAAATTGAGCAGTAGATTTTGGAGAACGGCATTGCTTCAGGCGCAAGACAGCTTGGTGAAGTATGGATTAACTGCAATGACGGATGCAGGCTTATCAAAAAATCAAATCCTACTGCTGGATTCCATGCAAGAAGAGCGTCAGTTCAAGCTTTTTGTAAATGCAATGATCAGCAATACGGAAGAAGATTTGACCTATTTTGAATCGAACGGACCGATTGAAAAACCCCTCCTGCGCGTGAAAAGTGTCAAGGCTTATCTCGACGGTGCTCTGGGATCCAGAGGTGCGCTACTACGCGATCCGTACCACGATTTACCAGATCACTACGGCCTACCATTACTGAGTCCCGATGAACTCGAGATATTGCGCAAACGATGCGTACAGAACGGCTGGCAGCTATGTGTTCATGCTATTGGCGATAGCGCACACCACGTTTTATTGGAGAGCTTCAATACATTGGACACCTCAACTGACCTCCGATTCCGAGTAGAGCACGCGCAAATCATGACACCGGAAGACAGCGCTTATTATGCACATCCTAACATCATTGCTTCCGTGCAGCCAACGCATGCAACGAGCGATATGTATTGGGCTGAGGATCGGCTTGGGCCACACCGGATACACCATACCTACAGCTACAAAAGAATTTTCAACGCATCTAGAGGAGGTGTGGCTTTTGGTACCGATTTTCCCATTGAACACATCGATCCTTTAGCCACATTTTTTGCAGCGACGACTCGTCAGGATAAGAACCACTGGCCAAAAGATGGTTTTTTACCCGAGCAGAGCGTCAGCCCAACAATGGCTATCGATGCAATGACACGCGGTGCCGCCTACAGTGCTTTTGGTGAAGCGCACTACGGCAGTATTGTCCTGGGTCAACAAGCAAATTTCACGCTGTTAAACGCAGACCTTTGGAGCAACCAGAGCACTTTACGAGACAGCACGGTTGTAATCAAAACTATCGTTGGCGGCGAGGTCTTATACGATCACAATTCACATAAAGGTCAATAGTACATTTTTAGTATCTTGAAGGTTCGCAAAAACACACATTTCCCAGAAAATTATACCATGAAACAACCCACTAGATTATTCGACATCCCCCACTACCAGTTAGAACACATCCCCATGAAGTTGATGATGACCTCAAGGGTTGGTGGCGAATGGAAATCATACAGTACTAAAGAATTCATTGAAGCTGTTGACCAAGCAAGTAGAGCGTTACTGGAACTTGGCGTTAAACATGGTGATAAGGTTGCATTGATCTCTCACAACAACCGTTGCGAATGGAACATCATGGACCACGCATTGTTACAAATTGGTGCTGTTGATGTTCCTATTTATCCGACCATGACAGAGGCCGACTATGAATACATTTTCAATCACAGCGAAAGCATATACTGCTTTGTCTCAAATGATGAGCTTTACGATAAAGTAACTGCTGTTTTAGACAAATGTAAGCACATGAACAAGGTCTATACCTTCGAGCAGTACAAGGGTAAAAACCACTGGTCAGAAGTACTCACTTTAGGTGCAGACCAAACGCGTCAAGCGGATGTTGAAAAAGCCCGTGATGCAGTTAAACCAGAAGATCTTGCCACAATAATCTATACTTCAGGAACTACGGGTTTACCCAAAGGTGTGATGTTGAGCCACAAGAATGTTGTGAGTAACGTCATTTCTGCGACTCCACGTATTCCAGGATTGATTAAAGGCGAAGCGAAGACATTGAGTTTCCTACCGGTCTGTCACAGTTTTGAGCGCTTTATACAATACCTATACATGTATAATGGGGCGAGCATCTACTTTGCAGAATCTATTGAGACCATTAAAGCCGATCTAAATTACTGCCAACCAACGATCTTTACCGCGGTACCACGTCTTCTCGAGAAGTTCTTTGATGGGATTGTTGCGAACGGTACTAGTGCTGGTGGACTAAAGACCAAAATCTTTGAATGGGCGGTTAGCCTTGCATTGCAATGGGAACCAGAGCAGGCAAATGGTGGCTTTTACCATTGGAAATTAGGAATTGCCGATAAGCTCGTGTTTAGTAAAGTACGCGCGGCACTTGGACTTACCCAAATTAAAGCTGTTGCCTCTGGTTCGGCAGCTTTACAACCAAGATTGGCCCGTTTCTTCAACGGAATTGGCGTACCTATTCTAGAAGGCTATGGTCTTACAGAAACCTCTCCTGTGATCTCCGTAAATACTACGGCAGAACCTGGTATGCTTCGTATAGGCGCCGTAGGTAAAACCATCGATGGTGTAGAAGCTAAAATTGCCGAAGACGGTGAAATCCTTGCAAAAGGACCCAATATCATGATGGGATATTACAAACAACCAGAACTTACTGCAGAGGTAATGACGGGCGACTGGTTTCATACTGGAGATATTGGTGTCATAGAAGATGGTTTTATTCGTATTACGGACCGCAAGAAAGAAATGTTCAAGACCTCAGGAGGTAAATATGTTGCTCCTCAGCTCATTGAGAATGAACTTAAAGCTTCCCACCTCATAGAACAGAGTATGGTCATAGGTTCAGGACGTAAATTCCCTGCCGCCATATGCATCTTAAATGAACCTGGTGTTAAAGAGTGGTGTTCTCGCCACGATATTAATTACACCTCTCTTGAAGAGATGGCTGAAAATAAAGAAGTCCGTGACCGTGTTTGGCAAGATGTTGAACGGGCAAATGCCGGTTTTGGTAAATGGGAACAGGTTAAAAAGATTATTATTGATACCGAAGAATTCACGGTTGATAATGGTTGCTTGACACCAACATTCAAAGTAAAGCGCAAACCTATTCTTGCGAAGTACGAAGCAAAAATCGATGCACTGTATGCGGAATAAAAACCGCGACGAGTTGGTATTTAAAAAATCCTCGCCTTGGCGAGGATTTTTTTTTGCCCAGAGTCTCACGGCTTTATCCGTGAAGTGGACTTAACATTGCGTTCAAATACCTACAAACAAAAAACCCACCTCCTTGCGGAAGTGGGTTCGATGAATCTTTACACGGTTAAGAAAAGCTTATAGCGCAGCGACGTGCTTAGCTAAGCTTGACTTCAAGTTTGATGCTTTCTTCTTATGAATGATGTTACGCTTTGCCAAGCGATCAAGCATAGAAGTCACACGTGGGAGCATTTCCGTAGCTTCCGTGGCGTCAGTAGAACCGCGAAGTTTGCGCACAGCGTTACGAGTCGTTTTGTGATAGTAACGATTGTGTGCAGCCTTCTTAGCTGTCTGACGAATTCTTTTTAAAGCAGACTTATGATTTGCCATGTCTTTTTTTCTTAATAGTTGTGACCCCTAAGAGAATCGAACTCTTCTTTCCAGGATGAAAACCTGACGTCCTAACCGATAGACGAAGGGGCCTGATGTTATTATTCTTCCTCTAATTATTAGAGGAGTGCAAATGTAACCACGTTTTTTAAATCCACAACACTTTGGTTAAAAAAAAATAAAATCATCTTCGACCTCTCATCGCCCTATTTAGTACGCCTTAGCGAAGACCACACGCTGCTTGCTTGGCTTTCCGGTAAGCACACAAAGCCCCTCTTCCTCCTTGGATTCCAATGGGATACAACGGATGGTTGCCTTCGTTAATTCTTTGATTTTATCTTCTGTTTCTGTCGTTCCATCCCAATGTGCATAGACAAACCCCGGATTTCCTTTCATCAAGGTTTTGAACTCATCCCAAGAATTCGCCTCCTGTGAATGTGCTTCTCTAAAGTCTAGCGCCTTTTGGAAAAGCGTTTTTTGAATTTCATCCAACAAAGCTGGGACTGCAGTCGCAACGTCTTTTTGATCTACAAACTGCTTCGTTAAGGTATCTCTGCGGGCCAACTCTACACTGCCCTTCTCTAGATCCTTAGGGCCAATAGCAATGCGCAAAGGTACCCCCTGTAGTTCGTATTGATTAAATTTCCATCCGGGCTTATGGGTATCGCGGTTGTCAAATTTCACCGTAATTCCTTGTGCACGTAACTGACCCATCAAATCTTCAGCAACCACACTAATGGCATCCAATTGCTCTTGTCCTTTGTAAATAGGAACAATAACTACTTGATACGGTGCCAATTTCGGCGGCAATACTAATCCATTATCATCACTGTGAGTCATAATGAGCGCACCCATCAATCGGGTACTAACGCCCCATGAGGTAGCCCAGACGTATTCCTGCTTACCTTCTTTATTTTGATATTTCACGTCAAATGCTTTGGCAAAATTCTGACCCAAGAAATGGGATGTTCCTGCCTGCAAAGCTTTTCCGTCTTGCATCAACGCTTCGATACAATACGTCTCTAATGCACCAGCAAAACGCTCGCCTTCTGTCTTTAGACCACGTAATACAGGTATGGCCATCACATCCTGAACAAAATCTGTATAGACATTCAACATGGTCTCCGCTTCAGAGATGGCCTCTTCTTTTGTAGCATGAGCAGTATGGCCCTCTTGCCACAAAAATTCAGCTGTTCTCAAGAAAAGACGCGTACGCATTTCCCATCGCACTACATTGGCCCATTGATTCACTAAGATCGGTAGGTCACGGTAGCTCTGAATCCAATCTTTATACGTATCCCAAATAATGGTCTCAGAAGTGGGACGGACTATCAACTCCTCTTCCAATTTCGCAGAAGGATCCACTACAACGCCTCCACCATTAGGATCATCCATCAACCGGTAATGCGTAACAACCGCACATTCTTTTGCGAAGCCATCCACGTGCGAAGCTTCTTTCGAAAAGTACGATTTAGGTATGAATAGCGGGAAATAAGCGTTCATATGACCCGTTTCCTTAAATCGTCTGTCGAGGTCTGCCTGGATGCGCTCCCAGATCGCAAAGCCGTATGGCTTTATGACCATGGAACCGCGTACACCTGAATTTTGAGCCAAATCTGCTTTGACCACCAATTCATTGTACCATTTTGAATAATCTGCCTCGCGTGTTGTGAGATGTTTTGCCATGAAAAGAAGCTTGGTATAACTTTTGTACCTTGTAGTTTAAGAACGCAAAGCTACTGAAGTTATGTACAAGCCCATACTACTCCTATTCATTTCTTCCTTGATCTTATCATCATGCGGGACTTCAGTGAGTCTAACGGACAACTATTACGAGGACGAGAACTACTACAATCCTGCGCTTCCATCACCGCGATTTGCCAGCTCAAAAGCACTAGGAACCATGGATGCAGAGCCCTATACAGATGAAGACTATTCGCTCATCTGGGAAGGTGAACAACCTTTAGTTTCCACACCGCTTCAGAGCAATAATACGAACTGGTGGAATAATGGAAGAAGCTACTGGACCCCCGGATTCGGCACTTTTTTTTATCCGCAATGGAATAATTCCGCAGGTCTTAACTCTTGGAACACCATGGGTGGTTATCATCCATACGGCTACAATGGCTTTGGGTACGATCCTTATGGATGGAACAACGGTATGGGAATGGGTGGGTTTTCACCTTATACTTACGATCCTTACGGGTGGAACACGAACTGGGGAAACAGCTACAATCCTTATGGGTACAATTCCTATGGCTACGGCTGGAATGCATGGAACGGTGTGACCAATTTTGGCACGACTGCCTCATCACCTTCAAACGAACCAACCCGAACTGGGATCAACTATGGCGGTCGTCGCCCTAATAAATACCGCAGAAGCGGAGGCCAAGGAAGCACAAACGGCCGAACCGACAACTACACTACGGATTGGAGAAGTCACAACATACAAGAATCGGGTACGACATCAGTTCCAGTTTCTCGAGGATGGGCACAACCATTGATTGAAGGTGCGCAGAAATCATTGAAAAATTCTGCTACCATGCGCCCAGCGGGTAGTAGCAGACCTACTTCGGCGCAACCTTCAAGGACCGTTCGTACGAATCAGAATTATTCGCAGCCAAATTCAAGATCAAATTACGAACGCAGTGCTAGTCACCGTAATGACAGTTCGCCTTCATCACGCAGTGTACGCAACTCAAGTTCTTCTGCACCCACATCACCATCGCGCAGTGGTTCCACTAACAACTCAAGCGGTTCACGTAGACGATGAAAAAACGCTCCTTACTGACAGTACTCCTCTTTTTGTCTTTTCTAGGTAAAGGCCAAAGCGTGGACTACTTTGCGACGCTTAATCAACCTGTTATGTGGGGTGATGCGCGCTACAACAGCCTCTCTGGCGCAATGACTGCAATGAGCGGTTCATTTACTGCGCTCGCTGAAAATCCAGCCGGCGCTGGTCTTTATCGCCAAGCAGCTTTTGGAAGCGACCTTTCTATTTACAGCACCACTACGTTTAAAAAAAGTAACGCCTTCCCTACAGGTAACGCCTACACCTTAAATATTGGCAACATTGGATATGTGGGTACGGAGCCTGAAACCGGCTTAAGTGTTTTCTTTACCTACAACTCCGATGATCTTTTTCGAGAAAATTTACGTTATAATCAATCCGGTGGTGGGAGCATTCAACAGCAATGGCTAGAAAACAGCAACTATGTTGTACCCGACGATTTACCATGGGTAGGTCCATACGAAGATATGCTCTATCAAAGCTATGCATCTGACCGCAACGACACCACAGGCGAATATTATAGTACCGCAAATCTGAACAACACGGACTTTGCGCACGACCTCCATAGAACGGGCATGAAAAATCAATGGACATTGGGTTTTGGCTCAGCCGTGAATAAGCAACTGTATTACGGTGCCTCCTTTAAAATCGTGCATTCGTATGAAAAAGTAACAGTGGCGCATGAAGAGCGTTATTCCGAAACAACAGACCTCACCTCTTTTGATGTGCTGGACTATTGGGACAATAGCGGTGTAGGTATTTCTGCCAATGCAGGACTACTTTACCGTCCTACTCAAGCGCTCCGATTTGGACTCGCTATCGACCTGCCTCAAGTGTACAGCTTCACTCAAAACTGGGATACGGAAATGATCGCGACACGATCTTCAGTGAGTCAGCTCATTTCTAAAGCTGAAGGATATGGACTGCGTTACGAATGGAGCATGCTGACGGCACCCAAAATTAAATCCGGACTAACTTTAGTAGGCGGAAGATTAGGCCTCATAACCATCAGCCACACGTACATCCCACACCGCTTTAGCGCAGCATTGAGTAGAGAAGAGCGTTTCCTCAATACGATTATCAATGAAGAATTGCTGGACCAGCACACGCTAGCAGCAGGCGCTGAATTGCGCATAGGCCCCATCACATTGCGCGGTGGCAGCGGTTATACGAACGCCTTTCAACAAGGACGTGAGGCACAATGGAGGCGAAGTTTAGGCATTTCATTACACAGTGAAGGCAACACCTTCTTTATGAGTTGGAGTCAACTCCGCCAATCTTCCCAATATTACCCATTCAGTGGGGCATATACGGAAGCTTTAGCCATTACACGACAACGCTCGATACTTTCCATTGGTTCGACCTGGAAATTCTAAGGCATTTTGCATCTTTTAATGTAATTTGCATGGACCGCACGCATTGTGGTCCAATTCATTTAAACACACTTCCGAATGAGCCATTCATTTCGTCGTACTACCTCAGCAGTAGTCGTTCTTTTTGCAATTCTGTTAATCCTTCCTGCACAAGCGCAACGCAAAAGCAAGGAAGATCAACCCCTTTGGGCCAAAACAAGCCTGAATGCATTCAAGTTCCGCAACGTCGGTCCTGCGACTACCTCAGGACGCATCGCCGACTTAGCCGTCGACAGTAAAAATCCAGGTACGTTGTACCTCGCATTGGCTTCTTCAGGGGTTTGGAAAACCACAAATAACGGAACTACTTTCGAGCCTATTTTCGATAGCGAAGGTAGTTACAGCACAGGTTGTATAGCCATAGATCCTAACAATTCTAATGTTATCTGGGTCGGGACTGGCGAAAACAACAACCAACGATCTGTTGCTTACGGTGACGGACTTTATGTAAGTCGTGATGCCGGAAAAAGCTGGACAAAAAGCGGTCTAGAAACCAGTGAACACATTGGAATGATTGCAATCGACCCTACCGACGGGAACCATCTCTATGTTGCTGCCTATGGACCACTTTGGTCCTCTGGAGGAGAGCGAGGAATCTATGAATCTAAAAATGGCGGACAAACTTGGACCCGCATTCTTTTCGTCGACGACCAGACCGGCTTTAACGAAATACATTTGGATCCGCGCGACCCCCAAACACTCTATGCAACAGCACACCAACGCAGAAGACACGTTTACACACATCTGAGTGGTGGACCTAACAGCGCCATGTATAAAAGTACGGACGGCGGAGCCCATTGGAACAAAGTGAGTAATGGATTCCCAGGAGGTGATGTAGGAAGAATTGGTATGGACATCTCGCCAGCGAATCCGGATGTGCTTTATGCTACGGTTGAGGGACATGGAACGTATTCATCTACCGATCGTGGAGAGAGTTGGAGTAAACGTTCTGGACATGAGACCTCTGGAAACTACTATGTTGAATTCGTTTGTCATCCGACAGATGTGAATACAGTATACAGCATGGACACTTATGCTCACGTAAGTACAGACGGTGGAAAAACCTTTAAAAACATACCCAAGCGATTCAAACATGTAGATAACCACTGCCTATGGATTGACCCTGCGAATACGAACCACATGTACATTGGTACTGACGGCGGATTGTACGAAACGTGGGACGGAATGTCTAGCTGGAATTGGAAAGCAAATTTGCCGACCATCCAGTTTTACCGTGTGGCAGTCGACAATGATTGGCCGTTTTATAATATCTACGGGGGAACCCAAGACAACAATAGTTTAGGTGGACCTTCGCAAACCATCAACCAACGCGGCATCATCAATAGTGATTGGTTTGTCACGAATGGAGGTGACGGTTTTGAGAGCGCGACGGATCCAGACGACGCTAATATCGTATATGCACAAGCGCAGTACGGATGGTTGGTTCGTTTCAATAAGCAGACTGGAGAAAAGACGCCTATTCAACCTCAACCGCGTTACAAGGAGGCACCTTACCGCTGGAACTGGGATGCTCCGCTCGTTGCGAGTAAGCATCAGAAAAAGACTTTATATTTCGCAGCCAATAAAGTTTTTAAAAGTAATGATCGCGGTGAAAGCTGGACTACTATCAGTGGTGATCTCAGCAGACAATTGGACCGTAATACGCTGCCTATCATGGACCGGTATTGGGGTCCTGAAGCCATTGCCTTACATAAAAGTACTTCGATCTATGGAAACATTGTAACACTTCGCGAAAGTCCATTAAATGCTGGACACCTATGGGTAGGGACAGATGATGGATTGGTATGGAAATCAGAGGACGACGGTAAGCAATGGAACAGTATTAAAAGCTTCTCGGGCTTACCTAAAACACAAGTTGGATCACTAAATCTACCACTGGTGTATGTGCAAGACCTTATGCCCTCTCAGCACGACAAAAAAGTTGTTTACGCAGCATTCAACAACCATAAAAACGGTGATTTCAAACCGTACTTATTTAAGAGTTCGGACGGTGGAAAAAGCTGGGAAGACCTTGCCGAGGACCTGCCCGAGCGTGGTAGCGTGTACAGCATCGCAGAAGACCACATTAATCCCAACTTACTCTTCGTAGGAACGGAGTTTGGTGTATTCTTTACACTTGACGGTGGTGAAAATTGGGCAGCTCTAAAAAGCGGACTACCAACAATCGCTGTGCGCGATATCGCTATTCAGGAACGCGAAAACGATTTGGTTCTTGGAACCTTTGGTCGAGGATTTTATGTTCTAGACAATTACAGCCCTCTTCGTGAGTTAGAATATGTCCTGGAACAAGAGGCCGCATTTTTTACAACAAAGCCAGGTTTACTCTTTCGTCGCGCGAATATTGGTGGAACATCCTATAAAGGAGCCCAACTGTACAAAGCCAAAAACCCCGAGGTTGGTACGACCTTCGAATGGCACATCGAAGAAGGCGCCGTGCGTGAAAAGACGAAACGACCGGAGGCAAATGAAGACCTGCCGCACTACCCTGGTTTAGAACAACTACAGCAAGAAGACTGGGAAGAAAAGCCCTATTTATTGTTTGAGATCTCTGATTCACTAGGCAACCCAGTTGCACGTTTTACGAAGTCTGACGGTAAGGGCATTTCGCGCCATACATGGGACGGCCGAATGAGCAGCAAAGCAAGCATACGAACCAACGGCGAACCTCTCACTGAAGCGTACGGAACTACATTCGTCCTCCCTGGCACCTACTACATGAGCCTCAGCAGATCGACGAACGGAACCTTAGAAACTTTGGTAGCGCGTCACGAATTCAAAGTCAATCATTTATACAATTATGAAGGCGTTGATATGGAGTTCAATCGAAGCGTTGATGCGCTTATGGCTCGCTCCAACAGGGTGAATGCACGCTACACTGAATTGAAAGAAGACTTAAACAAATTACGTGCGGGAATACGAAACACTCCGGGTGTAAGCCTCGAAGATTTAACCTTGGCACGCACCATTGACTTACAATTGAAGGAACTTGGTGTTCTATTGAACGGCGATGCAAGTAGAACGAAACGCGAATTTGAGACGGCTGGATCACTCTCTGATGTTACTGGGCTGCTGGCTTGGGGGGCCTACAACCACAGAGGCGCTCCTACAGGCACCATGCGGGATATGAAAGAAGATGCGGAGGCAATGATTAGGGATGCCTCAGCGGAATTGGACAAAATAGATGCGCAATTGGAAGAATTAGAGACCAAAGCGCGTGAACAAGGGGTGCCCTATTGGGATTAATAGTTTGTACCTTTGCCGCCCTTAAAGCATAGACGAAAATAATGTCTGATACTATTGACCACATACTCGCCGACGAAATAGGCGATGCACATGAGAGTTTCACCGCAGTAACCCCTTTACGAGAGGATGCTTTTGAGCTTTCTAATGAAGAAAAAATCGCAATCATCGCGGAGCATGTCAAAGGCATTTTAAACACCATTGGCATGGACTTAGAGGATGACAGTTTAAAGGGAACTCCTATGCGTGTGGCAAAATTATATGTCAACGAGGCTTTTGGTGGTCTAGACCCTGCACGCAAGCCGGGAATGAGCACCTTTGAAAATTCCTACCGCTACAACGAAATGTTGGTAGAGAAAAATATCGTCGTCTATTCCACATGCGAACACCACCTGCTGCCCATAGTGGGCCGCGCACATGTAGCTTACATATCGAAAGGAAAAGTGGTTGGATTGAGTAAAATGAACCGGATTGTTGATTATTACGCGAAGCGTCCGCAAGTTCAGGAGCGACTTACTCGCCAAGTTGTTCAAGCATTACAAGAAACGTTGGGAACTGATGATGTCGCCTGCGTTATCGATGCCAAACACCTCTGTGTAAATTCTCGTGGTATTAGAGACATTGAGAGCTCTACGGTTACCGCAGAATTTGGGGGCGCGTTCCAAGACGAAGCAAAGAAGAGAGAATTTTTAGATTATATCAACCTTTCAACTGATTTTGGCGCATAGTGGATCCATTGTACACTTCTTACCCCCTAAGTATTGATAACAGTCTGACTGGTGAAAAAGAGGCGTTTGTTCCTGTTCACGAAGGCAATGTTGGAATGTATGTATGTGGCCCTACTGTTTACAGTGATGTGCATTTAGGAAATGCCCGGACATTCACTTCGTTCGACATGATTTTCCGCTACCTCAAACATCTGGGCTATAAAGTGCGCTACGTTCGTAATATTACGGACGCAGGACATTTAGAAAATGATGCGGATACAGGCGAGGATAAAATTGCTAAAAAAGCACGTTTAGAGCAGATAGAACCTATGGAGATTGTACAGCGCTACACCGTAGACTTTCACAAGGTCATGGATGCGCTCAACGCTTTTCCACCTTCGATCGAGCCCACGGCTACAGGTCACATTTCTGAACAAATTGAAATGGTTCAGTCCATCCTCGATAAAGGCTGGGCTTATGAGAGTAATGGTTCGGTATACTTTGATGTAACAGCCTACAATGCAAATGGGGGTGCTTACGGCATACTTTCGGGTCGAAAAATGGACGAGCTTCAAGCGGGAACTCGTGCCTTAGACGGTCAGGAAGAAAAGAGAAACCCTTCAGATTTTGCACTTTGGAAAAAAGCATCGCCTTCGCACATCATGCGCTGGCCTTCCCCATGGAGTGTTGGCTTTCCAGGTTGGCATTTAGAGTGTTCGGCGATGAGCACAAAATATTTAGGGGAAACTTTTGATATTCATGGTGGAGGTATGGACTTAAAATTTCCACACCACGAATGTGAAATAGCTCAGAATAACGCGTGTTCAGAACAAAAAGGAGCTCGGTATTGGATGCATACCAATATGCTGACATTGAATGGGAAGCGAATGAGTAAAAGTACCGGTAATACGATATTACCTAGAGAATTGTTTTCTGGGGACAGCCCACTGTTAGACAAAGGATTCAGCCCGTCGGTAGTGCGTTTCTTTATGATGCAAGCCCATTACAGCAGTGTCTTAGATTTCAGTAATGATGCATTGCTCGCGGCAGAAAAAGGTCACGATAGATTGCTCAGTGCACTTGAAAAATTGGACACTTTAGATGCCTCAAAGGAGTCAACCATAGGACTAGAAGCTTGGATCGATAAATGTTACCAAGCGATGAGTGATAATTTCAATACACCCATTCTAATTGCACACCTTTTTGAAGCCATTAAATGGATCAGTTCCGCGGAAAGTGCTATTGCGCTGAGCTCCGCAGATTTAAGCATTTTTAAAGCCGCTTTACATTCATTCGCGTTCGATCTTTTAGGTCTTCGTAAGAAATCACTGGATGCGGGAGATGCTCATAAAGATGCCTTAGATAAAGCGATGTCTTTGGTGATCGAACTAAGAGCGCAAGCGCGATTGAATAAAGATTGGGGTACGGCAGATTTAATTCGAGATCAATTGCAAGAGGCCGGCATCAAGCTCAAAGACGGTGCAGAAGGCACCAATTACAGTCTCTAGCTTATGAAGAGTTACAAGGATCTTGTGTTAAACATACTGGGATCGCCTCTACTCGTTTTGATTTGGCTGTACCGGACCGTATTCTCAAAATTACTGGGACCCTCTTGCAGATACCAACCCACGTGCAGCGCATATGCGGCTGAAGCGGTAAAGATTCACGGACCCTTTAAAGGTTTTCTTATGAGCTTTAAAAGAATTGGCAGTTGCCATCCTTGGGGCGGTCACGGATGGGACCCTGTCCCAGGAAGCGCACTTGAAAAAGAACTTAAAGACAAAAACATTCTATAATTAAGCACCATGAAAAAACTCTATTTATTCTCAGCAGCACTTGCATTAGTTGCGTGTCAATCCAACCCGGAGACTGCAGATGGAACAAGCGGGGCGACTTGGGAGAATAAAATTGAATACGATGAAGAAATTCATCTTGAAGGCATTCGTCAATTAACCAACGGTGGTGATAATGCAGAAGCCTATTTCAGCTTCGATGGCACTATGCTGACCTTTCAAAGTAATGCAGAAAAGTGGGGCAACAAATGCGATCAGATTTATGCCTTTGACTGGAGCAAAGACACCATCTGGGATAAGGAACCACAACTCATTTCAAATGATTTAGGCCGTACCACCTGTGCCTACTTCATGCCAGGTGATACCACCATTCTTTACGCAAGTACTTTTAGAGGTGATACAGCATGTCCTGCGGTACCTGAACGCGGAGAAAACGGCGCTTATGTCTGGCCCATCTATGCTGATTTCGATATTTACGTAAGTGATCTTAATGGGTCTATTGTAGATACATTGATATCGGGGCCGGGTTACGATGCTGAGGCTACTGTTAGTCCTGATGGGACTAAAATTGTATTTACATCGGACCGCTCGGGTGATTTAGAGTTGTATACCTGTGACATTGATGGTTCAAATATTGCGCAGGTGACCACCGGCTTAGGTTACGATGGTGGCGCTTTCTTCAGCCCCGACAGCAAGAAATTAGTCTTTAGAAGTTCACGTCCCCAGACGGAAGAAGAGATTAACAAGTATAAAAACTTGCTTACACAAGGTATGGTTGAGCCCACACACATGGAGATTTATACGTGTAATGTGGACGGCTCAGAGTTGACTCAGGTTACTCAATTAGGCAATGCAAATTGGGCCCCGTTCTACCATCCGAGCGGAACGAAAATTATATTCTCGACCAATCACCACAGCGAACGTGGCTATCCCTTTAACCTCTTTATGATCAATACCGATGGTACAGGTTTAGAGCAGGTTTCCTATGACGGGGTTTTTGATGCATTCCCAATGTTTTCACCAGACGGTAGTAAATTAGTCTTTGCTTCAAATAGAAATAACGGCGGCTCGCGCGCGACGAACTTGTTCATAGTAGACTGGAAAGAATAACACTATGCTTTTAACCATCCTCTGGGATTTCCCGAACCACATCCCCATTGCAGGCTTCGAACTCCGGTTCTATTCGCTGATGTTCATCATCAGCTTCGTATTGGGCCAATATGGTATGCAATACGTATTTAAAAGAGAAAACGTCAATCCTAAGCTTATGGACAGTTTAGTGTATTGGATGGTTGGCGCTACGATTATTGGAGCTCGTTTGGGACATGTTATTTTTTACGACTGGAGCTATTACAAAGACCACTTGGGGGAAATCTTGATGGTATGGAAGGGCGGTCTGGCCTCACACGGTGCAGCCATTGCAATTGTGGCGGCCATGTTCTATTGGAGTAAAAAATTAGCGAAAAAGCACCCTTTGTGGACCTTAGATCGGATCGTTATCGTTGTAGCGTTAGCAGCCGGATTTATTCGAATGGGAAATTGGTTCAATTCGGAAATTTATGGCGCTCCCGCCAACAGCACTTTTGAAACGGTATTCGTGGAGCATGGTCGCAACACCTTGATGCGCGGATATGGCGGAAGCCTGAAATCTGTAAGCTTTGAGTCGACGGACCAAGTCATACTTACGGATTCTATTACCTATCCTGTACTCAACACAACACTTTCCTTCGTGCGTCTTAACGATGTTCAGACCGAGCAATACGTAACCGACTTTTTACCACGCATATTAAATAACCAAGGTTCAGATAATCAAAACTTGTTGGTGCAGGGCATCCCGGAAGTAACCGTTTATGAAGATGAAACAGGTTGGCATGCACAGACACAGGTGATTGGAGTACCACGCTATCCAACACAATTGTTCGAAGCCGCTGGTTACTGGATCTTTTTCATTTTTCTAGCCCTACTCTACTTAAAAACGACTGTCGGGAAAAAACAAGGTTTCCTTTTTGGACTTTTTCTGGTTTTGGTTTTTGGCTTCCGATTTTTCATTGAAAATTTCAAGGAAGTTCAAGTCAATTTCGAACAAGGCATGCAACTCAACATGGGTCAATGGTTGAGTATTCCGCTAGTAGCCATTGGCCTATTATTTATAGCAATGAGCATGCGCACTAAATCAGCTTTATAATGAACGCATTCAGAAAATATGCAGTTTGGATTGTCGGTCTAGGATTGGCTGCATTCATCATCCCTTCGGTCGTGGGAAGCATCGGAAAATTTGGATCCAATACCAAACCATCGGTCAAACAACCTAGTCAACCATATGAACCGCCTTTCCGTGTTGACGGCTCGGTATGGGCAGTTAATGGCTCCGATACCGCGACTGTATTTGAAACAGAATACGCGACTACCTCAGAGGCCATAGAGATTGGAATGATGTACCGCAGATCGACTCCGCCAAATAGAGCAATGCTCTTTTTCATGCCAGGAGGCGACCAGCCGCGTAGTTTTTGGATGAAGAACACACTGGTATCCTTGGACATCATTTACATCAATTCTAACCATGAAGTAGTCAGCATACAGGCCAACGCTGAACCTCGGTCAACTAAAAGCCTTCCAAGCGCGGCTCCTGCTTCGTATGTATTGGAAGTGCTAGGTGGTCAAGCAGCTGCACAAGGAATCGTCGCAGGCACTAAGATTTATTGGAGTTCAAACGATGCCGAATAATTCTCAAAAAGCAGTTCAGAGTAAATAATTTATCTATCTTTGCGCCCTTATAGCATTACAAACATCTAAAACGATTTTGGTATGTACCTTACTAAAGAAAAGAAAGAAGAAATTTTTGCCGAATACGGCAAGTCAGCTACGGACACTGGTTCGTCTGAAGGACAAATCGCATTGTTTAGCTACCGTATCGATCATTTGACCGGTCACTTGAAGCAAAACAGAAAAGACCACAACACGGAGCGTTCGCTCATCACGTTGGTTGGAAAACGTAGAAAACTACTGAACTACCTAAAGCAATCTGATATCACACGTTACCGTGCGATTATCGAGAAACTAGGCTTGAGAAAATAATCTCGGTTTAAGAAAATCACAAAAAGGCAATTTTTACAATTGCCTTTTTGCGTATAATAAAGTATCTATTTACACTATATATGATTCCACAAGCAATTACTGAAACTATCGTACTTCCTGACGGGAGAGAGATCACACTTGAGACTGGGAAACTGGCCAAACAAGCAGATGGCTCTGTTGTCGTAAAGTGCGGTGGGACCATGCTGTTGGCCACAATTGTGTCCAGCAAAGAAGCAAAGGAAGGCATTGACTTCCTTCCGCTTACGGTAGATTACCGTGAAAAATTCGCAGCCAACGGTCGCGTACCTGGAGGCTTTCTCAAAAGAGAAGGACGTCCTTCGGATAATGAAGTTTTGACCATGCGTTTGATCGACCGCGTTTTACGTCCTTTGTTCCCAAAGGATTACCACGCGGAAATTCAACTCATGATCCAAATGATCTCCTACGATGAAAATGTCGAAGCGACTTCTCTAACTGGTTTAGCTGCCTCTGCAGCAATCGCAGTGAGTGACCTTCCTTTTGACGGTCCTATCTCAGAAGTTCGCGTTGGTCGTATCAACGGAGAACACGTGATCAACCCTACTCCTGCTCAGATTGGTGAGCTTGAACTAGACATGGTTATTGGCGCGTCTATGGACAGCGTAGTAATGGTC
This sequence comes from Schleiferiaceae bacterium, assembly GCA_022426185.1. Classification (GTDB taxonomy): domain Bacteria; phylum Bacteroidota; class Bacteroidia; order Flavobacteriales; family Schleiferiaceae; genus UBA10364. The sequence goes on from JAKMEB010000059.1 coordinate 21,996, forward strand.
GAAGGTGAAATGCAAGAAATTTCTGAAGAAGAAATGGTTGAAGCAATCAAATATGCTCACGATGCCATTAAAGTTCAGATTGAAGCGCAATTACGTTTAGCTTCTCACGTTGAGAAGGCACAAACTAAGCGCGAATACAGCCACGAAACGCACAACGAAGATGTGCGTAAAGAAGTTATGGCAGCTACGTATGACAAAGTATACGAAATTGCGAAAAGCGGTCTACCAAAGCACGAGCGTTCTGCAGGCTTCAAAGCAATTCTAAACGAATACTTAGAAGGTCAGGACGAAGAATGGTTGGCAGCAAATACTGGGTTTGCGAAGACGTATTTCCACGATGTAGAATACCAAGCCATGCGCGACATGGTATTGAATGACGGCCAACGTTTAGACGGTCGTGCAACTACAGAAGTGCGCCCAATATGGTCGGAAATTGACTATTTACCAGGTGCTCACGGTTCGGCAGTTTTCACACGTGGTGAAACGCAATCGTTAACCACTGTAACCTTAGGTACTTCTTTGGATGCAAACAGAATTGACGATGCAACCTTTACAGGTGAAGAGAAATTCTACTTGCACTACAACTTCCCACCATTCTCTACAGGTGAAGCACGTCCTATTCGTGGGGTGAGCCGTCGCGAGGTGGGTCATGGTAATTTAGCACAACGTGCATTATACCAAATGGTAGATCCAGAAAACCCATTTACAATCCGTGTGGTAAGTGATATCCTTGAATCAAACGGATCGTCTTCGATGGCGACGGTTTGTGCGGGTACATTAGCTATGATGGATGCGGGCGTTAAATTGGTTCGTCCAGTTAGTGGTATCGCTATGGGCTTGATTTCCGATGGTGAGAAATTCGCCGTATTGTCTGACATCTTAGGAGATGAGGATCACTTAGGTGATATGGACTTTAAAGTCACAGGTACTGAAAAAGGCATCACTGCTTGCCAGATGGATATTAAGATCAAAGGCTTGAGCTACGAAATCCTAGTAAAGGCCCTGAAGCAAAGTTTAGAAGGTCGCTTGCACATTCTCAGCGAAATGCTGAAGACCATGCCAGAATCGCGCACGGAATCCAAACCAAACGCGCCGAAGATCTACAAGCTCACTGTGAAGAAAGAATTCATCGGACCAATTATTGGCCCTGGTGGTAAAAATATCCAAGGTATTCAGGCAGATACGGGTACTACAGTAACTATATCTGAAGTAGACGATCGCGGACACGTAGAGATCTCTGGTAAGGATACTGCAATGATGGATAAAGCATTAGAAATGATTCGTGCCATCGCATTCGAACCAGAAATTGGTGAGGTATACGAAGGTATTGTACGCGGTGTACAGACTTACGGTGCATTCATTGAGATTGCTCCTAAAGTCCAAGGATTGCTGCATATTTCAGAAATTGACTGGACCCGAATTAAAAACGTCGAAGACGTTTTGAAAGAAGGAGATACAGTTAAAGTGAAACTTCTTGAAGTTGACAAAGCAGGTAAGATGAAGCTTTCTCGTAAGGTTCTACTCCCTAAACCGGAGAAAGACGGCGACAAAGCTGAAGCATAATTCTTATCTATTGAACTGGTGTAGTGCGCCTTTGGTATCCAAAGGCGCATTTACGCTAAAAAATTCATCTCCAGCATGAGACAGTTAAAAATCACAAAACAGGTAACGAACCGCGAAACGGCTTCGTTGGACAAATACCTTCAAGAAATCGGTAAAGTGGAATTGATCACTGCTGAGGAAGAAGTGGAATTGGCTCAGCGAATCAAAGCTGGCGATCAGATTGCCCTTGAGAAGTTGACCAAAGCCAACCTTCGATTTGTGGTTTCTGTAGCCAAGCAATATCAAAACCAAGGTCTAACCCTTCCTGATTTGATCAACGAAGGAAACCTAGGTTTGATTAAAGCTGCGCAACGCTTCGATGAAACACGCGGTTTTAAGTTCATTTCTTACGCCGTTTGGTGGATTCGTCAGAGTATTCTGCAAGCACTTGCAGAGCAGAGCCGTATCGTTCGTTTGCCATTGAACAAAATTGGGTCAATCAATAAGATCAACAAAGCATACGCATACCTCGAGCAAGAGCACGAGCGTCCACCAAGTGCCGCTGAAATTTCCAAGCATTTGGAGATGAGCGAATCTGACGTGAAAGAAAGTATGCGTAACAGTGGTCGCCACGTAAGTATGGACGCACCGCTTGTTGAAGGTGAAGACAGCAATTTGTACGATGTATTGAATTCTTCTGACAGTCCACACCCGGATGAAGATTTGATGATGGACAGTTTGCGTACTGAGATTGAGCGCTCATTGGCGACTTTGACGCCACGTGAAGGCGATGTCATCCGTTTGTACTTTGGTCTAGGTGGCCAGCATCCTATGACACTAGAGGAGATTGGCGAGAAATTTGACTTGACCCGTGAGCGTGTTCGTCAAATTAAAGAGAAAGCCATTCGCCGTATGAAACATACCTCAAGAAGCAAAATCTTGAAAACCTACCTCGGTTAATAACCTTGGTATTAAGTTTTTTATAGAACACCTCGCCTTCACGGGCGGGGTGTTTTACTTTTGTAGCAAACTTAAACGCATCAGCATGGCTGCACCTATCATTTCACCATCACTTTTAGCCGCCGACTTTGGCAACCTCCAGCGCGACTGTCAAATGGTTAATCAAAGCCAAGCAGATTGGTTTCACATCGACGTTATGGATGGTGTCTTCGTACCCAACATATCCTACGGAATGCCTGTCGTAAAGACGATGGCAGAGAATTGCGAAAAAGTAATGGATGTGCATTTGATGATTGTCCAGCCCGAGCGTTACATTCAAACGTTTAAAGACTGCGGCGCCGATATTTTAACGGTTCACGCTGAAGCTTGTACACACTTGCACCGGACCATTCAGGAAATACACAATGCAGGCATGAAGGCAGCTGTTGCTTTAAATCCACACACTCCTGTGAGTGTTCTAGAGGACATCGTACAAGATCTGGATGAAGTGCTACTCATGAGCGTGAATCCGGGATTTGGCGGTCAAAAATTTATAGAAAACACCATCAAGAAAACTGCACAAGCACGCGAATTGATCGACCGTA
>JAKMEB010000111.1 GCA_022426185.1 Schleiferiaceae bacterium
CGGTCACATAGGTACTTTTAAAACGACCTACCGTCCGTTGTATACTTTAGGAACAGATACCATTACAAATCCAAACGACCCCAATTATGGTAAAGTCATGGATGCCTACACTCAAGCCGTTTGGCAAAGTGTAAAAGTAGATTACACTCCTTCTGAGAATAATCCTATTCTAGCGAACTACACTTCGAACTTTTTTGATTTTGTTGAGACGAACTCGATATTTAATAATGCAAGGTCTCTCGAAGATATTCGTGCAGGCGGCGGATTGTTAAACGGCGATCAGCCGTCTAGTGTCTATGGTCTTTGGGGCAATGTTGGCGTCAACCAGAGCGGCTACAGTAAGTTTCTTAACGACCAGTTCCGCATCACCGCTTCTTCCACCTTCGATATTGGTGATCACGCCCTAATCGTTGGTGTGGAATACGAGCAACGTTTTGACCGTTCATACGGTTTAGGGACGACGGGCTTGTGGACTTTGATGCGTTTGTTACAGAATGATGCCATTCGAGAATTGGACCTTAATAATCCAGTGGCTTCGTATGATAATAATGGTGTTTTCCAAGATACACTCTCTTACAACAGACTATTTGATGCGGACAAGCCAAGAACGTTTGATCGCAAATTGCGCGAGGCATTAGGATACGACCCCAATGGTACAGATTGGTTAGATATTGATAGTTACGATCCATCTACCTTTAGTCTAGACATGTTCTCTGCGAACGAACTTTTAAATATTGGTTCAGGGTCTTATGTAAGCTATTACGGTTTCGACTATAAAGGAAATCAATTAACAACTCGTCCCTCGCTGAACGATTTTTATTCCACAGACGCCCAGGGAAATTCGAAGCGTTTGATTGGTGCATTTGAGCCCATTTATATGGCAGGTTACATACAGGATCAATTCACTTTCGAAGATTTATTCTTCAACATTGGAGTACGTGTCGATCGCTTTGATGCGAATCAGCCCGTTTTGGCAGACCCGTTCGTATTGTACCCAGCGTATACCGTAGGTGATCTTGGGAGCACAGCTCTTGCAGGTGCTCAGGTGCCAAACGGTATGAGCAGCGATGCTGTAGTTTACGTGGACGATCAGGAAAATCCATCAACTATTGTAGGTTACCGCGACGGCTTCACATGGTATACGGCGAACGGTGAAGTTGAGGCCAACCCTAAAAACATAGCGGATGCGAGTGGCGGTATAAAGCCTTTCTTGAAGCAACCTGGTGTGGAAGAGCAAAAGTTATCTGTAACAGCCAATGAGAGCTTTAAGGATTATGCACCTCAGGTAACTGTGAGTCCGCGTGTATCTTTCCAATTCCCTATTTCAGATGAAGCGGAATTCTTTGCACATTACGATATTTTGGTGCAACGTCCAGACCCAGGGTTGAACCGTATGAACCCAATTACCTACTTGCAGTTGGAAAATGGTGATAATGGTAACATCCTTGCCAACCCTGATCTTAAGCCCCAACGCACCACAGATTATGAGATTGGTTTCCGTCAAAAGCTCAATGAAAACAGTGCACTTAAATTGAGTGCCTTCTACCGTGAGATGCGTGATATGATGCAGACCTTAAGTATGACAGAGGCATATCCTATTACTTACATCGCCTATGGAAACTTAGATTTTGCAACTACTAAAGGGTATACGGTATCTTATGATCTCCGTAGAACTGGAAATGTTCGTATGAATGCAAACTACACCTTGCAATTTGCTGACGGTACAGGTTCAGGTGCGAATTCAGGTGCGAACATTGCACGTTCTGGACAGCCTAACTTGCGTTATATTTTACCATTGACTTATGATTCGCGCCACCAAGTGGTCATGAATATGGATTACCGTTACGGCGGTGGACCGGCGTATAATGGTCCTGTCTTCTTCGGAAAACGCCTCCTAGAAAATGCAGGTGTCAACGTAGTTTTGAATGCAAATTCTGGAACGCCATACACCCGTCGCGGTTTAGCATTCGGTCTCACAGACGCTGCAACACCAATCACAGGAAACATTAACGGTTCTCGTTTGCCTTGGAGTTTTAGAATTGATGCCACTGCAAATAAGGTTTGGAACTTTAAAAGAGATGCAACATTTAGCAACTTCGAGGTGTACGTTCAAGTACTGAACGCTTTGAACACGCAAAACATCTTGGGTGTATACTCCTTCACAGGCTCACCAGCCGATGACGGATACTTAAGCTCGCCGCAAGGTCAGAATGCGGTACAGTTTCAAACAAACGCACAATCGTTTGCGGATCTGTACAACATCAGTTTAGCTAACCCAGGACTATACAGTTTACCACGTCGAATCCGTCTAGGGTTGCGTGTAGGATTATAATAAAGAAGCATAGGAAAACAAGCATATGAAAAGAGTTTACCTCCTTTTACTTTCAACCGCTTTCGCTTTGCCACTTTCAGCACGTGAGGTGCAAGGCGCGAACAAGACCAATCAGACAACAGGTTCTATGAAGACCGTTGAAGAATTGTGTCAACCTTCAAAAGCGCAGAGCGATTTAAGTATTAATAATGTTCGCGCAACTATCCTTGGCGGCGGAGATATGTGGTGGGATTTAAACACCGCACGTTACGAAGTCCCGAAGGGATCTAACAAGCATTCAATGTTCGCAGGTTCCCTGTGGCTTGGTGGTGTTGATGAAGGTAACCAATTGAAATTGGCTGCCATGACTTATCGTCAAGCGGGTAATGATTATTGGCCAGGTCCCTTAACAAGCGATGGTACGGCGTCAACGAACAAAGAAATTTGTGATAAATACGACCGTCATTGGATCGTGTACCGTGAAGAAGTAGACATTCACAAAGCGTGGTTGGAATGTTTAGATGATCCCAACTGTGACGAGACTGAATTATTTCCGGGTTATGAAAGTCAAATCCCTGAATCAATCAAGGATTGGCCAGGAAACGGTGTAGACGGTGAATTACCCTATCAATTGGCTCCATTTATTGATCGTGACGGTGACGGCGTCTACGATTACCTTGTAGACTATCCAGCTTACGACATTGATAAGGAGTACGACTGCCGCGACAAAGAAACGGATGTACTCTACGGTGATCAAACCATCTGGTGGGTGTACAATGACCGTGGAAACGTACATACAGAATCCCAGGCCGGAGCGCTTGGTTTTGAAATTCGTGCTCAAGCGTTCGCTTTCTCGACGAATGATGAGGTGAACAATATGACGTTCAACAACTACCGCATCATCAACCGTTCGACATTCCGCTTGACCAACACTTATTTCTCTACTTGGTTTGATCCAGATTTAGGTAACTACACTGATGATATCATTGGTTGTGACATTGCACGTGGTCTAGGCTATTGTTATAATTCAGATACGGAAGATGAAGGTCCTTTGGGTTATGGTTTAAACCCTCCAGCTGTTGGCTTTGACTTTTTCCAAGGTCCATTCGCAGATTACTATGACGGCATTGATAACGACCGCGACGGTTGTGTAGATGGTGTGAAAGATCCAGAAACAGGATTATGTGTGGCTGAAGATCCAGCTACAGGTGTGAACGAACGTATTATCATGAGTCATTTCATGTATTACAACAACACCGCTTCAAACATCTCTGGTAACCCAGATAACGCCACTCATTTCTACAACTACATGCGTGCGCTGTGGAAAAACGGTTCGGAGTTAATTATTGAAACTCCTTCAGGTCCAGGTGATCAAGGGAATGGTGATGGTTTTGTTGCATCAGGTAATGGTTCTTCAACGCAGTTTGCTTACCCAGGAATGTCTTACGATACTACGGGAGCATATCCTCCATATACGGCGGTGAACTGGTGGGAGAGCCCCGCGAACAAAGAAGATAAGCGTGGTTTGCACAGTGCCGGTCCATTCTCATTGGCTCCAGGTGCTTTAAACTTCGTTACTACAGGTGTGGTTTGGGAGCGCGATCTCATCAATAATGATTTATTTGCATCTGTAGAGAAGGTTATTATTGCAGATGACAAAGCTCAGAAACTCTTTGATAACTGTTTCCAAGTATTGAACGGTCCGGATGCTCCTGATGCTGAAATTCAAGAGCTGGATCGTGAACTTATTTTGAAGTTAACGTACGGACCAGGTAGTAATAATGAAGCATTTAGCTACCGCGAACGTGATCCTCTTATTACAGTTAGTCCGGACGACCGTGATTCTATATTAAATGTAAACCCAGATTATTTCGACTATAAATTCGAAGGATTCCAGATATTCCAATTATCGAATAGCGATGTAAGTATTTCTGATATTTACGATCCAACACAAAGTCGTTTGGTTGCGCAGTGTGATGTCAAAAACGGGATCACCCAGTTGATCAATTGGGAAGTTGATCCAGATTTGAATGCGCTTGTGCCACAAGACATGACGCTTACAACCAATAATGAAGGTGTTTTTACTTCGTTCCAAATAAGTGAAGATGTATTCGCTACGGGTGATCGTTCGTTGATCAACCACAAAGAATATTACTTTACCATTATTGCCTACGGTCAAAATCAATATGAGGTATTCAATCCGACGATAGCTGCGGGTGGTCAAAAGATACCATTCCTTGCCGGTCGTCGTAATATTAAGACCTACACGGCTATTCCACATCAGATTGATTCGGAAAAAGGCGGTACTATTCAAGTCGCCCAGTACGGTGATGGACCAGAAATCAAACGTTTAGATGGTGTTGGTAATGGTGGGGCTGAGTTAGAACTGACCTTAACAGAAGTAAAAGACATCATGGACGGCAACGGTTCTGGCCAACCGACCTACATGGGCGGTTTAGGTCCTGTTGCGATTAAGGTGGTAGATCCATTGGAAGTGAAAAATGGAGAATACACTTTAACGCTTGATGGTGCCAATGGAAACGCACAATGGGAAATTACGGATGGTGCAGGTACGGTTATAGCTTCGGCGGATACGACCATCTCTTTCTACAACGAGCAAATTATTCCAGACTTAGGGCTATCCGTTGCGATGCAACAAGCTCCAGCACCGGGTGGTGACGACGAAGGAACGTATGATAACGGTGTCATCTTCTCTGAAATCATCTATGAAGATCCATCAAAAGAGTGGTGGTCTGGTATTGCTGATGACAAGAGCTATACTCCATACAATTGGATTCTTGCAGGTACCAACAGTTTCCCAACGGAAGAGCCTGCGACCTTATATCCAGATCAAGACGGAGATGCAAAAGGATACTTTGAGAATATAGTGGACGGAACCTGGGGACCGTATATGTATGCTTCAGCAAACAATAGATCTGTTGTAAACGGCTTCGATAATTACGGCATGGGTCCAGCCCAAAGTATTGGTAGAAACTTGAACGATGCTTCTGATCTTCATTCGGTAGATATTGTATTTACTACTGATGTAAGTAAATGGACGCGTGTGCCGGTATTTGAGATGGCTGAAGACGCCGCGCTTAGTGAGCATGGTGATAAGAAGATGACGCAGCGTCAGGATACGTCGTGGACCCTTGAAAACGGTCAGTTGAAGAAGGCACCGGGCTTAGAGCCGGGCTGGTCTTACTTCCCTGGTTATGCCATAGATATTGAAACCGGTAAGCGTTTGAACATGGCCTTTGGTGAAAACTCTTGGTTACCGGGTGAAAATGGTAACGACATGCTATGGAATCCAACCGATCGTGAATTCTTACCTCCAGGGAATACGGTTAATGGAGGTTACGTTTTTGGTGGCCAACATGTGATCTATGTCTTTGCGGATGAAGATAAGATTAGCGGGTCTACAACTGATCTTGAATACCAGGGCGCTAATCCAAATGATTGGCCTTTGAAAGATTTAATGGCTGATCTTGTGAAAACAGGTGGTTTGGGTAACATCGCGAAAGCGAATTTTTGGAGAGCATGTCGTTGGATTGGTATGCCTACTTTACGTCGTGGATTAGACTTCAATCCATATACAGAGTTGCCAACTCAGACGCGTATTCGTATTCGTATGAATTCGGCCTATTCTAACAGAACATTGGCAGACGGCCCCAACGGTGGTAATCCTCAGTTCTTGTTTAATACTTCGAATATTGCCACTAGAACCTATCAAGATACGATAGGGAAGGGCGCAATGGAGACCATTCGTGTAGTGCCTAACCCATACTATGGCTTTAGTACTTATGAGGCTTCTCAGTTGGATAATCTCGTTAAGATTACCAACCTGCCGGAGACTTGTACGATCAGCATCTTTACGCCAAATGGTACCATGATTCGTCAAATTAGAAAAGACAACAGCATGACCTATGTAGAATGGGATATGAAAAACACCTACAGTGTGCCAATTGCATCAGGTGTTTACATTATACATGTTGATGCAGGCGAACTTGGTGAAAAAATTGTGAAATGGTTCGGTGCATTACGTCCGGTCGATTTGAACTCATTCTAAGCGAAAAAGACCTATGAAATTGAAATCTTATATCGCAGCGTTTCTTTCTGTAGCCGTTATGGGTACAGCAAATGCAGGTAACCCTCAACGTGCAGGTTCTGCAGGTGCGGGAGAATTATTAATCAATCCTTTTGCTCGCTCAGCAGGATGGGGGTCGGTGAACGTGGCAGGTGCCACGGGAATGGACGCTACTTTCTTGAATATTGCTGGTATTGCAGCGACGGATTTAAACACGCAAGTCACGTTCAACAACACACAGTGGTTGGTTGGGGCAGGTATTAATATGAACGGAGCTACACTCATCCAGCGTGTAAGTGATGTAGGTGTTCTTAGCTTAGGATTGTCCGCCTTTGATTACGGCCAGTGGGAAGTAACTACGGAAGACCAGCCGGAAGGAACGGGAGCGACGATTAGTCCTCAGAGTTTGATCATTAACATGGGGTACGCTCAGAAGTTTACTGAGAACATCTATGGTGGTGTTAATGTGAAACTTTACAGCAGTTCTATTTCCAATTTGAATTCTAATGGTGTTTGTTTTGATGCGGGTGTTCAGTACCGTACAGGGGAAAACGACCGATTCAAATTTGGCATTACATTGAAGAATGTTGGACCAAGTATCACCTACGCAGGGGATGGCTTAGGAATTACGCTTCCTGTTCCAACCTATGGAGTGGCCTATTCTCAGACATTTGAGAGCCGCTCTGCCAAGTTCGAATTGCCAACTCAATTAAGTATTGGGGGTTCATATGATTGGTTTCTAACCAAAGGCAAGGTGACCGGAGCGTTAAATTTTAGTTCAAACTCATTTGAAAAAGATACCTACCACGCAGGTGTTCAATACAGCTTGAAAGATTTGTTCCACTTAAGGGTGGGCTACAAGGCCTTCGACAACCGCGCTGACGATCTAGGAACCAGCGCCATCTCAGGAATTTGTGGTGGTTTTAGCTTTAATGTTCCTACAAGTGATGAAGGAAGTTTCGCGATTGATTATTCTTATCGCGGAACCACATCGGCATTTGGTGGTATTCACTCTATAGGGGTACGCATTAACTTGTAATAGATAAAAAAAACTAACTTTGTACCTACAAGAGAGGCCATTATGGCCTCTTTTTTAGTAATACCATTAGCCATGTCATCAATAAGTTATTATACAGCGGAAGGGCTCAAAAAGCTTAAAGCGGAATTGGAACACATGAAGAGTGTGGAACGTCTTAAAATTTCGCAGCAAATAGGGGAAGCAAGAGATAAGGGCGATTTAAGTGAAAACGCAGAATACGATGCTGCCAAGGAGGCGCAGGGTATGCTTGAGATGAAAATCTCAAAGCTTGAAGATACACTTGCAGGCGCTCGTGTACTAGATACTGCAGACATCGATCTTTCAAAAGTGGGAGTCTTAACGAAGGTAAAATTGAAAAATGTAACCAACGGGGCGACTATGTTATACAGCCTGGTTGCTGAAAAAGAAGCCGATATCAAGCAGAGTAAGATTTCCGTTTCCAGTCCTATTGGAAAAGGTCTTTTAGGAAAAAAAATAGGCGAGATTGCTGAAATTCAAGTGCCTCGTGGTGTCATGAGTTTCGAAATATTGGAGATTACCTCTGCCTAATCGTCTTTTCGATGGGAAGTATCTTTACAAAGATCATAAACGGCGAAATTCCGTGCTATAAAGTAGGAGAGGACGCCAATAATATTGCCTTCTTAGATATACGTCCTTTGAAGCGTGGACACGTCCTGTGTGTTCCTAAGTTGGAGGTGGATGAACTGTATGAGCTGCCTGAAGAGGCGTACGGTAGTCTCATGGAATTCTCTCATCGAGTAGCGCGCGCTTTGAAAAAAAGCATTCCTTGCAAGCGAATAGGTTCAATGGTTTTAGGAATGGAAGTTCCTCATGCGCATTTGCATCTGGTTCCCATAGATACCGAACAAGAATTAAGTTTTTCCAATACGCCCTTGCAATTAAGCCCGGAGGAGATGGAGTCCATACGAAGCGCTATTTCAGTCGCTCTGGATTCTGTTGGATAAATTGGTCCCAGCTGCTGCTCTGCGCCTTTTTAGATTTAGACTTTGTCGCGCCACTTCCGTGCTTCGGTGCACTAATACCAGTGGTTTGACTGTGATGACAAGCAGCCACTGCGAGTGCGTCGAATGCATCTAGATAGTTGTGCTCAATACCAGGAAACATAGCTTGTAGCATACCACTGACTTGTTCTTTACTTGCATTTCCATTACCGACAATGCTCTGTTTTACTAGTCTAGGACTGTATTCAAAAACAGGAATCTTTCTGGACAATGCAGTAGCCATACAGACACCTTGGGCTCGACCTAATTTTAACATGGACTGCACATTTTTACCGAAGAAGGGCGCTTCTAGAGCCATTTCATCGGGCTTGTGTTGGTCTACAACAGCGCTCAATTCTTCAAATATTGTCGCAAGACGGGTATAATGGTCCAATTTCGTATTGAGCTTGATTACATCTAGCAACACAGGATGTACTTTACCCTTTTTGACGTGAACGATACTGTATCCCATGACTACGGTACCTGGATCTACACCAAGGATGACTTTATCGATGGTGTTCTCCATAGTGCTTAAATCATTAATCCGACAATGGCTGCAGTGTAGAGAGATGCTACCGTTCCAGCAATGAGTGCCTTAATACTCAGCTCGCTAAGGTCTTTTCTGCGGCTTGGTGCTAAAACGCCAATTCCCCCAATCTGTATGCCTATGCTTGCAATGTTAGCAAAACCACAAAGCATATAAGTCGAAAGGATGACACTGCGTTCTGAAGTGAAGAGTCCCTCGTTTTTCATCTCGGTTAAGCTGACGTAAGCATAGAATTCGTTTAAAATAGTTTTTTCACCGAGCAGCTGGCCAACCAGCATTAAATCGGCTGGCGGTACACCTAGAATCCAAGCGATCGGACTAAGAAGGGCACCCATGATAAACTGTAAGGAGAATGAATCGTAGCGACCGTTGGTGACTTCTGCGGCCCATGCGTTAAGGCCGGTCCAGGAACCCACCCCTTCAACGAAAATGTAATTGGCGCCATAAACGATCGCCGTAAACACGAGCAGCATGGCTCCCACATTGACGGCTAGTTTTACACCTTGGGTGGTACCGTTGGAAATAGCATCAAGGGCATTAGATCCCATGTCTGCCGAACTTATTTCAGCCACTTCAATGACATCTTCGGTTTCCGGGAGTAAAATTTTTGCACTAATGATTGCGGCAGGAGCACTGAGTACAGAGGCAGTAAGCAGGTGTTTGGCAAAGAATAATTGGCCCTCAGGGGTATCTCCGCCCAGATAGCCAATATATGCTGCAAGTACACCACCCGCTATGGTCGCCATACCACCACTCATTAAACTGAGTAATTCCGAACGACTCATTCCTGCGATATAAGGCTTCACTAGTAGTGGTGCTTCGGTTTGACCGATAAAGATATTTCCAGCAGCAGCTAAGGATTCTGCACCGGATAGTTTTAAGGTTTTCCGCATGACCCATGCCATCGCTTTGACCACTCGCTGCAGAATACCGTAATAGTAGAGCAGGGAGGTAACGGCGGAGAAAAAGATGACTGTAGGCAGTACTTGGAAGGCAAAAAGATAGCCGAAGCTGTCGGTTTCTGTAATAAGGGATCCGAAGAGGAAGGTAGAACCCTCACGGGTGAAATCGAGCAATGTAACTGCGATAAGACTGAATTTTTCAAAAGCCCATGAGACCCCTGGAACTTTCAATACTGCTAGGGCCAGAATGAGTTGCAAGAGCAGTCCTTTACCAACCATAGCCCAGTTTACTTTGCGCTTGTTCGAACTGAACAGCCATAAAACAGCAGTAAGTACTGCAATTCCTAATAAACTTCTAAGGATCATCATAGCTTGTCCAACTTATCGCGCAAACGTGCGGCTAATTCGTAATCTTCATTTTCTACGGCTTCAGACAGCAGTAGTTTTAATTCTTCTCGTGTCGTAACCTCATTGTCTTCGGATGCATCCAATTCATCGTCGTCTGCCATACTATCGGCATCTGCGTTGGACTCTTCGGGTTCCGTAATGCCTGCATGTTCCATGATTTCGGGGGTGGCAAAAATGGGACATTCAAAACGCACCGCTAAAGCCACTGCATCAGAGGGTCGCGAATCAAAAACATGCGATGCGCCTTCGGCATCAGAGGTATATAAGCTGGCGTAAAAAACTCCGTTTACCAGTCTATGAATCACAATTTTCTGTAAAGAAACACCCAGTTCATTAAGCATGTTTTTCCAAGTATCATGGGTGAGCGGTCGTGGAGGTGCCACAGACTTTTCCATAGCTACGGCGATACTTTGTGCTTCTGCACCGCCTATAACGACAGGAAGCTTACGGCCTCCCTCACCTGTTTCGGCGAGAATGAGTGCATAAGCTCCTGATTTACCTTGACTGTAGGATAATCCTTTAACAGTGAGTTCTATATGTTGCATTTATTGTTCGGCCTTGAAGGCGCGCATAGCGTTCACCAATTGGGGAACGACCTCAAATGCATCACCTACAATACCGTAGTCTGCAGCCTTGAAAAAAGGGGCTTCAGTATCTGTATTCACTACCACGATTGTTTTTGATGCACTGACTCCAGCAAGGTGCTGGATGGCGCCAGAAATTCCAATGGCAATATACAGATTCGGGTTGACTTGAATACCGGTTTGACCTACATGTTCACTATGTGGTCTCCAGCCTATATCACTGACTGGCTTGGAGCATGCTGTTGCGGCTCCAAGTACTGTGGCAAGCTCTTCAATCATGGCCCAATTCTCGGGGCCTTTCAATCCTCTTCCCGCACTTACGACTACTTCGGCTTCCGGTAAAGCAACTTTTCCTGAGGCTACCGTTTTATCCGTAACTGTTAAAAGGTCCGTTCCGGCTGCATCGAATGACGAAACCGCGCCGATACCGTGAGTCTCGACAATTCCAATACTGTTCGGTACAAATGAAACTATGGGTAGATTTCCGGAAAGTTCAATGGTTTCGATACCTTTTGAACTGAAGGCACCACGCTCGACCGTTACTGGAGCAATACTACTTGGGATACTGGTCGTATTGGTACTAAGCGAGCCGTTAGCAAGAGCGGCCAATGCAGGAGCGACGGAACGGCCAAAGCTCGTTCCGGCAATTACGATCCCAGTTGCTTCTTCTGCCATAGCGGCTAGTTGTTGCGCAGTTCCAAAAGGCGTTGCGCTCAGGCTTAATGTTAAAATACGATCTGCCCCGTAAGTTGCCAAAGTGCCCGGATCCTGTGCATGCGTGCTCGTAATTGCCGTAACAGAAGTCCCAGCGAGGTCAGCCCAAGATTTAGCGTAAGAAACAGCCTCAAAAGAAGCTTTTTTGAATACGTTGTTCCAATCTTCTACAAAAACAATAATTGACATAAGGCTTGGAATTAAATGGCTTTCGCCTCGTTGTGTAATAAATGAACCAATTCGTCCACAGAGTCCACCAATTTTACAGCAGATTTGGCGGCAGGCTTTACAAACTTTACGGCTTGCGTTGCAGCACCATTCTCGGTTGGTTCTGCGACCGCCAGCGGTTTAGAGCGAGCGGTCATAATACCACGCATATTAGGGATACGGAGGTCTTTTTCTTCTACTAATCCTTTCTTGCCACCTACAACAAGTGGCAAGGTTCCGCTATAGGTTTCGTGTCCACCGTCAATTTCGCCGGTTGCAGTCGCTTGAGATCCGTCGATGGTAAGGTCGACGCAAGCATTGACAAAAGGCAGATTCAACAATGCACCTAACATTGCTGGAACTTGCTGCCCGTTGTAGTCAATACTTTCCTGTCCGCATAAAATCAAATCATACGATTGCGCCGCAATGTGGTTCTTGAGTTCTTTAGCTACTGTGATAGCGTCCGTAGGGGTGGCGTTAATACGTATGGCTTGATCGGCACCTATAGCAAGTGCTTTTCTTAAGGTTGGTTCTGTTTCGGATCCACCGACGTTGAGTACGGTGATGGAGCCGCCGTGAGCTTCTTTCAGGTGCAAAGCTTTGGTCAAGCTGAATTCGTCATAGGGATTTATGACAAACTGGACCCCTGTGGAATCAAGTCCTTTTCCAGCTGCATCAAAGTTAATTTTAGCAGTGGTATCTGGCACATGGCTAATACAAACGAGTATGTTCATATAGAATATTGTTAATTATTCGACTATAAATTTACTATGCACGCATAATAAAACCAAAGAAATCTTCATGATTTCTGCTTTTAGTCAATCCATAACATTAAAATATAAACGCACCGGATTTAATGATGAATGGACCCATTTGTTACTGATAATGCAATGAAGCTCTAAAAAATTGAATGCCGAAGCTCAGAAAGGGTACGTCAGGTCCTCATTGCACCTTATATTTGCCGCCTGTTACACATCAATTACTATGAAAACAATCCAGTTTAGAGAGGCCGTTTGTGAGGCCATGACCGAAGAAATGCGCCGCGATGAAAACATCTTTTTGATGGGAGAAGAAGTTGCGGAGTACAACGGCGCGTACAAAGCATCTAAAGGCATGTTGGACGAATTTGGTCCTAAACGTGTTCTAGATACCCCAATAGCAGAATTGGGTTTTGCAGGAATCTCTGTAGGTGCAGCAATGAATGGATTGCGTCCTATTGTAGAATTTATGACGTTTAACTTCTCCATGGTTGCAATCGATCAGATCATAAATAACGCTGCTAAAATGAAGCAGATGTCTGGCGGTCAAATCAATGTGCCTATCGTTTTTCGTGGCCCAACCGCGTCTGCCGGTCAGTTGGCGGCAACGCATTCGCAAGCCTTTGAAAGCTGGTATGCGAATTGTCCTGGATTAAAAGTGGTCGTTCCATCCAATCCTTACGATTGTAAAGGTTTGCTAAAAAGCGCTATCCGCGACAATGATCCAGTAATTTTCATGGAGAGTGAGCAGATGTATGGTGATAAAGGTGAAGTACCGGAAGGAGAGTACATTCTTCCTATAGGCGTTGCGGATATTAAGCGCAAAGGAACAGACGTAACTATAGTGAGCTTCGGTAAAATCATCAAAACAGCCTATGAAGCAGCTGATCTGTTAGCTAAAGAAGGTATTTCTTGTGAAATTATTGACTTACGTACCGTGCGTCCCATTGATTACGATACAGTTATCGAAAGCGTGAAGAAAACCAATCGCTTAGTTTGTTTGGAGGAAGCATGGCCTTTAGGATCAATAGCTACTGAAATCACTTATAAAGTCCAATCGGAGGCATTTGATTACCTCGACGCTCCAGTGAAAAGAATTACTACTACGGATACACCTGCGCCATATTCTCCTACGTTATTGAAGGAGTTTTTACCTCAAGTTGAAGAGGTTGTAAGTGCAGTAAAGTCAGTGATGTACGTTAAATAAAGAACACGATTTACGTTCAAGTTCGAACGAACCACTCAAAGAGTTATATTTGCAGCCCTTTCCGTAATACGGGAGGGGCTGATTATTTAAATCAAACCAGATACAATGGAAAACATGCTTTTATTGATACCTATATTCGGTATCGTTGGTCTAATCTACATGCTCGTTTTACGCAATTGGGTTGTAAAGCAAGATTCAGGCTCAGAAAAAATGACAAAGTTGGCAGCCTACATTAAAGAAGGCGCTTTGGCATTCTTGAACGCGGAATACCGCATTTTGGCAAT
>JAKMEB010000159.1 GCA_022426185.1 Schleiferiaceae bacterium
CTCCTACCCTAGCCGAAAACAAAAATCCAACAGAGTTTTACCACAATTATTTTCTAGGATCGGATTCTTCGATGTGGCGAGGAAATGTAAGACCGTCGCGAAAACTCAGTTACAGCGGGTTGTACAAAAACAGTGTTTTGGAGTTTGGACAAACGGGCAACCACGTGAAATACCAGTGGCGCATTACTGATCCCTCCACTATGGATAAGATTCAATGGACCTATGAAGGCGCAACAAAAACAGAAATCAATCCAGAGGGAGCGCTGGTGATCCATACCTCTATTGGTTCATTCCTTGAGAGTGCGCCAATAGGCTGGGGATGGAAAAATGGAGAACGTATAGACTTTGGATTATGGTATGAAATGGAGAACGAAGTACTCCGTTTTAGAGCAGAGGCTGTTGCTAAAACTTTAGATTCCTTAGTGCTTGATCCCCAGCTCATATTTACGTCATTTAGTGGCTCTTTAACGGACAACTGGGGCTTTACCGCAACCTACGACGATCAAGGTCGCTTATACGGAGGTGGCGTTGCATTCGCGACAGGCTATGTGGCTTCAACCGGTGCTTTTCAAACCACCTATAACGACCCACCAGGAATAAATTTAGGGTTTAACCCAGATGTAACTATTACCGTTTTTGAACCGCAAGGCAATACCATGCTGTATGCGACCTATTTAGGAGGTACTGCACCTGATCACCCGCATAGTTTAGTGGTTAACAGCAATGGGCATCTAATAGTAATGGGCACTACAGGGAGTAGTAACTTCCCAACGCAAAGTCCTATTCAATCTGCTAACGCAGGAGGATCAACGGTTAATATTAACGGCTACGAATTTAAAAAAGCAGACCTTTTTATTAGCCGATTCAACACCACAGGAACAGCACTTTTGAGCTCAACATATATAGGGGGAACGGGCAACGACGGACTGAACACAGAAATTGTCAAGAACTATGGTGATGCCGCGCGCGGTGAAGTAGTGGTAGACGGATCCAATAACATCTACGTCACAGCATCTACGAACAGCACCAACTTCCCTTCCACCAACTGCAGTAGTTGTTCAAAAGCAGGAAATCAAGATGCTGTACTATTTAAACTGAATGCTGCAGGAACCAGCCTCTTATGGAGTAATTATTACGGCAGTACGAGTGATGATGCTGGATACAGTTTGAAATTTCACAACAACGCGGTCTTCATCACAGGCGGTACGGTTGGGAACAATTTACCCAGCACAACAGGCGGATATAAAGCCACATACAGTGGGAATCACGACGGTTATGTTGCAAAATTTAACGCCTCAACCGGTGCTTTACAACAATCCACCTATCTAGGGACGAGCGCATACGATCAAAGTTTCATTCTTGATGTAGATAAATTAGGGAACGTCTACGCTTTTGGTCAGACGCAAGGCGCCTACCCCATTTCCACGGGCGCATGGGGTACGCCACAGTATAGAAAACAATTCATTCATAAGCTCAGTAACGATCTTACCTCCAGCTCGGCCTCTACGGCCTTTGGTTCACCTCAAGGTGTGCAAAATTTAGTACCTACCGCGTTCAATGTGGACGATTGTTTGAATATTCTCCTATCAGGCTGGGGCGGTGTCACTAACAGTGGCTTTTTTACGACAACAGTAGAACAATTGCCCGTTTCTTCAGATGCCTTGCAGTCAAGCACGAACGGATCGGATTTTTATTTCATGGTGCTTACTAAGAATTTTGGTTCATTCTCATACGGAAGTTTTTTCGGCGGTGCCGTAAGTTCGGAACATGTAGATGGCGGCACATCGAGATTCGACGACCGCGGACGAATTTACCAGGCAGTTTGCGCCGGTTGTGGCGGAAACGATGATCTACCTACAACTCCAGGCGCTTTCTCCGAAACCAACAACAGCAGCAACTGTAACCTAGGTGTGATAAAATTGGACTTTGAGACTGCAATAGAGGCAGATGCATCCGTGGATTTGAATTTTCTTCCAGATACAAGTTGTTATGAATTGACACTTCGGTTGGCAAACAACAGCACCAATGCGAATGCCTACTACTGGGATTTTGGGCAGGGTGATACGTCCAACCTCACAGAACCTGTTGTTACCTTCCCTAATCTGGGCACCTACAACGTCATGCTGGTAGCCATTGACACGATCTGTGACAGTTACGACACGGCCTATGTACAGATTGTACATGATACTGCAGCGTTCCCGGTATGTGATTGGCAAGAATCCTATGCCAGTTGTGATTTATTCCGAGAAGTAGAATGGACGGATCAACTTCCCGACGCAGATTACTACGAATGGGACTTTGGTGACGGCACAACTCTTACGACTTCCAATACAGTAGTCAACCATACGTATCCCGCCTTTGCAACGTATTCTGCTACAGTAACAGCGAAAGACAGCTTCTGTGATGTGGGTTACGACCAATTCTTCACGATCGTTTTTGACGATGATGCAAATATTCCAACCGTAAACCTCTTTACGGACAGCTGTCGCTACGGAGGAGTCGATGTTATCTACCAAAACGTAGACAGTACCATGATTTTCGAATGGAATTTCAGCGGCAACCCAGATACTGGTATGATACCCACTTTCCGCTATCCTGAATCGGGCCTTGAAGATGTGACTTTGACAATCATCGATACCTTGTGCAACAGGGCCTACGAATTCGATTTCTTAGCAACCATAGTGCGCATCGAAGGACGCGTCTACATTCCTACCGCTTTTACACCAAACGGAGATAAAGACAATGAAG
The DNA here is from genome assembly GCA_022426185.1 of Schleiferiaceae bacterium. Lineage (GTDB taxonomy): Bacteria > Bacteroidota > Bacteroidia > Flavobacteriales > Schleiferiaceae > UBA10364. Next base: position 2,749 of record JAKMEB010000159.1, read on the forward strand.
AATTCAAGATTTTCGGTAACAGTTGTCTGGAAGATCCCACGTTTAGAATTTACGACAGTTGGGGCAATGAAGTTTTCAGAAGTGAAAATCCATTCAACGAATTTTGGGACGGTGCTTTCAACGGGAAGCCTGTTCCTCAAGATGTGTACACCTATCGTTTCACCGGAGGCGATGAAGTCCGCTTAGGAACCGTAACACTTCTGCGCTAAACGTGTGCGGGAGTTTCCGCGTAGAGTTCTTTCAACGCATTCAAAAATCCTTCTACACAATCTTTCGTATTGAATTTGCTGAACGACACGCGCACAGGCTGGTAACCGGATGTCCATTCCCCAAGGGCGCGTATAACATGACTCCCCTGATTTGAGCCAGAAGTACATGCGGAACCGCCACTCACATTAATACCTTTCATATCCATAGTAAACGTGAGCATATCATTACCCGTATTCGGAATGGCGATACTCAAAACAGTGTAAAGACTGCGGTCCAATTCTGCACTGCGACCAAAAAATTTCACTCCAGGAACAACAGCCTTGACACCGTCAATCACATATTGCTTCAGTGCTTCCACGTGTTTTTGATCTTCCGCCATTTCTTCCGTAGCAATAGCAAAGGCTTTGCCCAACGCACAAATTCCAATGGTGTTCTCTGTGCCTGCACGAAGGTTACGCTCTTGCGCTCCTCCCTGAATAAGAGGCTTTATTTTCAATCCACTGCGTACATAAGCGAATCCAATGCCCTTAGGACCATGAATTTTGTGTGCGGAGCAGGTCAGGAAATCGTAAGTAACTTCATTTACATTGATGGGTAAATGTCCCATAGCTTGGACCGTGTCAGAATGAAACAAGGCTTCGTATTTCTTGCACAATACACTGATTTCTGCGACAGGATTCAAATTGCCTATTTCGTTATTAGCAAACATCAAACTCACCAAGGTCTTAGGACCGTCTTTGAGTAAGGATTCTAATTCGTTCAAATCAATATCTCCCTTTGCATCGATAGATAAATACGCCGCTTCCACTTCGCCACGTTCTACCATGAATTCGACTGGATGGCCTACAGCATGATGCTCAATTTTGGTTGTAATAATGCGCTGAACTCCTAAATCTCGGACGCTACAAAATAAGGCCATATTATCGGCCTCCGTTCCACCGGAGGTAAAGAAAATTTCTCCGGGCTCCGCTCCTATGGAATTTGCTATTCGCTTGCGGACGACCTCAACTTCTACCTTCGCTCCACGACCACTGAGGTGCGTGCTTGATGGATTACCGAAGTTATCCATCATTCGAATCATTTCATCTTTAACGCGAGGTTCTAAAGGTGTTGTAGCGGCATTGTCCAAAAAAATAACTCCCATCTCTGTGCAATTAGGTTTGCCCAAAGATAGGAGTTAGAAGGTATCGATGGAAATCCTATGCTAAGGACGCAATGCTTTCTATGAATTTTTGACCCAATTCCGTGGCTTCATTTACTGAAGGTGCCTCCGTGTAGATGCGAACAATAGGTTCCGTGTTCGATTTACGTAAGTGCACCCAACGGTCTGACCATGTGATTTTTACACCATCAACAGTACTTACTTCCTCCTTTGAATGACGCTCCGCGATTGTGGCCAAAATACCGTCAACATCTAAGCCTGGTACGAGTTCAACTTTTTGTTTCGCCATGTAATATTCAGGGTAACCTGCCCGCAGTTCGCTCATGGTTTTTCCAGATTTGGCCAAATGAGTCAATGCCAAAGCTATTCCAACGAGCGCATCTCTCCCGTAGTGGAGGGCCGGAAGAATAATTCCACCATTACCTTCTCCACCAAGCACTGCATTCGTGCGCTTCATTTCATGCACCACATTAACTTCGCCTACGGCAGAAGCGCTGTAGCTCCCACCCTTCGACTCTGCAAGATCTCGTAGTGCTTTAGAAGAACTCATATTACTTACCACGGCACCAGTTTGCTTACTCAACAAATAATCTGCCACCAGTACCAGGGTATATTCTTCACCAAACATGGCTCCTTTTTCATCAATAAAAGCCAACCGATCTACATCCGGATCAACTACAATTCCCATTGAGAACGAACCCGATTTCACCGTATCGATAATTGCACCAAGGTGCTTTTCAAGAGGCTCAGGGTTGTGCGGAAATTGCCCTGTTGGTTCGGGGTATAAGTTTTCATAAGACACACCCATGGCGTCCAGCAATAGTGGAATGGCGACCGAACCTGAACTGTGAACGGCATCTATGGCAACATGAAATCCCGCGGAGCGTACGGCATCAGCATCTACTGATGGGAGTGCAAGGACTTGTTCTATATGCCACTCCATACCGTCATGACAGGGTGTTACTTCGCCCAAATCATCCACTTCAGCAAAAGTTAAATCGGCATCCTCTGCCAGTCTTAAAATGGCAGCACCATCTTCGCCGGAAACAAATTCGCCCTTTTCGTTCAAAAGTTTGAGCGCGTTCCATTGTTTTGGATTGTGTGAAGCAGTTAGTATAATTCCTCCTGAGGCCTGGTAACGAGGCACTAACATCTCTACGGTCGGCGTTGTACTCAATCCAGCATTAATCACATCTATCCCTAAGCCTTGGAGCGTACTGATCACTAAATTTTCTATCATTTGTCCAGAGGGACGTGCATCTCGACCAATGACCACTTTACAAGCACTGTGTTTCGCTTTTAGCCATGCACCATAACCGGCTGCAAACTTTACCGCGTCGAGCGGTGTTAAGTTATCACCGGCAGTGCCGCCGATGGTGCCCCGTATTCCTGAGATTGATTTAATTAAGGTCATTTTCTTTGGTTAGATTTCTAACGAAGATAAGGTAGGTGAATGGGGTGCCCAATTGCTGGTGCACTCAAATTGGGCATTGTTAATAACACTGTTGATAGCTTCCAACGAATTCGCTACCCATACCTAGTGAACCCGTTGAATTGTACTTAAATTTCTACTATGCGATTTGAAGACCAGGATACCTACACGTTGGTAATACAGTTCGAGCAAGCCTTAAGTGAGGGACGCCAGCCGTATTACGATGTAGAAGATTTAGAACTCATCCTAGAGTACTATCTGGAGACGGGCAACTTTGAACAAATGCGTATCGCATTATCGCTTTCACAAGAAATCCATCCGTTAGCCTTCGTTTTCAAGGTAAAAGAAGTTCAACTTGATATCGCAACAAAAGATTACACGAAAGCGCTGGCGAAACTCAATCACCTTGAAGGCTTGAATATGCGTTCGGTAGAATTGCTCATTGCACGCGCCACTATTTTACTGCATCAAGGTCAAAATGACGCGGGTCTTAAAATTTTAGACAATGCGCTTAAAGATGCTGAAGATCCACTTGATGTGTTGCAACTCATCATTGATGCTCATCTCAGTCAAGGAGACTACCCTCGAGCTATTGGAGCGCTCTTACAATGGTGTACTATGGAGGAAGAGCCCCTAGAAGATAGTGCGTTGTATCAATTGGCTATGTGCCTGGATTTTACGAATGAATACGATAGAGCTTTAGAGCTCTTTCACGCGTTTACAGCTCGAGAGCCTTATAATCCACTTTTGTGGTTTCAGATTGGCGCATTTCATTTACGCAAAAACCAAGAGAGCAAGGCATTACAAGCCTTTGAATGGGCAACATTAGCCGATGAAAATTACCATCCAGCGTTTTTCGAACAAGGTCGAATCCACGAGCGAAATGAACGTCTATACGATGCTTTGAATGCCTACAAACAAAGCATCAGTGAGGAGGTTCCATCTGGTTACATTCATTTTCGGATTGGACTCTTAGAATTGGAACTAGATACGCCAAAAGAGGCGCTGCGTCAATTCAATACGGCGATAGAACTAGAAAATGATATTGATGATATCTATTTAGAGCGGGCGGGGGTTCTCATGGACTTAGAGCTTTATCAAGAGGCTTTACAAGATTTTAAACGGGTATGGCTCGAAGAAGCCTATGGTGAAGAAGATGTGCTCGATCATGTAGAATGCTTGATCGAATTAGACGATCTCGACGAAGCCATTCGAATTCTTTATGATGGCATAGCTAAATTCCCAGCTGCAATTCAACTGCGTTTAGTACTCTCGGGATACCTTATTGCCATTGATGAATTGGCCGCAGCTCAAAAGGTGCTCACGGAAACTTTAAGCAAAGAACCCAAAACTCTTTTGCTCTTTGCCGAATACTTCCCGGATTTACCAAAAATCCCTGCTGTAGGTGCTATTTTAGCATCCATACAAAGGGAGAATCATGATTAAGAAATACGGCTTTTTATTTTTAAAAGGCATGGCCATGGGTGCGGCGGATGTGGTGCCTGGGGTAAGCGGCGGTACAATTGCATTCATCACAAACATTTATGAAACGCTCATACACGCTTTGAGTCAATTCAATTTGCGCGCGTTTCAATTATTGCTCAAAGGTCAATTTAAAGACTTTTGGTCCCACATTAACGGTACGTTTTTAACGGTTCTCTTTGCTGGAATAGTCACCAGTGTGCTCAGTTTAGCAGCCCTTCTTTCTCATACACTTGAAACCTACCCTATCCATCTTTGGAGTTTCTTCTTTGGCTTAGTTTTCGCGAGCATTTTTATTGTAGGTAAACAAGTGCATCAATGGAAACTTTTCACTTACATCAGTTTTGCCCTGGGCGCAGCCGTTGCTTTTTGGATCACCAGCTTACCCGCCGTTACAGGATCGACGTCCTATGGGTACCTCCTATTATGCGGAGCGTTAGCTATATGTGCGATGATTTTACCCGGTATTAGCGGGAGTTTTATTTTGCTGCTTTTAGGGGCTTACGCCACGGTTTTAGAGGCTATTGCTGATCGGGAATTGGCAATTATTGCAGCCGTAGGGATGGGTGCTGTAGGAGGGTTACTTTCATTTACGCGAATCTTAAAATGGGTCTTCGCTAAATATCACGACCTAACTGTTGCCCTACTCAGTGGATTTTTGCTTGGTTCGTTGAATAAGATTTGGCCGTGGAAAGAAGTTTTAGTCTCGTTCACAAAACACCCAGGCACACCTAAAGAAGAAGTCATTCCTCTACTTACTCAAAATTTGGCACCAGACGATTTATGGATGGTAGCATCAGCTCTAGGTTTGCTTGGTGCTGCACTTGTATTTATTTTAGAATGGGCTGGAACTAAAAAAAGTCTTTGATTCAATGATTCAGCTCGGGCTCATCGGCTTTCCTATAGCACACAGTCAAAGTCCTGATCTTTATCATGGGTTCATGAATGCCGCCGAAATAGAAGGTAACTACACGTTGTTTCCAATGCAGTCCATTACCCGGAAAACCCTAGAAACGCTATTTACCAAATACGGTTTAACCGGTTGCAACGTAACCATTCCTTTAAAAGAAAAAGTACTGCCTTTACTGGACCGATTAGACCCTACAGCTGAAGCCGTTGGTGCGGTAAATACGATTGTTTTCGAATCTGGCGCATTCGTGGGGTACAATACAGATTGCGCCGGTATTGAAAAAGCACTGGACCAATTGAACTCAACTGCAAAACATGCGCTTATTTTTGGCAGTGGCGGCGCTGCGAAGGCGGTAAACTATGTGCTGAGTCAACGCAATATTGCCGCAACAATGCTAACGCGAACACCTGGGCCAAACAACTACGCTAATTGCCCTGCTGATCACTTCAACAGCTCTAAGCTGTGGATCAACTGTACGCCTGCAGGCGGACCAGGATTAGAGAACGTGCATTTACCGCTACGCTATGGGGTTTTAAGTCCAGAATTCGCGATATTTGACCTAATTTACGACCCGCTTCCTACACCACTACTTCAGGCTGCAACAGATGCACAAGCGAGTAGCATAGATGGAAGAATAATGTTAACTGAGCAAGCGAAAACTGCATGGAATTTGTTCCGTGTCGCTTACTACAAAAATTTGTAGATGATGCAAGAAGATCAAGAACAGCAGATCACTCCAGAAGTGAACGAAACAGCCACACCTGAAGTTATTTTGGAAAACGACGAGACCACACCGTCTGAGCACAGCGAAAACGACGCACCTCTAGCTTCAAAGGAAGAGGCTTCAGAAAAGAATGAAGAAGTAAAGGCAGTTGAAGCGGAAGAAGATCACGAAGCTCCGAAGGATAAAAAATTAGCTATTCCAGATTTTGATGCATTAGACATTGACGCGGCCTTGCAGAGTATCGAAAAACATATTAATGAATACGAATCGCAGCGAATTAAAGGTATTGTAGAGAGCGGACGTTCACGAATCTTGCAGGAGCTGAACGCTGAACGCGATGCAGCTAAAGCAAAGTACCTGGAAGAAGGCGGCAATATTATTGACTTTGAGTTTGATCAACCGCAACGCAAACTGCTGGGTTCCTTATATGGGGGTTACCGAGATAAATTGCGCGCGCATTACATTCAATTAGAGGCCGAATTGAGTCAAAATCTCGCCGTTAAATTGGCCATTATAGAAGAAGTGAAAGCGCTGCCTATGGCAGAAGGGTCGGCAAAAGACAAATACGATACATTTAAGGAATTACGTGAGCGTTGGAATCAAACAGGATTGGTTCCTAAAGCCGATGCTCGAACCATTTGGGCAAACTACAATCACCACGTAGATAATTTCTTCAACTTTTTACGTCTGGCTTACGACTTGATCGAGAAAGATTATCAAAATAATTATAATGAAAAAGTTGCCTTGTGTCAGTCATTGGAGGATGCTGTTCAACACGGCGGGAGCCCAGCCCTATTTAGAACGCTCCAACAAACGCATAGTAAGTGGAAAAGAATTGGTCCTGTTCCTAGAGAACATAAAGATGCTTTATGGGATAGACTAAAAGCTGCAACTGCTAAAGTGCATGAACTTCGCGACCAGTATAATGAGAATCTTCAAGAGATTAATGCATCTAAAATTGCGGCAAAATTGGCAGTTGTAGAGAAGATGGCAGCATTAACGACCGATCTTCCTTCGAAACATAGCGGCTGGCAGAATGCAAGTAAAATACTGGATGAATTGCGCGCGGAATTCAAAGAAATTGGCTTTGTAAAGAGCGAAGAAAGCGATGCTGTTTGGGAAGCCTATAAAACAACGCAACGAAATTTCAACAAACTTAAAAATGCGTTTTACAAAGAAGAAAAGGCACGCCAACGTGAAAGTCTCGAAAAGAAAAATGCCTTAATTGCATTGGCTGAAAGCCTGAAAGATTCCGACGATATTGCAGGTGCTTCACAGCAGCTAAAACAGGCCCAAGCAGACTGGAAGAAAACAGGCTTCGTCCCAAAAAAAGAAGGTGATAAATTATGGGAAGCATTTAGAGCAGCCTGCAACCATTTCTTCGATCGTATAAAGGGAGAACGTAATGCCAAAGTCGCCCAGAACAACGCCGTAGTAGAGTCTAAGCAAAAAGCATTATTAGATTTGAAGGCAGCCAAAATCGGCAGTATTGAAGAGGCCATTATTTTGAGTGAGCAGTTTTCCGCTCTTGGGGTACTTACTGGTCGTAATAAGAAAATAGACGAAGATTTTGATAATGCGCTATCGAAAAAAGTGAGTGCATTAGGAGTTGAACCTTCAGTTTTAGAGCGGACTATGTTCGAAGCCAAAGTAAAAGCTCTTGTTGAGGCAGATGATCAAGATGGCTTACATCGTCAGCGGGGTTGGATTCGCGAGGAAACAGATAAAACAAAGAAAGAATTGCATCAACTCGAAAATAACATTGCTTTCTTCTCTGGAGCAAAAGGCAACCCACTACTCGACGCAGCTTTAGATAAAATCGAAGTGCACAAAGCACGTGTAGAAGAATTAACCAGCTTACGTAAATTATTCAATAGCCTGTTGAAATAATAGCATATGGAGTTTAAGCTGAAAGCCCCTTTTGAGCCCATGGGGGATCAACCGCAAGCTATTGCTGAACTTGTGGATGGCTTGAACGAAGGCATACCCGATCAAGTATTGCTGGGTGTTACTGGTTCTGGGAAAACCTTTACTGTCGCAAACGTCATTGAGCGCACCCAGCGTCCAACGTTAATCTTATGCCACAATAAGACCCTTGCAGCGCAACTTTATGGGGAGATGAAAGAGTTCTTTCCGGAAAACGCTGTGGAGTACTTTGTAAGTTATTACGATTATTATCAGCCGGAGGCGTATGTACCCTCCTCGGGGCTTTACATTGAGAAAGACCTAAGTATCAACGATGAGATTGAGAAGTTGCGTTTAAGTACGACCTCTTCCCTTCTATCTGGTCGTCGAGATGTCATTGTAGTTGCTTCCGTTTCATGCCTCTATGGTATGGGTAATCCAGAAGCATTCAATAACTCTGTAGTGAATCTAAAAGTTGGTGAAATCATCTCGCGTCAAGCGCTTTTGCATCAATTTGTTAATGCGCTCTATGCTAGAACTACAGCAGAATTTAAGCGCGGTTCTTTTCGAGTAAAAGGAGATGCTGTTGATATATTCCCAGCATATGCCGAAACTTTCTTTAGAATCAGTTTTTGGGGCGATGAGGTGGAAAGTATTGAGCATATGGATCCCATAAGCGGTTCTAAAATTGAAAATATGAGCGAGATGCGTCTCTTTCCAGCGAACCTTTTTGTGACGGAAAAAGACCAACTTCAAAACGCGATTCATCATATTCAAGACGACTTGATGAGCCAGGTAGATCACTTCAATCAGGTGGACCGTCGTATGGAGGCAAAACGATTAGAAGAACGCACCAACTTTGATCTAGAGATGATTAGAGAGCTGGGGTATTGTTCGGGCATTGAAAATTACTCGCGTTATTTAGACGGGCGCAAACCTGGAGTCCGCCCCTTCTGTTTGTTAGATTATTTTCCAGACGACTTCCTATTGGTTGTTGATGAAAGCCATGTAACACTCCCACAAGTGCGAGCGATGTACGGCGGCGATCGATCAAGAAAAGAGAATCTCGTAGAATATGGCTTTCGACTTCCGGCGGCAATGGATAACCGTCCTTTAAAGTTCGAAGAATTTGAGAAACTGCGGGAGCAAGCACTTTTTGTGAGCGCCACACCCGCGGACTATGAACTTACATTGAGTGGCGGAGTTTACGCTGAACAAGTCATTCGACCTACAGGACTTTTAGATCCTATTGTCGAGGTACGGCCAACAGAAAATCAAGTGGATGATCTCATGGATGAAATTCG
>JAKMEB010000026.1 GCA_022426185.1 Schleiferiaceae bacterium
TGACCAGAGCATACCTACGGGCGAAACGGTACGACTTTTGGATATAGGTTACCGAAACAACTTAAAAATGATCATCGCAACTGATCCAAAGTAAGTATGGCTTTTAACGAAAAACGCAATAAAAACAAGGCAAAGGTTTGGACCATTATGGTTCACATCCTGCTTATGATTTGGTTTGCGTTTTATGGCCTTACGTATCAAGATCCACCGCCAGAAGAAGGAATCGCCATTAATTTCGGCTACGAGGAAACCGGATCTGGTCAAAACACACAAGCCGCACCAGCCGTACCTCCACCAACACCAGAAACCCCAGTAGAAACGCCACCTGTACAGGAAGAAGTAGTTACTCAGGATGTGGAAGATGCGCCAGTTATTGAATCTACGGACGAGCCCGCACCTACTAAACCAAAAGAGGTTGTAGAGCAGCCCAAGGAAGAAACTGAAAAACCTAAAGAAACCGTTCAGGAGCCAGAACCGGATCCTCAGCCTACAGAGGAAGAATTAGAACGTCAGAGGCAACAAGAACGTTTAAATAGAATGCTCAACACTACCCGAAATGGAACGGGTGAAGGCGAAGGTGAAACAGACGGCGGGGGCGATCAAGGCGATCCTAATGGAGATCCCTTAAGCCCGAACAGAACCGGCAACGGAGGAACTGGAGGCAATGGAAAATATTGGATGTCAGGAACACCCGTAAGGTTACCCGATCCCGAAACTGGGTGCAATTATGAGGGCGTAGTGGTGATTAAAATTGCAGTTACCGAATCTGGCAGCGTCTATGAAGCTGAATTGGCTCCAAATACCCAAATTCCGGATACCTTGCCCAAATCTAACTTTGGATCCAATACCTGTTTAGTCAACAAAGCGAAGATTGCTGCTAAAAAGTCTAAATGGAGTCCAGATGCAGGCAATAGTCGCCGTGTAGGGTTCATCGTTTATCGTTTCGAATTGCAATGACCTACGAGCAAGCAGTTCAATGGTTGTTCGATGCAGTACCTAACTTTCAACGTGATGGTGGAACGAAAGAGTACAAAATTGGTCTAGATGGCCCATTGGCACTCTGGAAAGAACTAAATTTTCCCAGCAAGACCATACCCACGATTCATTTGGCCGGAACCAATGGCAAAGGCTCCACAGCACATCTGATGGCCTCAGGAATGAAAGAATTGGGTCTACGGGTTGGTGTTTTTTCTTCTCCGCATCTTTTTGACTTTAGGGAACGTGCAAAGATTGGGACTGAAATGGTACCAAAAGAATTTGTACGTCAATTTGTAGCATCAAATAACGAGTTTTTTACTGCGGGTGGTTTTAGCTTCTTTGAGCTCACTACCATGCTCGCACTATCCTGGTTTGAGCATGAGGCTGTCGACTGGATTATTTTAGAGACTGGTATGGGTGGTCGCTTAGACGCCACGAACATATGCGCGCCAGAACTGACCATAATCACCAATATAGGACTCGATCATACGCAATGGCTAGGAACGAGCAGGAGTGTTATTGCAGCAGAGAAAGCTGGTATAATGAAAGATGGCGTACCCATCATTATTGGCGAATCGCATCCAGAAACAAAGGATGTATTTACGAATCACGCACGCAACCAAAATGCGCCGCTCTTCTGGAGTAGAGCCTTTAATATTGAAACAGACTTAAAAGGGAGCTATCAGCAATACAATAGTGATACCGCGGCAACTGCCCTTGCACTATTGTTTCCGGACGAACGTCCGCTATGGGAATTAGGTTTTACCCGAGTGGCTTATAATACAGGGCTGCAGGGTCGTTGGCAGTACATTGGCTCAAACCCGACAGTGATCTGTGATACCGGACACAACGCACATGCGATTAAACATCTGGTTCAGCAAGCACATGAAGAAGCCAACCACGTCCACTGGGTTTTAGGTATGGCAGAAGATAAGGAGCATGCCAAAGTATTGAACTTGTTCCCAAAATCAGATTCGTTTTACTGGACGTCTTCTGAAAGCCCGAGAACACTTGATTCAAGTGCATTAGCAAAAATTGCGCTCGCAAATGGTTATGTAGGGACCAACCACATTGGTGTAGAAGAAGCATTGTCTGCAGCCAAACAAAAAGCTAAAGAAGATGACCTTATCTTTGTAGGCGGTAGCACTTTTATAATAGCCGATTTAAAAATATGAAACCACTAATTTTCTCTTTTCTAGTACTCGCTCCATTGTTTTCTTTTGGTCAAGCCGAGGAATTAAAACAGCGCACGGCATTATTTCTTGAGGAGCAATCGGAATCCTTTAAAATAAAAGAACTCAACGGTAACGAACCTGATTATGGGGTTTTACCGGAGACGCAATTTATCCACCATTCGTATTTCCAGCTCAAACAACTAGAACGCGAGGTAAATGAACTGGGCAATAGCGTAAAACCTAAATACAACCTGAGCACCTACGCATACGAAGATGAGGAAGAACTGAAGTATGCCCTAAAATTCTGGTTTAAAGAATTTATCGGTGGTAAAAGAATTACGCCCGGTCGTGACTACCGCACGGTGGATCATATCGCTCCGGGAATAATCATCATTGAGAAAAATTACATCGCCATCATTACCTTAAGCTGTTACAGTACCGATATTGAAGAATTTAGAGACTGGCGCAGTAGTATGCTCGGGGTATTTGGTAGTCCAAATGCCATGGTTGTGGAGTTGGGTTGTAACGGCCCTATAGAGTGGACAAAAAACGCACCCGACCCCAAGGATCCGAGCTGGCGACGTTAAGCCCTAAATGATCTTCTTGGCTTCTTAGGAGAAGTGGTCTGCATACTTGAGGCGTCAAAATTGTGCGTGTATTCCCGTCGATCGGGATTCATAAGCGCCAAACCTGCAACTATGTGATTCATGGTTACTGCATCCACTCCGTCTAAATCTGCCAATGTTCGTGACAATGCCAACCAACTCCGCTGGCCTCTATTCGATAAATTATGCTGAGCAGCCATTCGATAATAGGTGCGCCAATCTCTTTTATTTAACATCGAATAGGCTTCTAATTCATCTAAACTCAATTGTGCATTTTGCTTGCCCTGTCGCATTATTTGGGCGAGCCAAGCTGCATACACACGTTCGTAAACAACTTCCGAACGTTCACTTGTCTCCTCCTCCTGCCAACTCATTGCCGGCACAAACGTGTACACATCAAAGCGTTCCAAGAGTGCTCCACTGAACAGGTTCTGATAGCTTGATAATGAAGAGGCAGTACATAGGCACTTTCGATTAGGATGTCCAAAGTTTCCACAATGACATGGATTCATAATACCGATTATTTGATGAACGTAGTCGTTCATGGACTGAAGCAAAATATTCCGAATACGGACGTTCGTGGTGTGCAACTCATCTATATAATAGACCCCTCCTAGTGTTGCTAAAACATCCCCGAGCACTTTGGGCGCAGCCAACGGTGGATCCAATGGAAGCCATGCTTTACGGAACTGCTGCACTACTTTTTCAACCGCATCTGGCAATGACCCCAATAGTTGACGCTTTGTTAGCGGAGGACTTCGTTTGAGAAAAGGACGAAGATTTTGGAATACCGCAGGTTGTGATTCGCTATTTCCTGAAGAATGAATACCATGAATCCAAGGTATTTCTTGAGGTGCAATTGGCGGTAAGATAGATGGAAGACGGTCGCAAAGCATGGTTTTACCAACACCAGGTGGCCCAACAATCAACGTATGATGCCCGCCAGCGGCAGCGACTTCCAGCGCCCGCTTTAGCCGGCGCTGGCCGGCCACCTCAGAGAAACAACCAAATGCAGCACGCTCCTGACCCCACGAATTTAATGGCAGTTGGGGTGGCCGGTGCGCAGAATTCGATGGGGCTGCGCGCTGTCCGGGCTGAAAAAACAGCACGGCTTCCTTCAACGAACGAACCGAACAAAGTATGGGGTTATTACTATCGTTTAAATAAGGATGCGCTGCATGCCCCATATTCAAAACAACTCCTTTTTTGCCCAATCTTTTAGCTAAATCTACCAGTTGATAAGGCTGCGGTATTGGGACAACAGCGCCATCTAAACTTAGAGTCCCTACTACGAGATAGTCCTTTAAGCGTTCCGTTGGTAGCTGGCCACTTGCCGCCAAAACACCCAATGCGATAGGCAATTCCAACAGCGTACCAAATTTTCGTGATGTAGTTGGTGCTAGGTTGATGGTTATGCGCTGGCCTGGCCAATGGAATTGAGCATTTTTAATGGCCGTATAGATCCGCTGCTTACTTTCCTTTAACGCTGTATCCGCAAGACCAACAATGAAATACTTAATTCCGCGTGTGATGCTTACCTCAACGGTTATTGGAGCAGCATGAAGAAATTGGACCAAACCGGACTGAAGGGTAACTAGCATGATGTAGGGTTTTGAAGTTATTTTTCTTCAAATTGGTCCCTTTGCCGTCAAGCTCCTAATAATGTGAAAAACTATAACTTTCCCACTGCGAATACTGTCGACCTTGCTCTGCATCAAGCAGTGTGTTCACCTTAGAAAGGCAGTATTTAAGCCTCGGTTTTGTTCGCTAATTGGCCGCATGCAGCGTCAATATCTTGACCACGTGAATGACGTACTGTAGCAACAATACGACGCTCTTCCAAAATACGTTTGTATAGGTCCACTGAAGCTTGTGATGCCTGTGTATATGGACCATTATCTATAGGATTGTACTGAATGATATTCACTTTTGTAGGAATGGCACCACAGAATTTTGCCAATGCTATGGCATCCTCTTCGGAATCGTTGATATCACGCCAAATCACATATTCAAACGTAACGCCACGCCCGGTTTTGGCATACCAGTATTGTAAACTCTCACGAAGATCCACCAGCGTTGTGCTCCGGTGAGCCAAAGGCATCAGCTTCGCACGTTTTTCTTCAATGGCACTATGAAGCGATATGGCAAGTCCAAATCGTACGCCATCATCAGCCATTTTTTTGATCAATTTCGGCACACCAATGGTACTTAGAGTGATGCGCTTAGGAGACATACCTAGTCCATTTGGATCCGTGATTTTATCAATGGCTGCCAGTACATTATTGTAGTTCAATAATGGCTCGCCCATACCCATAAAAACAATATTAGTCAACGGTCTGCCAAAATGTTCCTTGCCTTGACGGTCGATTACCACCACCTGGTCATAGATTTCATCTGGATCTAAATTTCGCATGCGCTTGAGTCCGGCTGTCGCACAGAAGGTGCAGTCCAAACTACACCCTACTTGAGAGCTCACACAAGCAGTAATGCGCTTTTCTGTGGGAATCAAAACGGATTCAACAAAGGCTCCGTCGTGCAACTTCACTGCATTCTTAATGGTGCCGTCATTCGATTGCTGCATGACATCCACTTCCAACTGCTTAAATACGAAATGGGCATTCAATAATTCGCGGGTCGCTTTACTGAGGTTCGTCATTTCTTCAAAGCTGTTGGCACTTTTCTGCCACAGCCACTGATAGACTTGCTTTGCTCGAAAAGCTTTTTCACCGTGCGATTCAAAGAAGGCAATAATGCCCTCCTGACTCAACGTACGAATGTCTTTTTTAATTTCTCCCACAGGGTAAAGATACGAGAGGCCAATTGCCCCACGGCATTGAATCAAGGTAAATCACGTTCTACTAAAAAGCCCATCTTACCTTGCTGGTAATCGCGCATGGCTTCCATGATTTCTGTTTGATTAGTCATCACAAATGGTCCGTAGCTTTCTACCTTCTCATTTATAGGTGCCGCTGCGATAAAGAATATCTTAGTCTTTTCTGAAGGAGTAAACGTATAGCTGCCCGCGTTCAATTGATACACCATATGGGCTTCAACTAAGCCGTAACCTTCTAATCGACCACTCCCGTCCAGTAGATATAACAAGCCGTTTTCACCAGGCTTCACCTCAAATGTTGCCGCTAAATTTGCCTCCATCACACCATGCGCTGCTGTGATAGGATAAGAGGATTTCAATGGTCCTTCAGAGGCACTCAGCACCGGTCTACCCGAAGTAATTCGTAAATCAGGGTGACCGGGAACAGAAGGCATTTCATCCTTTTGCAACGGCAAGTACTTCGGTTCATCCATTTTATGAGCGCTCGGAGTATTAATCCAAATCTGAATAATTTCCTGCATACCGCCTGCTTCCGCCAATTGAGCTGGTGGGCGTTCGCTATGTATAATGCCCAATCCGGCATCCATCCATTGTACACCGCCATCATCTACGATACTATTATTGCCGCGACTGTCCCTGTGATGTACACCACCTGACCACATGAATGTCACCGGTGAGAAACCACGATGCGGATGTGGACCCACACCAGCATTCCAACGGTCTGTACCTGCGGGCATGTGATTTGCGTGATGATGAATGAGTAAAAACGGATCAATTTGATTGATACTTTGCGTAGGCAATGGTTGCTTTAATGGATGGTCTCCCATCATCACTTCGTAAGCAGGTAAGGTGCGGGTTACTGGCATGTGTTTTCTTAGTTCTCTATGGTTCTATGCAGTTATTGCTTTTATGCAAGACCGGCACTAAAGGGGCTTCAGAATCTCCAACAACTCCTCTAAACGTTCAATTTCGTAGGTGACTTTCTCAAGATGTTTCGTTCCCTTCGGATTGAAAAACACTTGGTCTATGCCTTGTTCACGAGCACCTATACAGTCTGCTATAAGGTTATCTCCAATCATGAGGCTTTCCTTTCGATCAGCACCTGCAAGTTGTAAAGCGCGACGAAATATTTTCGCATCAGGTTTATTTACGCCTACCTGATCACTACACAACAAAACATCGAACAGTGGCTCCAGTCCACTTTCAGCGAACTTAATGTGCTGACTTTCATGGAAGCCGTTTGTAATGATGTGCATAGTGTAACCGCAGCCGCTAAGTATATCAAGAATTTCGCGGGCACCTTCAATCAAATGATTTTGGTAAGGCGTTTCATCAATATATCGAGTTTCAAGCGTCCAAGCCACATCATTTGCTTCTACACCAAAATGTGCAAAGGTTTCCTGAAAGCGCGATTCTCGAAGAC
>JAKMEB010000039.1 GCA_022426185.1 Schleiferiaceae bacterium
TGAATGTAACCCCGATCGTAGTAAGTGATACTATGACTTTTGATGCGATTGAAGGAATTCTTTACTACGGTTTTAGCAACTTCCGTCTGGTCCCACGTAACAACAATGACTTCATTGGTGCAAACGTGACCTTGGATAGTATTACAGTAGCAAACTCACCAATCAGCGTCGTAGAATTGGACCTATTGGATGTAGCCTACTACCCTAACCCAGTGAACCATCAATTAACGGTTAAAGCCCCTGTAGAAGGCGTGTTAGCCATCTATAATAGCGCCGGAAAACGCGTATTGGGCGAACGTTTCTCCCAAGAATTGAATATAGATGTAAGTGCACTTCCTAACGGGCTTTATGTACTAAGCCTAGAGGGGGCAAAAGGCCAATTCTTTACACGAATTTCAGTACAACACTAACACATGAAACACCTGCTGTACTTCGCATTAGCGGTACTCGTATTTAGTTGCCGTGGGACCAACGATCCCATAGCAAACAAGGCACCTGAAACACTGCTTCAAGTCGACAGTATTGTGCGTACAGGTGACCTACGGCTGGGAACAAACGTTACCCTACATTGGTACGGTATGGATCAAGACGGTTTTATCAATGGGTACCACATCACGGTCGATGAAACTTCAAGCTTTACATCCAGTACAGACAGTACATTTAGTTTCAGCATAGAAGCAGGTCAGGATACCACCGATATTTTACTCACTGTCGCCGCGGAAGATAACCAAGGACTCATCGACCCCTCACCTGCCCAACTGATCGTGCCCATCAAAAATGCTGCACCAGAAGTAGCCATTGATCCTGATGGTCTTTTGTCCGACAGCGCTTTTATTGTAGCAACAGTGGATTGGCGCGCGAGCGATGCAGACGGTGCTGAAACCATAGAAAGTGTTGAATTCAAGTTGAATTCAGGAAATTGGATTGAAATTGGCACCTCCATTTCATTGTTGTCTTTCGCAACAGATCCACAAGGTGGCGTAGCTTATTACAAAAACGCGGGCTTTATTGACTCCATCCCAGGAGCCGATTTACTAGGTGAAAACTTCATTTTCCTCCGTGCTCGAGACCGTGCAGGCGTCTATTCTCAAGTGGATACAACTGCAGGTTTTTATTGGAAAGCAGCCAATAACGCTACGTTAATCATTAACGGGCAGCCAGAATATATTGGAAGTACCTACAAAGCGTGGTTGGACAGTGCAAACATCAACTACGACTACCTACAAATGGATGCTGTGAGTGGCGCAGGAATCCCTGCCTATTGGGACCCTACCTTCGAAATCATCATGTCAAGCTATTCGAAAATAGCGCTCTTTACTGATGCCACCGTTTTTCCTACAAAATCGGGTGATGATTACCTTTTGAATATCCTAGCCTTGAGCACTCAGAAATTCCTTCAAAAAGGCGGTAAACTTTTTACCGCATCACAGTTTTCATCCAATATGGCGGGCGGTGCCTTTTTAGACATCTTTCCTGTAGAAAGTTTAGTTTTCAGTAGTGGTCAAGCACGTTTAACCAACGACAGTACACTGGCGCCCTTACAATCTGGATTTCCATCGCTCCAGCCTCAAAACATTGTTTTAGGCATCACCCCAATCATTCCCTCTGCAGATGCAACAGCACTCTACCATGGGCAGATTACAAAAATCGCAGGTTGGAATGGAACGACAACTATGGGCGCAACCAGAACGCAGAACGGCAGCATCAATCAAGTATTTGTCGCTTTACCATTGCACGTTTTTAATCGGCCAACCAACCACGGAGGAGTTCTCCTAGACCATGTATTTAATGCGGTATTCTAAAGTCCTTTTTACTCTAGCCTTGATTTTCTGCCAGTTCGCGGGAAGTGCACAGCAAAAAGGCGTGTTACGTGGACGAGCCATAGAAAAAGGCACTAATGAGCCTTTGCCCAATGCCGCTGTATCCATTGTCGGTACTTTTTATCAAACGCTCACGGACTTTGACGGAAACTTTGAAATACGCGATATCAAACCCGGTACTTATAGCGTGAAATTCCAGTTTATTGGATACCAACCTATCTTATTTAACGACATTAAAATAACCGGGCAAAAAGCTAAGGTCATCACAGCAAAAATGCAAGAGCAAAGCGAAATGCTCAATGCAGTCACGGTTGTGGGTCGTAAGAACCAGGTCGATCTTGAAAAAGCATCTTCAGCCATTACCCTCACCGGTAACGAAATAGGAAAGCTCGTGGCAAAAGGTGTAGAAGATGTACTGGCCCAGCAAGCCGGTGTGCAGCGCACTACAGATGGTTTACAAATCCGCGGAGCGCGTGTTTATGAAACGGAATACCTCATCGATGGAATTTCCGCACAAGATCCACTTGCCGGAACTGGAGGCGGAGTGAGTGTCAGCTCTTCTTCTGTGGGATCGCTTAATCTTATGACCGGTGGTGCCAGTGCCGAATACGGTGGAGGCTCTGCAGGGATTATCAATACAAGAATCAAAGAGGGCGGCGAAAAATTCAGCTGGGGTTTAAATTACCAGACGGATCAAATCACTGACGCAACCTCATTCAATACAGACGAGGTAGAAGTAACATTGAGTACCCCTGTTCCTTTTACAAAGAAAAAACTCCGTCTGTTTACTACGGCACGCGGCCAATGGACGGATCATTATTTTGGCGCTACGGCGAACCAGCTTAAATCAAGTCTTTTCCCGGACAACCCAGAATTATGGGCACCACGCCAAAGTAACGACTACACCCATACTGTAAAATTGAGTTTTGCAGATAAGACTGTAGGAAAGTTCACTTTAACGAACAGCCACAGTCTCAAGGTGAATCAAAATTCTAGGACGCTTCAAATTGTCGGTTTCGATGCTCTACTCACACCTGGCTTTCAATACGACAGAAGTAATAACCTTGACAACGCTACGACCTATACCCACCACAGTAATCTCACTGTGCTAGGTTGGAACAAACGCATCAATGCGAAAACCGGACTAACTGTTAGTGCCGGTAGACTCTTTACTAATCTAAGAGCAGATGCGAACGGACGACCCTTCCGTGCAGAAACCGTGGACCAGATTTACGACGAAGATTACATCTTTACTGGCAATTTAACCGTGTTTAACCCGAACAATCCTTACGGGAATTATTACCTCATTCCTGGGAATGGTCTAGTGAATAACGGCGGTGTTACACCAATCTGGCACGATCACTATGCTGCAGAAAACACGTTCAAAGGTAAATTGACCTATCAACCCAATTCCATTCATACCATTAGTGGTGGGCTGGAACACGCTTTAACAGAATACCAGTGGGCGGATGTCTACCGTCCGTGGGTAGGTGCTCCCATCGTTTTAAATGACAGCACCACAACACCCTCGGTTTCTATTGGATCTAGTAATGACATTTGGAAAGTCAGTCCACAAAAAGGTGGGCTTTTCGCACAAGATCGTATCGAATATAAAGGTGTAAAAGCAACTTTAGGAATGCGATTCAACTATTGGGCGCCAGGGAAGTTTGCGGATGATGCAGTGGCCGATTCTACCTCCCCTGTCCTTCCCGCCATTCGCGAGGCATACAACCAGAATTCATTCCGTGCAGGGGGTTTAAATTGGAAAGTGCGCTTACTTCCGCGTTTAAATGTGAGTTTCCCGGTCACTGAAAACAACGTACTTTATTTTAACTATGGGCACAGCATGAGAATGCCACACCCAAGATTCATGTACGCCGGCCTTGACCCACAATATCAGGATCGTAGTTTCTTATCCTCATTGGGCAATCCAAACCTCAATCCTGAAGTAAACATCTCGTATGAAGTTGGCTACAAGACTCTAGTAGGCAGCCGGATTGGTTGGACCATCAATGCGTTCAACAACAACCGCTTCGATTACATCGTTTCACGACGCGTGATTACAACAGACGCGACGGGACGTCCTGTGACCAAAACCATGTACATCAATCAGGATTACGCAAAAATTATTGGTGTAGAAACGCAATTGAATGCCCGCCTAAACAACTCCTTCACTTCTTTCTTCAACGGCTCCTACCAGCAAGCGCGTGGAAAATCTAACAGCGCGCGTGAAAGTGCACTTCAAATTGCCCAAACTGGGGAAGTGCCGCTGACGCAAGAGCAATTCTTAGCTTGGGATCGACCATGGAAATTCAATGCTGGCGTCAGTTTTCAAAACGACAGCAGTAAATTCCGCGCCTCCCTCAATGCACAATACACTTCAGGATACCGTTATACCCCACAAATATTGGAAGGCTACAACGATCTGGGTCGACCACAATACCGTGTAGACAACGCGAATTACCTCCGAGAGCGCGGTGCATATTGGTTCGGTATAAACGGGAAAGCCTCTTATGCGCTGGTTAAGTTTGGAACCGGTGGCATTCTATTAAACGTTGAGGTAATGAATATTACAGGTAGGCGTAATGCCCAATTGGTTAATCCGATTACTGGCCGTGCTTACGAATACGGTGACGATGTGCCGCTTACCTGGCGCGATCCACGACCAGAATTTAACGGCCCACAAGAAACCGGCACCGACCCTAGGAATCCAGCACGGTATTCTGCACCAACACAAATTTTAGCAGGAATTCAAATCAAATGGTAAGACGTCATTTTCACATACCGCTTTTCATTGGTTTGCTCCTGAGTTTTGGCGCTAAAGCCCAATTACTTCCAACCTACGGTGAGGAACGCGCTGGACTCAGTGCGTTCACGTTCTTAAAGCTGCCCATCGACCCAGCTAGTACGGGTGTTGGCGGTGCAAGTTTAGCAATGACCGAACACAGTTTTGGCGCGCTTATCAATCCTGCGCTAATTAGTGGAGGTAACCAGCAAGGTGTGTTCTCTGCGAACCGTTCACTTGGTGGCGGCATCAATCATGATTTTGTCGCCCTAACCAAAGCAAGAAAAAACGGACAACACATCGCCTTAACGCTAAACAGCCTCAGCACAGGTTCTATAATCGAACGTACGGTATGGCAACCGGAAGGAACAGGTGCTACAACTTCTGCCACCCTTGCTTCTGTGGGACTAGGCGTAAGTCAAGCCTTTAGTGAGTACTTCCATGCGGGTGTCCAGCTGAAATACGGCCTAGAACAACTTGGAGTCTATAGAGCGCACAACGTATATCTTGATTTAGGGTTCCTATACAAACTAGATATTGCCGATCTTCAATTCGCTGCTGCATTGACCAACTTTGGGCCCAACACACCATTAAGCAACATGCCTGTAGGAGAAGAATCTGCATTAGCTGCAACGCCGCAAATGTTTTCCATGGGCATTCAATGGACAGCATGGGAGAAAGGCAATCATCGCCTTACACCCAGCTTGCAATTGAACCACCCCACCGATAATGCCGAATTCTACGCAGGTGGATTAAAATATCAATGGCGTTCACAATTATGGGGAGCTGTAGGTTATCAGATTGGCAGTCAAAAAGCGCTGCCTTGGATGGGCTTTGGAATGAAAACCGTTTTAAAAGGCTGGCCTGTGGAATGGGGCGTTGGTGCCCAACCCACACCCTATAATCGGTACCAAGGAACCATAGGAATTAAAATAAAACCACTCACATGGTAAGAATCTTAGGCATATTCTTGACTCTTTTCACTGGTGTATTTCTGAGCAGTTGTGACAACTACTTCGGGGAGCGGACGGATCTAGACTTTATAGAAATTCCAACCTACGACGTACGTGAGATCAGCTACGTCCCAATCGCACCAAATATTCAAGACGCCATTGCACCGGTGGACGTCTATATCGGTTATGACGAATTCATTTATGTAGTGGATAGTGCTCAAGATTTAATTTTTCGCTACGATATAGCGCTCAACTTACAAGGCAGTATTTACGTACCAGGCGTACGGAAGGTTACGCAAACTCGCAGCTTTGATCTTCTCGCCATAGGCACTTACGACACCACCATAACCGGGGTCGACTACAGTCTTACGGCACTCTACGAAATAGAAATGGTTGACACTAATAATGTACTGACCATGCAAGGCGCAGAAGCAGAAGCAGTGATCGTACACCCGTTCTATTTCAAGAATAGCTTCTCATCTTCGGATGCTAAAGTGAAGTTTACAGATGTTGCAATTATTGGTTCTAACAATCAAAATGAAAACAACAGCTATTATTTAAGCCGTACAGGCGTTAGCGCCAATAATGCAGGATTTGGTCCCGATAATGCCGTGCTGAAATTTACCAAAGATCACCAGTGGATTAGTGCTTTACCTATTACCGCAACAGGCGCTACTTACAATGACTACTTTAAGAATCCACTGTCTTTGCAGGGGTTTACTCAAGCGCCGCAACTTACAGCCACCAACAGTCCTGACTTTTGGGTACTGAATCAAAATGAAAATCAGGAGATCCAAGTGCAACACATCCAATTCACCGAGGGACCTTTCGGTGCGCTTTACCAGCCTATTTTTTACAGTACGCTTGATCCCGCAGCAAAACGCTATTTACAAACGCCAAAACGGTTCCAAGATCCCGTCGATATCTGTTTAGCGGGCGATGGCTCACGATTTTTATTCGTCGCTGACGCTGGAGTGGACAGTGTCTATCAATTTACTTCTTCCGGATTAGAGGGCGTTCCTCCACCGCCGGCATCGGCCGCTGAATTTAATGCGCTTGCCTCATTAGGTGGGTTCGGAAAAGTCAGTGCTTTAGGGTACTACGACAAGATTTTATACGTGGCAGATTCAAAAAACGGAACCGTACAAAGATTTAAACTTACCCTTGATTTTGATTAACCTATCGTAAAGAATTCTACGTATCTTGTTCGCTTAGAACGTTTAACCACAAACAACACTCAATAACTAACAACATGAAGAAGTTTTTAATTTTAATGCTTCTGTCATTTTCGTATTTCGGAATGGCGCAAGCATCGAAAGATGTCTCTTTTAGTGTAGACATGAATGGCGTTACAAGTTCATTCACTAATGTTTACGTTTCTGGAACTAT
Source organism: Schleiferiaceae bacterium (assembly GCA_022426185.1). Lineage (GTDB taxonomy): Bacteria > Bacteroidota > Bacteroidia > Flavobacteriales > Schleiferiaceae > UBA10364. Next base: position 6,948 of record JAKMEB010000039.1, read on the forward strand.
GAACAGTTGGAGCGGTAACGCAAACCAACTTACTGATCCTGATGGAGACGGTATTTACGAAGGTAAAATCGCGCTTTCACCTGGTTCGTATGAATACAAATTCACTTACGACAACTGGGTTGGACAAGAAAGTATGGATGCGACTTTAGACAGCGCTTGTACTTTAACCACAGGGTCATTCACCAACAGATTTATTACAATCGACAGTACTGGTATTATCAATACAAGTTTCGATGATGAGCCGGTTCGTGATGACAACAGAGAAGACTGGAGAAATTCCGCGCTTGAATCGCATGCCGATTCTTACTTTGGAAGTTCTGACTACGTTCTTCAAATGTCTACAACAGAGCGCACTGGAACTTGGGCTGGTAAACTCCCAACTGCGGAAAACTCTTCGAAGCCTAGACGTTGGATTTACCAAGAGGTAGCGGTTGCCCCAAATACCGATTATGAAATCTTAGGTTACATCCGTAACAAAGACGAAAACGTAGGTTCAACCGTAACCTTCCAGATTTATGATGCGCCATTTGATTCTGCGCAAGTAATTGATGACACTTCGCACATCCTAAGCAGCGCAGACTTTGATTCAAGTACTGGGCACGATACGGATGTGTTTATGCCTGCTACAATCTCATTTAATTCAGGAAATAACGATACCGTTGTTTTACTCATCACTAACGATTACACCTTAAACGTTTCTGGCGAAAATTCAGAAAGTTTCGTTGATGATGTTACTATAAGTATGGCATTGCCTACTGTTTGTTGGGAAGCATGTGTGGATTGTTCAACAGCAAATGCATACACTGCTACCTCATGTGGTGACTTGTTCTTCAGCGAATATGCAGAAGGCTCATCGAACAACAAATACTTTGAAATTTACAACCCAACCAGCGCAGCCATATCGCTCACTGGTTATACTGTTTATTTAAGCGGTAACGGTGGTTCTTATACAAACACGTTCACTTCAAATGCAAGTATTGCTTCAGGTGACGTATACATGATCTCAACCAATTCATTAGATAGTGCAACACAAGCACTTGCAGATACTGCTATGGGCTATCCTTCTGTTGCACATTACAATGGAGATGATGCCCTTATCCTTATGAACGGTATGGATACTATCGACGTTATTGGTACCCCAGGTGTAGATCCAGGTTCTTCTTGGTCGGTAGGTACTGGCTCAACAGCTAACCATACTTTAGTTCGTAAAGCTACGGTTGACATGGGCTCTACAAACTGGACTACAGGTGCAACGGAATGGGATGTGTATTCGCAAAATACTTGGTCGTATGCAGGTGCACATTCAAGCAGTTGTATTGCCGCTCCTACGGACTTCGTAGTGACCTTCATGGTAAATACAGCCAACATTACTGTAGGCACCAACGGCCTTTACCTTGGTGGAGGTGTTATTGGTGGTGCGAACGCCGTACAATTAGCCGATCCTGACGGAGACGGTATCTATGTGGGTACGGATACGCTTAATGGTTCGAATGGTGGCAATTTCATCTTCCTAAACAGCCCTGCAAATGCTTCTGACTGGAATACAAAAGAAAACCTTGCCGGTTTAGCTTGTGCGGATGCCGCAAACTATAACGACCGTATTCTTCCAACCTTCACACAGGATACTACTTTGATGTTCTGTTTTGGAAACTGTTCTGCAGATACTTCTTGTACTGTTACATCGACAAATCCTGATGTCACGTTCAGAGTAGATATGAGCAATGTAAGCTCTTCATTCACGAATGTTTACGTGAGTGGTACATTAAACAGCTGGAGTGGTAACGCCAACCAGTTAACAGATCCTGATGGAGACGGTGTTTATGAAGCCGATATCAACATTGCCGCAGGTAACTACGAGTTTAAATTCACTTATGACAACTGGGTGGGTCAAGAATCACTAGATGCAACGCTTGATAGTGCTTGTACGATAACCACGGGTGCATTCACAAACCGTTACATCACTATAGGTGCTTCTGATACTACGCTTCCTGTTTACTGTTGGGAAGAGTGTACCTCTTGTGCTACAACATCGACTGGATGTACTGAATTATTCTTCAGCGAATACTCTGAAGGTTCTTCAAACAATAAGTACATAGAGATTTACAACCCTACGGCAAATGCTGTTTCGTTAAGTAGCTACACGGTTTATCAAAGTGGAAATGGTGGTTCATACACGAATACCTTCACTACCAATGCAACTATTGCCTCTGGTGATGTCTACCTAATCGCAGCCAACCAAGCAGATGCTACCATTTTAGCAGCAGCAGATACGGCTATGGCCTATCCATCTATTGCTCACTTTAATGGAGATGACGCCATGATTCTTGTGAGCGGAACAGATACTATTGACGTTATTGGTGTTCCTGGAGTTGATCCAGGTTCTTCATGGACAGTAGGTACTGGCTCAACAGCTAACCACACTTTAGTTCGTAAAGCTACGGTTGACATGGGGTCTACAGATTGGACTACAGGTGCAACAGAATGGGATGTGTATTCGCAGAATACATGGACTTATAAAGGCGCGCATACAAGTAATTGTATTGTAACACAGACTGACTTTGTGGTAACCTTCATGGTAAATACTGCAAACATTACTGTTGGTACAAATGGAATTTACCTCGGTGGAGGTGTCATTGGAGGTGCGAATGCTGTCCAATTAGCCGATCCAGATGGTGACGGTATCTATGTAGGTACAGACACATTAAATGGTGCAAATGGAGGTAACTTTATCTTCTTAAACAACCCTGCCAATGCAGCAGACTGGGGTACAAAAGAAAATCTTGCAGGACTTTCGTGTGCAGATCCAGGCAACTACAACGACCGTATTCTTCCATCATTTACTCAGGATACTACATTAATGTTCTGTTTTGGAACTTGTTCTGCGGATACTTCTTGTTCAGTTTCATCAACCTATCCTGATGTGACCTTTAGCGTAGACATGAATAATGTTTCTGCTTCGTTCACGAACGTTTATGTAAGTGGAACACTAAATAGCTGGAGCGGTAATGCAAACCAACTAACCGATCCAGACGGAGATGGTGTATATGATGCAGACATCAGTCTTGCTCCAGGTAACTACGAGTTTAAATTCACGTATGATAACTGGGTAGGTCAAGAGTCTTTGGATCCAAACTCATTAGATTCGAATTGTACCTTAACAACAGGTGCATTCACGAACCGTTATGTTTCTATTGGTGTTGCTGATACTACCCTCCCTATTTACTGTTGGGAAGAATGTGTTGCGTGTGCTATCAATGTACCAACGTACACTATTGATCAAATAGATAATACTGATGCTGATGGTGTACCAGATTCATTAAATGTGTACTGTAAAGTAGTTGGTGTTGTTCACGGTGTGGATATGCAAGGTTCTGCTACAGCTGTTTCATTCACTGTTCACGACGGTACAGAAGGTTTAGGAACGTATTCGTCTGTTGCTACAGTTGCCTCTTACACGGTTACTGAAGGAGATGAGGTTCGCATCGTTGGGGATATAGGTCACTTCAATGGACTTCTACAGATGTATGTGGATAGTGTTACTGTTATCAGTACTGGTAATGCGACACAAACACCGACCGTGGTTACATCACTAGGTGAGAGTACGGAAAGTGAGTTGGTTAAGTTTGAAAACATGACTATGGTTGATCCTACGCAATGGGGATCTGGATCTTCAGGATATAATATTGATATTACTAATGGAACTGATACAATAGTAATGCGTATCGATTCTGATGTCGATCTTTATGGGGCGGTAGCACCAATAGGTATGTTCGACGTAGTGGGTATCGGAGGTCAGTACGACTTTAGTGCACCGCATTTCGACGGTTACCAGTTATTACCGCGCTATCAAGCTGATATCATGCCATCATCAGGTGTTGGTTCAGCTGTTAAGCTTTCTGTCTCAGAAATCATGTCAGGTTCAAACTCTACTGCATACAACGCGGATTGGTTTGAAATTCATAACTATGGTGATTCTGCGGTTGACTTAACTGGATTCTCATGGGATGATGAAAGTGAAATTCCTGGAACTTCAACGTTCCCTGCGGTCACTGTACAGCCTGGTCAAGCTATTGTTGTCCTCGATGATGTAGCAGCGAATAAAGACAACTTCCTAGCGGAATGGAAACTATACGCAGGTTCTGTAACTATTGTGGCTAATGATGAATTAACCGGTTCATTCCCGAGCTTAAGTCAAAACGGCGATGCGGTATTCTTATATGACGCTAACGGTGCAGAAATGGCCAGTGGTGTATATACTGCTGCAACAGCAGGATTTGCAGTTGAATTCGACACTACTGGTGCATTCTTAGGTGATGCAGTAGACGGTACGAATGGTGCTTACACATCACTTGAAGGTGATGTAGGTTCACCAGGTAACCTAGCGCCGAACACGAGTGTAGACGAAGCTGCTGTTATCAGTAAACTGTTCCCGAATCCTACAACTGGTTCGTTCACTGTTAATCTTACTAGTGATGTAAGCTATGAGGCTACAATCACAAATATTACAGGTGCAACGGTCTTCCACAAAGTAGGCGAAGGTGCAGTATTGAATATAGATTTGGATGCGGCTAGAGGGACCTACGTATTACGTATACGTACGGCTCAAGGAACTGCAGTACAAATGATCGTGTTGCAATAAGCTAAGGCGAAAAGCAATAAAGAAACCCCCTGCGGCC
>JAKMEB010000045.1 GCA_022426185.1 Schleiferiaceae bacterium
GGGTAGGAGCAGCATTTAAGAATTTAAGACGAACAGCATGACCCTTTAAGTCATCGCTTTTATGACTGAGTCCTGCTTCGTGCATTTCATGGCTGTGACTGTCTTCAATATGATTTGCATCGACTAATACGATTTGAACCGCATCGCTCTCAAAAAACAACCCACCGTATTTTAATGGCATTTTGTGCGAAAAGTTACCCGACCACTGACCTTCATTGGGTACAAAGAGCGCCTCCTGTCCCGATATAGTGGGGAGTAGCGTGAGCACCAGGAATAAGGAAAGCAGTCGTTTGCACATAGAATAAAGATACATCAAAAAGGATGCCTCATTCTAAACGTTTAACAAGTACCATTAGTTTCTCTTTACCCCGTTTAACCGCAAATAATTTGTTTTCTCGACCTTCTTTCCAGCCCAATTTTTTTCGAATGACTTCGGGATGTTCTGGATAGCCGATGCGCTCGATGGCGCCGCCCTCTGGAGGAAGTTCCAGTTTATAAGGTTTTGCAAGTTCAATAACCTTGTAGCATTTGTAGAATGGGGAGGGAGTCGGGCGCTCACTCGCTGTATACAGGTTCCCTACGGTCCATTTCTTCCATTCCTCTGCGACTGCAAGAGACTCGTGTAGTGCACTTTTGGCAAGTCCAGGACCGGGTTGAATTAAGAATTGCTCCAATTCAGTGACGAAAGGAACGCGTTCAGCCTCATTATTTAGATAGTTCAGCACTTCAAGCGAATGTTCCTGCAATACAACGGCTTTAATTGTGGGTTCACCAGTGTATTCCGCACGTTGTATGGCGAGAACTTCTTTGCATTCCCCTTGGTACTCAACCACATGAATCTCACATAAATACTCCAGCTCATGCAGCGCTTTCAAATCTACCATAGGACTGTGCTTTGTCAAAAGGGTGCGGCTTAGCTTGAGAAATTCGTGCTGTAGAATCACCACATTAGGGCTGGCATCCCCAAGCGCCACGGACTTACCCGCACCTGTTCTGCGGTCCGGATCCAAATAAATGGTGACTTCTGATGGAGCAACGTTTTTTTCATGAAGCCAACGTTTAAGATCTGGAAGTGCAGCCTCCGCGGTAGTTGCAGTATGCTCCGTATTTTTTAAGTTGACCTTTAGAAGTTGAGACAAACCTGGGTCCAATTCATTTACGAAATGTCCGTGGTTGCCTATACGCTGATTAAATGCCCATGAATCAATACCCATCCCGGCACATAAATCGACCGTATAAGGGGTGGAAATGAGTCCAGCTTTGTACTGTGCGGTGCGTTCGGAGCTGCTTTGTTCTGCGGCTTGTCCCGTAGGGAAAATCCAGTTGCTCTGGAGAAGCGCAGGAAATTTAGTTCCATACTTACGGCGCACCTCTAATTGGGCAATCCAACTGGAAAAGGGGCGACTAAGTCCATGCTTCAAGCGCAGGTCTGCAGAAGACGAATCCTTATGAGAGGCCAGCCAAACTATTGCTTCTGGACCATCAAAATCTTCGGGGTGCACTTGCAGTTTCGGGTGTGCCATGCGTTTAAGTTGCAGAAGATTCCCAACCCTCTTTGACCGTATTAATGACAATTCGTACGATGCTGTATGCTGGAACGGCAAAAATCATCCCGCCAACGCCGAGTAGAGTTCCTGCTACCGATATGACAAGGAATATTTCTAAAGGATGCGCACCAATACTGTTGGAGAAAATAAGTGGTTGAAGCACCAAGTTGTCTAACAATTGAACCGCTAGGAAAAGGCCAACTAATAGGTACAGGCTCTGCAGTAAATCGACCGTAATTGTTGGATCTGCAAGACCAGTGGTGTACAACTGACCTATACCTAATAATATGCCTAAGCTGGCGCCAATGAGTGGGCCAACATACGGAATAAGATTAAATACAGCTGCTGTGAGGGCTAACACGACTGCACCTTGAACGCCAATGAAACTCAAGCCCACGGACAGAAGTAAGAATACGAGTGTGATCTGAATAAGTATACCAAAGCTGTAACGCGTGACTACCCGTTTAATTTCTGGAACCATCGCATCAATTTTAGGATGGTGTTTTTCGGGTGTTATGTAGTCTATAAATCGATTGGCCAATTCTTGTTCGCGAATGAGGAAAAATGAAATAAACGTAATGGAAAATACCCCGATGATGACATTACCCATGCTCCCTATTAAACCACTTAAAGCATTACTTATGGCATCTACCGATGCAAATGCTTGGAGGCTTTTGTTGATTTGTTCTAGTTCAGCTTGAGAATTGATGCCAAAACTAGCTAGAAGTGCATCCAATTGATTCCATTCCTTTTCTAAACTAGCGATTAAGCGGTCGTATTCTATGGTGCTTAAAAAGGAAAACTCTCTAATCAATAGTGGAAAAAACCAAGTGACCATTCCCGATACTATTGCTCCAAAAACCAAAAGGGTGATTGCTGCAGTACCAGTACTACCTATGAATTTTCCTAAAGGTGTTTTTACTTGAAGTGTTTTAAAAACGGGTCTACCTAATACGCTTATATACAGAGCAATTATAGCATATACCACTACGCCTTTGATCGTCCACAAAACGTAAGCTAAGGCCGATAGAGCCAACAATTGAAGACAAGACTTTACAAGCGGTTGAAATTCGAAATCTTTCATGGCTGATGGTTTCTTACGGTTGACCAATGTAATAAGTTTGCACCCATTTTCAATGCCGCTTCCCTTTTCTCCTTAGAATCACCGTGAACTTCTGCGTCTTCCCATCCGTCACCCAGATCAGTTTCGATGGTCAGAAGGGCTATAAGTTCTCCCTTAATGAAGTATCCAAGCGCCTCCGGGCGGCCATTATCATGTTCATGAATTTTTGGTAGGCCCTCCGGAAATGGAAAAAGGGTATTAAAAATAGGATGCCCTAGTGCTACAGGAGCAACTAAGGCAGCAGGAAACAACTCTTCAAGTGTTTCTTTTGCATAGGTCGACATTCCATAATTATCATCGATGTGAAGAAACCCACCATTTTCCGTAAAAGTTCGAATACATGCTCTTTGCTCTTCAGAAAGTAGTATTCTGCCGTGTCCTGTTGCGTGTAGAAAGGAAACGCCACTTTCTAATAGTGATTCGGCTGTGATCGGCTCCAAGCGGACCGAAGACCTTGCATTAGTGCTTGAATTATAAAAGTCACTGAGATTCTTCAGCGCCGTAGGATTGGCATACCAATCACCGCCACCATCGTATTTAAAGACAGCGAGTATTTGAGCTTCTCCTAGAAAAGTGCTTCCTAAAAAAAGTAGTATCAGTATCCGTTGCAGTACCTTCATCAGGATACAAAAATAGTGAAACTTACTACTGATTCGATGAGAATAGTAGTACACTCAAAGTTTAAACATTCTTTTATTGGTTTTGTTAAATTTGCAACGATGAAAAACCGACTCCTATATATTTTCATTGCATTGGCTGGACTCTTTGTTACGCAAACAAAAGCACAATGCGTTAAAAGTACCCCGTATACTCAGAATTTTGACGGCTCAAACTGGGTGCCTCAAACTTCTTGGCTCAATTCAGGATCCATTCCTTCTTGTTGGAACCGACTACTTTCAACAGGCAATTATCTTTGGATGGCAGGTCCTCCCGCGTTAGGAACTTTAAATTCCGGTCCTAGTGGAGACCATACTTCTGGAACGGGCGGTTATGCTGTTGCTGAGGGATGGAGTACATCAGGAACGTTTCGTACGGTTACGCACTTAATCACCCCACCCATTGATCTTAGCAGTGATACAGTACCGCGTCTCAAATTCTACTATCACATGTACGGTGCAGATATTGATCTGCTGGATGTACGCGTTAGAAAAGTAGGCACCAATACCTGGACGCAGTTGCATACGGTGAATTCAACTACTGCTTCCAACCAATTTACTTCACAGAATTCGGCATGGCGTAAACATGTAGAATCCCTTGCGCAATGGGCCGGCGATACCGTTCAGATCAGATTCTCTGCCAAAAGAAACACCTCTTTTAGTTGGTGGACGCAGAGCAGAGTGGCCCTCGATGACATTACCATCGAAGAAACTCCAAGCTGTGATCAACCCATAAATCCAGCCATTTCAAATTTACTTTCTACCTCTGTAAGTGTGAATTGGACTACGTTAAATACAAATCAGTTGAGCTATCAAATCCAATACGCTCAAGGAAATGGCGGTGCCAGTGCAGGAACTATTATAACGTCTACAACAAAACCAGCATCCATATCAGGTCTTTCGCCGAACACCACTTATTCTGTGCGCGTTCGAGACATATGTTCTGCGGGCGATACCTCTGTATGGTCTCCTTACACGACGTTCATCACGCAATGTTCATTTGCAACGGCACCTTTCTCCGAAAATTTTGACGGTGCTTCTTGGGATCCTGCATCATCTTGGAATGTTCAAGGAGATTTAGACCAGTGCTGGCTCGATCAAGGTTCAGCTACACAATTTTGGTCGCCTGGCCCACCGGCATTCAATTGGACGCAAACAGGCCCTTCAGGTGACCACACCACTGGCTCCGGTCAATACATGATGAATCAAGTGACGACTACATTTGTGAGCGGAACAAATCCACGGTTGATTTCACCTTGGATTGATTTAGACACACTGGTATCTCCAGAGTTAAGCTTCTATTATCATGGGTTTGGAACAGGAATGGGTGATTTTGATGTTTACGTGCAAAAACTTGGAGGAACGTGGACGTCTCTTTGGGATACGACGGGATCGACGCACAGTTCTTCTAATGCTGCATGGACAGAAAAAATCATCTCCCTGGGGACTACCTATGCTAGTGATACAGTAAGAATTCGTTTTGACTATACCAATTCGCAAAGTTCATTTTACACTCAATTTGCGATTGATGACGTGAAAATAGATGAAGCGCCAAGCTGTGCCAAACCGGATAATACTGCAATTACTGCTGTTGGTGTTTTTGCAGTACAATTGGATTGGACCTCCGGAGGGGCACAAAACTATCAGCTGAGGTACCGTGAGGTGGGTACAAATTCATGGACGTGGACAACAGCATCCACCTCCTCTAAAGGAATTGGTATGCTCTCGGCACAAACCAACTATGAGTGGCAAGTACGTGATTCCTGTGGTACAGGAGATGTGAGCAGCTGGCGTAATGGCCCAAGATTTAGAACCAATTGCACCTTTTACACGGCACCATTTGTAGAGCAGTTTTCCAGCGCCTCTGCTTGGGTGGGACCGGCTTGGCCAGACCAGAATGGCGATATAGACGACTGTTGGTTTAGGTCAGATACTCTAGATTATTTCTTTACTGGAGGTGGGACAACAGCTCATTACTTCGGTACAGGTCCTTCGGGAGATCATACTACCGGTTCAGGGGGCTATGCTTTTGCGCGAAGTGCTACGCCATTTAGTAATACCGCAGATACGGAATTTAGAACACCCCTTATTGACCTTGATACGCTCCAGAGCCCAGAATTGACCTTTTGGTACCACATGTTTGGACCTGCTATTGATAAACTTCGCGTGTATGTCAAGCCATTAGGGCAATCAGCAGCGTTATTAAAGTCCATCAATGGCCAGCAACAAAGTGCTTCAAACGCTGCTTGGTTGAAGGAGACCTTAAGTCTTTCAGCTTACGAAAATGATACGGTACAGATTATATTCAAAGCATGGCGAGATGGTACGGGTTCATTTACGGCCTATCAAGCGGCGACTTCTATAGATGATATAAAAATAGACGAACCGACCACTTGTCCCACTCCTAATGTGTCTGCAAACAACATCACCTTTAATTCTGCAGATATAACGTGGTCAGGAACGGCGAATGCATCGGCATTAGAATACGACATTCAAGGCTTTACATTGGGTTCTGGGACACGTGTTTCTGCTTCAAACCAATCTTATGGTCTGAGCGGTTTACTGCCTTCAACCACCTATACTGTTTGGGTACAAGATACTTGTACGTCTTCTTTAGTGAGTCTATGGGATAGTGTATCATTTACGACTTCTCCATGTCCGCCTATTACTGCAACAGGATCTGTTTCGCTTACTGGAGCAGATTTAATGGGTACTTCCACCACAGTAGGCGCAGATTCTACCCTTTGGTTTTGGGGGGATGCTACGCAAGATACAGGTACAACTGCCCAACATACCTATACCACTGTTTTTGGTAATATGAATGTATACCAAGTCGTCTACAGCGCATGTGGTAGCGTTGATTCATTACTACATACCATTACGGTTTGTGATTCTATGTCCATACTTACGGCCTCTGTCATAAACGGTTTGACGGTAGATTTCAATACAACGGGTTCTCAGGGTACAGGATTAACGTTCGATTGGTCCTTTGGTGATGGAGGGGTGGCTTCAGGCACATCAGCACCATCTCACACCTACAGTACTTCAGGTACATATACTGTAATTCTTACTGCATCCAGTTTATGTGGCGATACTGTTGTAGTGTATGATACGGTAGAAGTATGTGCCGCAATTATCTTAACCTTTACAGAATCTGTATCCGGAAGCACATTTAATTTCACGGCAACCCCGTCAAATTTGACGAATTACACTTGGGATTTTGGTGACGGTACTACAGGTATAGGTTCAACGGCGAGCAACACCTATGCCACTAACGGGACCTTCACCGTCGTACTTACTGCGACAGACAGCTGCGGTACGCAACATACCTATTCCAAAGATGTAGCCACTTGTGATCCCCCTCTAGGAAACTTTAGTTTTAACATCGTTTCAACAAGTTCTAATGGAATGACTGTGAATTTCTTTGCTTCATCTACGGGAGCGACACAATTCCATTGGTTCTGGGGTGATGGAACTAATGACAAGGGGAGTTCGCCTAATGCACAACACACCTATGGCGTTATTACACTACAGTACACAGTCCGCTTGCTGCTCATAAACGACTGTGGAGATACCACAGTGATCACTCATAATTTGACAGAAGTAGGAATAGCTGAACGTTCAGATCTTCTAGAAGTATATCCTAATCCCACCCAGGGATATGTTCAAATCGAGTTTGGTCAAACTGTAAATGGGGAAATTGAGCTGTTTAACGCGGCTGGAATGCGTGTTACAGGAGGTAGAGTAGTCGAGGCTCAAGAATTCCAATTGGATCTTCAATCCTTACCTGCAGGCAGCTATGAGCTTCGGATAGCTACGGATAAATATTTGTGGCGCAGACGTCTACTCAAACTCTAAGTTTTCCTTGTGCCGTACCTTATATTTGCTTGAAAGCTATAAGCGAACGTAGCACTTTATGAAACGTATTACTAAAATATTAGTCGCAAATCGCGGCGAAATTGCCTTGCGTGTCATGCGCACTGCGCGTGAAATGGGTATCAAAACGGTAGCTGTTTATTCTGATGTGGACCGGAGAGCCCCTCATGTACTTTTTGCTGACGAAGCGGTTTGTTTAGGACCAGCACCTTCATCGGAAAGCTATTTAAAAGGGGAGAAAATCATCACTTTTGCT
>JAKMEB010000052.1 GCA_022426185.1 Schleiferiaceae bacterium
CAGGCTTGATGAGGTAATCCGCGATCTTTGACCCAATAGCCATTTCCATGATCTGCTCTTCCTCACTTTTCGTGATCATCACTACCGGCAATTCCGGGAGTAGATTCTTTATTTTTTCCAAGGTTTCTAAGCCTGATAATCCCGGCATGTTTTCGTCGAGAAAGACGGCGTCAAAACCCGTTTCTTGAACCAAATCCAGCGCATCAGCACCGTTATTACAGGTCGCAACAGAATAGCCTTTGCCCTCCAAAAACAACAAGTGTCCTTTGAGCATTTCTATTTCATCATCAACCCATAAAATATTTGGCATAATTCAGCGTTTTAGTCTTGTTAAAAGTAATGCGATTACTGCCCCTAATAGCCCATAACCTGTGCTATTTTTACCACACCGGCAAAACCGAGTATTTTGAACAATAAGAACAAAATCATTAACGACCCCATCTACGGGTTTATTACCATAAAAGATCCGCTTATTTATGAGCTGATCAACCACCCCTACTTCCAACGTCTGCGTCGCATCTCGCAATTGGGGCTTACCTACCTGGTTTACCCTGGTGCCTACCACACCCGTTTTCATCATGCCATTGGCGCGATGCACCTCATGGGACGGGCCATTTATACCCTTCGTCAGAAAGGACACGAGATCACAGCACAGGAAGAACAAGGGGTTAAAATTGCGATCCTATTGCACGATATAGGTCACGGTCCCTTTTCACATGCGCTGGAACACACTCTAATCCCAGGGGTAAGTCATGAGGCGTTGAGTCTGAAAATCATGGAAGAATTGAATGCAGCTCACAATGGCGCGCTCACTTTAGCCATTGATATTTTCACAAATAATTATTCAAAATACTTCTTACACCAACTCATTTCCTCGCAACTGGATATGGATCGTCTCGATTATTTGAGACGGGATTCCTTTTACAGTGGTGTGACTGAAGGCAGTGTGAACAGCGAGCGTTTATTAACTATGCTCAACGTAAAAGACGATGAACTCGTGGTTGATGCGAAAGGCATCTACAGCGTAGAGAAATTTCTCGTAGCACGACGCCTCATGTATTGGCAGGTCTACATGCATAAAACTGTGCTCAGTGCAGAGTTCATGCTCGTGAATATTTTAAAACGCGCGAAACACCTCGCTGCTCAGGGCATAGAATTACCCGGCACCATCGCCTTAAGACATTTCCTCAATGCCGATTATTCCTGGAATGAATTTGAAGAAAATCCGTCGGTTCTCGAAAAATTTGTCCTTTTAGATGATTATGACGTAATGAGTGCCATTAAAGACTGGACGAATCATTCGGATACCATTCTCAGCGAGCTAAGCAAGCGCATTACTGACCGAAATCTTCTTAAGATACGATTGCAAGCAGAACCTTTTGCCTCTGAGGTTTCGGCGCGCATAGGGCAGGCCATTAAATCGCAGTACGGTTTCACGGAAGGTGAAGAACAATACATGTACATCGAGGCAAAAGTTAAAAACCACGCCTACAACAATAAAATAGGGCACATCAATCTGCTCTACAAGGACGGCCATATCAGCGACATCAGCCAAGCGGCAGACCAAATGACCATAAAAGCGCTCAGTGAACCAGTAGAACGGCACTTTATATGCTTTCCACGTGAACTCAAAGATTTATTATGAAGCACCGCACCATCACTTTAGGTTCACTTTGTAACCAGATTGAACTTCCTTGTCCTCAAGAGCATGCTGCGGTAGAAATTACTGGTGTTGCAACTTTACAAGAGGCTGGTCAAGGAGACTTGTGCTTCTTAAGTAATATGAAATATGCCAATCAGGCAGAGGAAACTAAAGCAAGTGCAATTTTTGTAAAGAACGGAACGTCGATTGAAAGTAAAGCAGTGTTGATCCCTTGCGACGATCCTTATTTAAGATTCGCCCTGCATTTACGCGCATTGGAGGCACAATTTAATCCGCGATCGGGTCAAAGTTCAAGCGCCATCATTGATTCAGATGCAACTGTCGACCCAACGGCTATTATTGCGACAGGGGTCATTATTGAATCAGATGTTGAAATTGGTCCACATACGTATATTGGCGTGGGTGCTAAAATTCATAAAGGCAGCAAAATAGGGGCGCATGTAAATATTGAAGCTGGTGTCGTTATTGGCTCCGAAGGCTTCGGCTTCGCGCCTGATGGAGACGGTAAATACCACCGCATTCCTCAATTGGGCAATGTCATCATAGAAGATCACGTAAGTATCGGCGCAAATACCACTGTAGATCGCGCGGCTCTAGGGGCTACACGAATCGGCGAAGGAACGAAAATAGATAACCTCTGTATGATTGCACACAATGTAGTCATAGGAAAGCACAATGTTATTGCCGCCCAAAGTGGTGTGGCAGGTTCAACGACTATAGGAGACCATTGTATGATTGGAGGTCAGGTAGGTATTATTGGACACCTCACTTTAGGTGATCATGTCAAGATTTATGCCCAGAGCGGTGTAATGAATGATGTTCCATCGAATAAGACTATCTTTGGCTCGCCTGCGTTAGAGCACAGGCATTTCCTCAAATCCTTTGCTGCTTTTAAACGACAGGGCAAATAATTTATGATGCAGAAGACACTTTCGAAAGCGATATCCTTCCAAGGAAACGGGCTCCACAACGGTGAAGTGGTCCAAGTCCAGTTGATCCCCAGTGCAGAAAATACGGGGATCGTGTTTGTACGTACGGATCTGGAAAACGCAGAAATTCCTGCGCTCGCAAAGTATGTGAATCGTACGGATCGACAAACCATCTTACAACACGGTGATGCTAGCGTGGGTACGGTAGAACACTTAATGGCAAGTTTGTACGCTCTAGGTGTCGATAACCTTCGTATCGAACTTAATGGTAGTGAAATCCCTATTTTGGATGGTTCTGCAGCTCCACTTGTTGACCTTATAGTCGAGGCTGGTATTGAAGAGCAGCGCGTAGAAAAGAACTTTTATGTGCTCGAAGAAAGCTTCACCTTTAAAGATGAAGATGGATCAGAAATCATGGCACTACCAAGCGAAGAGTTTGAAGTAAGTGCGCTCATTGATTATGGAAGTAGCGTGTTGGGACCGCAACATGCGCACCTAGACAAGATGGTTAATTTCCGAGACGAAATTGCCAGCGCGCGAACCTTTTCCTTTCTCCGCGAGCTGGAACCACTGTTGGATGCTGGATTAATCAAAGGCGGAGATCTCAATAATGCCATTGTATATGTCGACCAAGAGATTGCTCCGGCGACGCTTGATAAATTAAAAGCAGCCTTCAACCGCGACGATGTTCAAGTAACTCAACGCGGTACGTTGAATAATATCGACTTACGTTTTTCTAATGAGGCAGCACGTCACAAGCTTTTAGATGTAGTTGGTGATTTAGCACTCTTAGGGCGCCCGTTGAAGGCGCGTATTATTGCTACCAAACCAGGACATGGTGTGAATGCTGAATTCACAAAAGCGTTAGCCGCTAAGATCCGCAAGGAAGAAAGCCGTCCTAAAGCGCCTAAATATGATCCTAATCAACCCCCAATAAAGACGGTCGAGGATATCATGGGATTGATCCCGCACCGTTCTCCATTTTTATTGGTTGATAAAATTATTGAGCTGACGGAAGACCGTGTTGTAGGTGTGAAAGCAGTCACGATGAACGAACCGTTTTTTGTTGGCCATTTCCCTGGAGCACCTGTAATGCCAGGCGTACTTCAGATAGAGGCTATGGCGCAATGTGGAGGAATACTCGCATTGAGCTCAGTACCCGATCCTGAAAATTATTTGACGTTTTTCATGAAGTTGGATAATGTGAAATTTAAAGCCAAAGTCGTCCCTGGAGATACGCTCATCTTTGATCTTTCACTCATCACACCTATTCGCCGCGGTATTGTACACATGCGCGGTCGTGCCTTCGTTGGAAACACTCTTGTGAGTGAGGCAGAATTAATGGCCCAGATCACAAAATAAATGATCAGTCCTCTGGCCTATATACATCCTGACGCTCGTATTGGCGACCAAGTCGAAATAGGTCCCTTTACCAGTATTGCGGCAGATGTAGAGATTGGAGAAGGTACTTGGATAGGACCAAATGTGACCATAATGGACGGTGCTCGAATTGGAGCTCATTGTCAAATATTCTCTGGTGCAGTACTCTCTGCAATTCCTCAGGACCTGAAATTTCAGGGTGAAAACACTACAGTTGAAATAGGCGACGGTTCCACTATTCGCGAATGTGTCACCATTAATCGTGGTACAAAAGCATATGGAAAAACTGAAGTAGGAAAAGACTGTCTTATCATGGCTTACGTGCACATCGCACACGATTGCATCATTGGTAATAATGTCATTCTAGTCAACAGTGTTGCCCTTGCCGGCCATGTAGAGATTGGTGATTACGGTATCGTTTCTGGGCTTTCTGCTGTGCATCAATTTGTGAAAATAGGTGCCCACGTCATGATTGGCGGTGGCGCAATGGTTCGCAAGGACGTGCCGCCATTTATAACTGCTGCAGGGGAACCACTAGCTTATGCTGGTGTAAATAGTGTCGGATTAAAAAGACGCAACTTCTCACAAGAAGATATCAATGAGATTCAAATGCTCTATCGCACGATCTATCAGAGTGGAATGAACGTATCACAAGCTGTGAATCGTATTAAAGAAATGCATCCAGACCGACCATTAGCCGAGCTAATACTCCGCTTTATTGAGCAGAGTAATCGCGGACTTATCAGAAAGTAACCTCCATACTATGATTGTATTAGAAGGATTACAGAAGAAGTATGGTAAACAGCATATTTTACAAGATGTTACCTACACTTTCGAAAAGGGATCTAAAACTGTAGTTCTGGGTTCCAACGGATCCGGTAAATCCACCCTCATAAAAATTTTAAGTGGTGCACTCGAAGCGACAGAAGGAACACTTAGTGTTTCATTGAACGATGTGCACATTACAGCAAAAACTATTGGCCTACACGTGGGTATCGCCGCACCATATGTCGCACTGAATCCTATGTTTAGCCTAAGTGAATCCATCGATTTTCACACCAAATTCTGTCCGTTCCCGGCAGGCTTTGAGCAGGCAGAATGGCTGGAGAAAGCAGGACTAACAAAACATCTAAACAAGCGACTCTCCGCATTCAGTTCCGGTATGCTACAGCGCGTTCGGCTACTTTTGGCTATTGCGAACGACCGACCTTTTTTATTGCTGGATGAACCGCTCAGTAATTTAGATTCTGATGGCGTCCAATTATATAAAGCGCTGATCCATTCCTTCGCACTTTCAAAGACTATTGTTGTTGGCAGCAACTACCAAAAGGATGAATATTTGTTTTGTACGAACGAACTACTCTTAGAGAAGCATTACTAAATTTCTGCGCAACCAATTTGCGCTATATTTGACCAAAATAAATTCATCATGGCAAGTACTTCAGATATTAAAAACGGCATGTGCATCAATTATAATGGCCAACCGTATCAAATTATAGAATTCCTTCACGTCAAACCAGGTAAGGGTGCAGCATTCGTACGTACTAAAATTAAAAATCTTGAAACGGGAAGAGTTTTGGACAACACGTTTCCTGCCGGTGCCAAAATTGAAACCATCGATGTCGAAAACCGTCAATACCAGTTTCTTTATAATGACGGGTCCGATTACCACTTCATGAATACCGAGAACTACGAACAACTCACCTTTGCAAAAGACCTGATCAATGCACCAGATTTCCTAGTGGACGGTATGATGTGCTTTGTACTCTTCCATGCAAGTGAAGACCGCGCTATGGCGGTTGAGCTTCCGCGTACGGTAAACTTAAAGGTAACCTACTCTGAGCCTACTGTTAAAGGCAACACCTCTTCTAATGCTATGAAAACTGTAACTGTTGAAGGTGGAGCACAGGTCGCAGTACCGCTGTTTATTAAAACCGATGAAGAGATTGTCATTAATACTGAAGACGGGTCTTACAAGGAACGCGCAAAATAACGATCAGATACATCGCTATCAAACTAAAAAAACCACCTCATAAGAGGTGGTTTTTTATTTGCGCATGGTTTCTATCACGGTATACACCACAATGAACAGAAAAAAGGTCCACATAGCTATGGCCACTTTTCCCCATGGGATAGATTTACCTTGTTCTAGTACATCTACTATGCGATCCTCTAATTCGCCCAAACCGAGCGCTTCCTGATGCTTTTTCGATGTGGTTTGGTATTCCAGCACCTCTGGTGTTAAGAAATAACCTTCCACCGATTCATCGTATTCCAGCCAATCTGTTTCTAAGACACAGTCGTGACGTCTTTCGAAGCTTTTAATTTGCGATTCAGAAATGATTCGATCTCCAAATTTTTCTTGAAGTGCGAGATAAATGTTTGCTGACATAGGTCGCTAAGGTAACATACTTCAAAAAGTAAAAGCAAAAAAAAACCCGCGCCTTACAGCGCGGGTTCTTTAGTACTTTTTCAAGTAAGGCTTACATATCCCAGAATACCTTAGCGAAGGTATCATCGTTGCCAAATTTCGCTTTCGCTGCATTGACGTTTGTAAGGTTTAATGAAATCTCATCTAAAGGATAAGAATAACGGTTCGGTGTAACAGTCTGAGCAAGGTCAGCTACATTCATAGTCAAATCATATTGACGTACGGTGTTGTATGCTTCGCTTGCGTTGCTGTACATCGCAATCCATTTTTCCGTTCCAATTTGAGCAGCTGCAGTTGTTGCATCAAATGCAACACCAGCTTGAGCAAGGTAGCCTGAAGCATCTACACCAGCACCTAACCACTCTTCCATAGAAGCTGTGATACCAGCGTTGTAGTGCGTCGCAGCATCACCTGTACCAGCCCAGCCAGCAACAGCTGCATGCGCTAATAAGAACTCAACCTCAACATAACTGATTGCAGCATGCGACCAAGTTGGGTCTTCTAAAGCAGAACCTGGCTGAGAGAATTGGTAGTAGTCTGACTGCAGACCGTGAGGTGCAGCAGTTACATTACCAACACTATCAAGATTCTTAAAGAACGCTGCACGACGTGGATCGTTATTGGCATTCATTACATCACCTAATGTGTTAGATGCAATGTAATCTGTACGTCCACTCTGTACTAACGTTTCCCACATTGGATTCGTGTGAGGTGGAGCTGACGAATAGAACAAACGCATGTCATCGGCAGATGAAGCGAATACACCACCCGCTATTGCCTTCTCACCATACATTTGAGCATTTGTTGGATCAGCATCGATCATACGAATTGCCAAACGAAGCATAAGAGAATGAGCAGCCATTTTCCAAGATGCAGCATCTCCACCGTAAATGATGTCAGAACTACCGAAAGCAGAAGTACCGCTTAAGTTCATTGCAGCAGCATCTAAACGCGCTAAAAGATCACTGTAAATTGCAGCGTCATCATCGTATACTGGAGTGTTAGTTTCTGTTAACGCTTCAGAGTAAGGCACATCTCCAAAGAGATCTACCAAGAATGAGAACGCCAAAACTTCCATCACCTCTATTGCTCCCTCAGCAGCGGCAATTGCCTCCGTTGATGCAACAACATCTGCTAACGCAGTACGAGCTTCTTCACAATCGCGAACAACCGTACCGTACATACGCCAAAAAGTAGCGCCATTAACATCACGATTATCAAGATCGAAATTTGATTCATCTACATAAGTAGTCTGCGTCCAGTGCTGTGACCAAAGACGCAAGTTGTTTTGATTCACGTTCTGTACTGCAGCATAGTCATAGAATCCCATAGTGGCATTTGCGAATAACGCGCCTGCTGGAACAGATTCTGGAGCTTTCACATTGCCGTTAAGGCTAGAAAGATCATTGCTACAAGAAGTGATTGCTAGTGCAGCTGCTGCTGCGAATAATATCTTTTTCATATCTAGAACTTCTTAGAATTTAACTCTCAAATTCACACCAACTTCACGTAGCGTTGGATAAGCACCTGACTGATACCCCTGAAGGTTACCTGCTGAAAGACCAGCCTCTGGATCTGACCAAGGCGTGTTTTTGTACAGTATCGCTAGGTTTCTACCAACAAAGCTTACATCAACGCCTGCAACTGGAAGACCAGCTAATGCGCTTGTAGGCAAGGTATACGTCAAAGCAACTTCTCTTAATTTAACAAAAGAAGCATCGTGGATGTGCATTTCTTTTGGTCCACCTAAGGCCCATCCCATTGCATTACCATAATCGTTCATCCACATTGGTGTTGAGTTTTCAGTACCCACTGGGTTACCGTCAGCATCAACTGTAACACCATCCCATTGTTGCGGTGTTTCAATACCTAAGTAGGCAACTTCGTCAAAGGTTAGACCACCGCCGTCTTCAACGTTCGTACGGATTGGGTTACCCGCTGCATTTGTACCTGCAGAGAAGTCATATACACCAGTTCCGTAACCGTAGTAAGTATCCAAAGAGAAGAAGTTACCTCCCCATTGAGCATCTACTAGTGCACTTAGTCTAATGTTCTTGTAAGAGATTGCATTACTAATACCACCTCTCCAGTCAGCTTGAACGTTACCGATAACGCCAACGTCACCAGTGTAGTAACGAGCACCACCACGAGAGCTTGACCAATCGTAAACAAGTGGTGCACCATCGCCACCAGCACGAACGTACTGAGTACCTTCTAGCGTACCGTAAGACTCACCTACACGTGCGGTCATGTTAACACCACCTTGTACAGAACCTAATAATAATGACTCTGAATCACCAAATAACGAAACAACTGTATTATCGTTAGTTGACCAGTTGATGTTTACATCCCACTGGAAGTCTTTCGTTTTAACAGGAGTAATGTAACTGCTTACTTCAAATCCTTGGTTATCCACCTGTCCTGCATTAACATACTTGTAGTAAGTACCTGTAGCAGTAGAAACTTGAGCAGGTAGAATTTGATTCGTAGTCGATCTCTGGTAGGCACTCACATCAAATCCAAAGCGGTTGTCAAACAACTTAACTTCCAAACCTAATTCCGTAGAAGCAGTGTTCTCAGGAAGTAGCATAGAATTGTTCTGAGTTGAAGGTGCAGACGCTAAAGTTGTACCATTGAACGGAGTACCAATACCATAAGCATCAACCAAAGCATTCGCTGGAGCATCAGAACCAACATTTGCCCAGTTCGCGCGAAGCTTACCGAAAGTTAGAATGTCAGAGTCAACAAATTCTGACCAGATTAAGCTTAAAGAAGCTGCTGGGTAGAAGTATGTGTTGTTTTCAACTGGAAGGGTTGAAGAAACATCTTGACGCGCAGATAAATCTAAGTACAAGAAGTTCTGGTATCCAATCGATGCTTGTCCATAAATACCGTCAACACCAATAGTGTTCGACCCTTCTGATGGAGCTGCAGGAGCTGCAACAGAGTTACTCAAGGCATAAACGCCAGGAACAACTAAACCACCGTTAGTTGAAGCATAAATGCTTTGGAAAGAAGAGCGACGTTGGTTGTAACCTAATAAACCTGAGAAACTGATTTCGCCATCAGTACCAAAGTTTTTATTCATGTTTAGGTACAAGTCATTGTTCTGCTCAGTGAACGCGCGATTGTTACGAGTGTACATTGAAACATCAACAGATTCTGTACCGATACGCTCTTCACGTAGTTCAGTATAACTATCTGCAGACATACGACCCGTTAACTTCATCCAGTCATTGATCTGGTATTCAGCCATGATGTTTCCAATGATACGATTACGTGAATCGGTTGAAAAATTCTGTAGCGCTGAATAGTAGAAATTATCAAAGTAATGCGGCTTAGTTGGATTCGCTGCACCGTAACCGTATGCATTCCAAGAATAATTTTTCTGACCAAAATTATTGTACGAATTTCTCTGAGCATCCATATCCGTTAAGACATTATACCATTGGCGGAAAGCTTGGTTAGGGTTACGAGAATCGTATCCTGTTCCGTAACGTCCTTTACCGTTTTGATTGATGTAGTTTGCTTTCGCGGAAACCGTCAATTTGTCAGAAGCGTTAAATTTCCCGCTGAACGAGATATTATCACGACCAATGTGAGATCCAGGAACAATTCCTTTTTGATCAAAGCTCGTTGCAGATAGACGGAATGAAGTATTCTCACCACCACCATCGATCGCAAAGTTGTTATTACGTGTAACACTTTGCTCGTAAAAGCTCAATGCACCATTTTCCGGAGCAACGTGCTTTTTAGACTGCTGGTAAGTATCCAATTCTGGGAAAATAGATTCCCAATCGTATACATCTAAAGAAGGATCAACAGCAAGACCCCATGAAGCATCCTCACCCATTGGCAACGCTATATCAGCTTGACCGTCACCGTTCGCATCATAAGATTGCGCACGACCGTCAGTGAACGTTGAATCTCCAGGAGCCGTTGTAATGTACGAACCGCCGTAGAAGCGACCGTATCCAGGTCCATAAGACTGCTGGTGACGAACAAAAGTGTTTTGGTTGATAGCTCCCACAGTAATACCTGTGCTAACTGTAACACCTAAGGTTTTCTTACCCTTGCTACTTTTTCCACTTTTCGTAGTAATTAAAACTACACCATTAGAAGCACGTGAACCGTACAAGGCAGTTGCCGCAGCACCTTTCAATACCGAAATGTTTTCTATATCCTCTGGGTTGATGTCCATAGCAGCATTACCATAATCGTAACCACCACGACCGCTAGCTATGTTTGAGCTATTACCCGTAGAGTTCGAAATAGGCATTCCGTCAACAACAAATAACGCTTGGTTATTTCCAGTTAACGAACTAGAACCACGAATCACCACATTGGCTGAACCACCAAGAGTTCCTGAACTCTTAATTTGTACACCCGCTACTTTTCCACTCAATGAGTTTACAAAGTTGGCATCCTTTACTGTCGTAACCTCAGCGCCATCTACATCTTGTGTTGCATAACCAAGAGATTTCTTCTCTCTTGTCATACCAAGTGCAGTAACTACTACTTCATCGAGCTGACTCGCAGAAGCGGTTAGACTAACTTGAATAAAATCTGAAGAAGCTGTAACTTCTTTAGAATCCATTCCCATTGAAGAAAATACTAAAGTTGCTCCTTTATCCGCCTTGATGGTAAACTTACCGTCAAAGTCCGTTAAGGTTGCATTGTTAGTACCTTTTTCCGAAACCGCTACCCCTGGTAGCGCGTCTCCTGAACCAGCGTCACTCACTACTCCCGAAACCGATTGCGCAATGGCAAAGTTTGCTGCGAGAACAAAAGCTAATACTGACCACAGTGAAAATTTGTTTTTCATTGTACCTGTTTTTCTGTTAAACGTATGTTAAGCAGTGCTAAAATTGCAGTTTCTATGGCTTATTTGCAAATAAGCATGTAAAAAAAAAAGGGGTTAGCTACGTTTTAATACTCTCGATTGAGACCCTGAAAGCAAAGACTTGCTAATAAAACTAAAGTATTAGAACACGAAAAAGCGCACAAACACTAATGTTAAGGCAATGTTAAGGCGTTGTAGTTGCCTTGGATTTTGATCGGATAGAAAGTACTGCTATTAATGCTGTAAAGCCCCAAAAAGGAGCGCTTGCCTTATCCATGTCAAGAAAATTATTCAAAAACCCGTGTAAATAGTAAGTGATTAAACCTAGAAAAGCAACACGTAATAATCCTTGATGTCGAATTGTGGGTAATTGGTGATAAGAATTAACAGCATTTAAGACTACTTGATATATGACAAGAAGCAACGTCAGTAAACCAAAGATGCCACTCTCTGCCATTGGACCAAAGTATTCACTGTGCGCATTTCCGCGGTTTCCAGCGTTGGTTGAAATAATGGTCTTTTCAGCGGGCTTTTGATACGGTGCATACAAGAACATGTAGGTT
>JAKMEB010000063.1 GCA_022426185.1 Schleiferiaceae bacterium
GGTGGTGTGTTATCTGGGATTGATCCAGCTGCAGGATATTCTTCGCGGCAGCCTACCAGAATGATGAAGGCGGAAAGGACCGCTAACGGCAACCCTTTCCAACCAAATGTTGTTGATCTTATTATCTTTTTCATAATTAATGAATTACTTTTTACAGATTTGGTCTAGTTATATCCTGGATTCTGGCTCAATTTGCCCTCACTAACGTTGATTTCGTTTTGTGGAATTGGCAAAAGTAAATCCGTACCTGTGAAGATATTTCCTTCAGCGGTAGCGAATGCCGACAATACCGTTTGCGCTTGACCCGTTCTCGTTAAATCATCGAAACGGTGGTTTTCGAAAGCTAATTCGATACGACGCTCCGCTAATAA
The DNA here is from genome assembly GCA_022426185.1 of Schleiferiaceae bacterium. Lineage (GTDB taxonomy): Bacteria > Bacteroidota > Bacteroidia > Flavobacteriales > Schleiferiaceae > UBA10364. The sequence continues at coordinate 372 of JAKMEB010000063.1, forward strand.
TTCTTCTAATGTGATTTCTCCCGTACCATCGGTAGCCACTTGAGCCATTCCGACACGTGCACGTACCGCATTAAACGAAGCGATTGCATCTAAATTTTGAGTAGCACCTTGACCGGCCATTTTCGCCTCAACATGCATCAAGTAAACATCAGCTAAACGACTAACGATCCAATCGTTACCACACATTCTAGCGTTTGCACTTGCCGTAAGGAATTTTCCACATTCGTTAGTATTGAGTGGATTTGCAATCACAGGAGTACGTGCAGTATCCATTGGGTCCATAACAGATTTCAGGTCGTCGGTCAAGTAATTTAAACCACTACGAACACCTCCAACCGTAAATTCAAATGAGAAATCCTGACTTTCGAAAAGATCATCATCTACGTAAGGAATGGCGAAAAGAATCTCATCATTACCTTCATCGTAGAACACATCATTGTATACATCCTCTAACGCATAATCTGTATCCGATAGAAGATCGGCTAACAAACTTTCAGACGTGCTGTAATTACCTTCTCTTAAGTGAGCCTTAGCCAATATAGCTGTAGCAGCACCTCTCGTCGCGCGGCCAAATACCATACCCGATTTTGAAGGAAGCAACTGAATTGCATCTTCTAAATCTGCGATTACCACAGCCATAACAGTCGATACCGGCTTTCTCTCAAAATATGTAGAGTCCTGAGGTCCAACAACACGATCGATCACTGGAACATCGCCGTAAGCATTCGCTAACTTAAAATGACAAAGTGCACGTGCAAATTTAGCTTCACCTTCAAGTTGCATTTTGAGCGCATCATCTACAACAACATCCAAATTTGCAAGAACGGTATTCGCTCTAAAAATGACATTGTAGTTTGCGGCCCAATACAATTGGACTTGCTGGTTCGTAGCTTGAATGGTGAAACTTTCAAATTCCGCCCATTCTCCTTCACTGGTTTTCGTTTTACCATTGTCAGAACGCATTTCCGACAAGGCAAATTCGATTTTTGGTATGGCTTGCATACCGTCATAAATCGCGATAGTCGCTAATTCTACCTCCGCATCGTTGGTGTAGAATCCATTTGCACCAATTTCTGATTTTGGAGCAAGATCAAGGGGATCTGTTGAACAAGCGCTTAACGCCAGGATCCCACTAAGAATTAAAATTGATTTTTTCATACTGATTAAAAGTCTAGATTAACACCTAAAGAGAACGTTCTGTAAATAGGAGCTGGACCGCGCTGGTAACCGTAAGTTAACGGGTTACCTCTTCCTTGGTCAATACCTTCTGGATTATATCCTTCGTAACCGTCAGACATGATATACAGTAAGTTCTGAGCCGATGCATAAACACGTAAACGCTGAACACCTAACTGAGTTAAAGTGGATGCTGGTACGTTGTATCCAATATTCAAGTTTCTCAACGAGATGAAAGATGCATCCTGAATGTCATCACTGGTAAAGATTCTCTGCTTAACCAAGTTTGCATCCGGGAAGTCCGTGGTGTAATCTTGATTACTTGAGAATTCGTTATTAATGTACTGAGAAGCAATGTTTCTAACCTCAGCGCCATGCGAGCCCTGCATCATTACCATGATATCAAAGTTCTTGTACTTAAAGTTGTTCGTTACACTCCAAACGAAGTCTGGGTAAGGAGAACCTAATACCGTTCTATCGTCTGTGTCAATAACACCGTCACCATTTAAATCTCTAACATAAATATCTTGAGATTGGCCGTTGATAGGATAGAACGGATTTTTGATGTAGTCCAAAGAAATTTCATCCTCTACTACGTAACCGTAGAAAGAAGAGATTGGAGATCCAACGCGAGCAATCCATTCTGCAGGACGCTTACCATCAACAATACTGATTAAGTCTCCTGCACCTGCAAAATCTACAAGCTTATTCTGGTTGTGCGTAAGAATGTATGACGTAGACCACGTGAAGTTACGTGTACTGATGTTTCTTGTCATCATCTCAAGCTCAAAGCCTTTATTCTCAACTTCTCCTCTATTTACGAGGGCAGTAGAGAATCCAGTTACGGATGGTACAGGAACTTGAAGCAATAAATCTTCACTCGTTCTCTGATACAAATCAAGTGAAAGATTGAATCTTGACCCCCACATAGAAAGATCAATTCCCGGGTTAACCTCTCTCAATTTCTCCCAACCTAGATTTGGGTTAGCAATGTTGGTTGCATTGTATCCAATTTGACCAAAACCTGTTCCAAACGGTGCAATCAAACCTAAATGATCGTACTGACCAATACCATTGTTATTACCAGTTACACCATAACTCGCTCTAACTTTAAGGTTATTTATGATACTATTCGCTGGGAAGAAGTCCTCTTGATTTACCAACCAACCCGCACTAACTGCTGGGAAGATTCCGTATTTCGTTTCTGGACCAAACTTAGAACTACCATCCGTTCTAATACTTGCTGTTAGTAAATAACGATCCTTCAACGTATAGTTCACACGTGATAGGTAGGAAAGAAGAGCTTCCTCATACTCAACCATTTCACCTCCAGTTAGATTTGCACCAGGAATGGTTTGAATCAAGTCGTTCGAAAAGCCGGCAGAATTAAGCAATGTCTGTTCTGTTTGCCAAGTCTCGTAAGCAAAACCTGCAACAGCATTAAGGCTTTGATTGCCCCACTCTTTATCAAAATTCAATAAACTTTCACTTACCGTGTGCCAACGAATATCTGTACTGCGATTTGAGCGAGAATCAGCCGCACCATTACGTGTTGCTTCTACTCCAAACCATTCGCGATTTTTCGTGTAGCGGAAATCACCCCCAAAAGTCTGCTTTAATGACAATGCATCCGTAAGCTGGAATTTCAAGAATGTATTTGCATATACCTTTGTTTGGTACTTTCTACGATCTCTCTCTAGAATTTTAGCAAGCGTTCCTGCATTTGATGTGGTCGAAATGTCTGTACCAGAAGCATCTGGATCCGGCATGCCGTTTTCTAAATCATAATCATCAAACATACGCTCCATAGCATAATCGCCTACTTGAACATCAGACCAACGTCCGTTTTCGCGGTAGCGGTTCACATAACCAATATTCTCTTCTGTGATCCAACCTGGATTCCAAGGAGCCTGGCGAAGTGCGTCATGAACGCCAATAGGGAAACGACGTTGCTCAGTATGAGAAGGGTTCAAATTCACACCGAATTGAATACGCTCTCTAAGTTTCGTAGTAAGATTAATTCTGAAATTTAGTTTTTCAAAATTATCCGTCAGCATAACACCTTGGTCATTCATGTGATTTACCGAAGCAGTGAATTTTGTGTTTTTTGTTCCACCTCTCGCACTGATTGCGTTACTAGTGATCATTCCACCATCAAAAACAACATCCTCCCAATTGGTATTGCTACCGAGCTGCTGGATGTAAGTCATTCTATCAGTTAATTCACCATTATTATTTGCTCTTACAAAATCAGCCCATTCGTCATTCGTAGCTAGGACGTCATTTGCAGGTACGTCCTTAAATCCGACGTACGTATTATAAGAAAACTTTGTAGGTCCTTCGACACCCTTCTTAGTGGTGATCATGATAATACCGTTCGCACCACGCGAACCATAAATAGCACCTGAAGAAGCATCTTTTAGAACTTCAACAGAAGCAACATCATTCATATCCAAACTAGATAAGAAGTCGCCGTCGTTTCCAACCACGATTCCATCAAGTACGATTAGCGGATCTGAATCAAATGAAATAGATCCTTGACCACGAACTCTGATCGTTGGAGCTTCACCGGCAGCGGGGTTAGTTTGCTGAATGGTTACACCTGTAATTTGACCACTAAGTGCATCATCGACACGACCCAGTGGGATTTGATCAAGAATTTTATTCTCAATCTTCGCAACGGACCCTGTTAAATGTGATTTTCTGATGGTACCGTAACCAACTACGACTACTTCATCAAGAATTTCATTGTCCTCATTTAATGTTACGTTGATTAACGCACGTCCAGCAATTGGAACAACTTGGGAGAGATAACCTGCACTAGAGAATACCAGGGTAGCCTCTTTTGGTGCGGAAATCGAATACTTACCCATTGCATCAGCAACGGAAGATTTATCCGTTCCTTCAACTACAATTGAGGCCATCGGTATAGAGGCCCCGTCTGAACCGGTCACTACTCCGGTAACTGTGACATTCTGTGCCACAAGTCCTGAATTGATTCCGAAAATAAACGCAAGTACTAAAAAGCACTTGTTCAGTTTCGAAGTCAAAAACGTGTTTCTGTGTTTTATCATGATTCTGATTTTTAAATGCACCTATCTATGGTGTTTTTGAATAAATGCATTCGGGTTATTTATGACTGAACTAGATTACCATCGGAATCTAGAAACGATTGTTCTTTTAATTGGTTGACATAATTTGCAATCATGTCTAAATGCCTAGTCAAACAGCTACCGGCCTCCTCAGGACGTTGATGAATGATGTGATCTACAAGTTCTCTATGTTCTCCAACTACTTTGGCGTGATCGTCGGCACAGATGTTGTGTTTTTTAAAATATTGAACGATGTCAGGGGTGATAATTAACATTAAAGACTTTAAAACGGTATTTTTACTCGCATCTGCAATTTTCAAATGGAATAGAAAATCCTCCCCTATGGCATCCTCGCCACGACCTAATGCGGCTTCATAAGCGGCGGAGGCAGATTGTATCTGAACCAAATCCTCATTTGTTCTATTAAGTGCGGCTAACTGAACAATATTTCGCTCTAGGATAACACGAGACTCTACCAACGACTTGAAGTCATTGCCTTGCAATTGAAGCATATCGGTCATCAAACCTTGCAG
>JAKMEB010000074.1 GCA_022426185.1 Schleiferiaceae bacterium
GAAAGTGCCGTTACGCCAAACGTCGATGCGGCCGTTGGCATAACCAATCCAAACGGTCTGTGAGACGACATCTGCCCGTAAAGCAGTGATGTTGGTTCCGGAAAGCCCATTAATTCTAGAATACCTGCTGTATTCGTCCGTGCTGCCGTCGATGATGAGCAGGTTGTCTTGGGAGGCGCAGAATACGAGGGGGTCTAATTGGTCCACGTGTTCAAACGTGTTGTAGGGCAGATGATCCCCCCAGTACTCGAAGGCACTGGCAGTCTGCCATTTTCCATCCTGAGCCTGCGCAAACGGGGCAAGCAGAACTGCGAAACACGCAGTGAGTAGAATTTTAAACAGATTCCGTTCAATCATGGGTTCAATTTACGACCTTAGTATCGCAAACAACACAACAAAGTTGTTGTTTGATAGCATAAATATAACGACCATGGCATGCAGTAATTGTGGCAGCGGTGGCGGCGTTCCAAAGGGTTGTCAAAGCAACGGCTCGTGTGGAACTGGAGGATGCGGAAAACTGTCGGTCTATGACTGGCTTTCAAATATGGAACTACCCTCGACAGATCAAGCTTTTGATTGGGTTGAGGTCAGATTTAAAAACGGGCGCAAGGAATTTTTCCATAACGCCGAAGTTCTACCCCTTCAGATCGGAGATGCTGTGGCTGTTGAAGCCCACTCCGGACACGACATAGGAAACGTCTCTATCACCGGGGAGCTGGTAAAGCTCCAGATGAATAAAAAGAAGTTCAAGTACGAATCGGAAGAGAACCCGAACAAAGTGTACCGCAAAGCTTCAGAACGCGACTTAGAGAAGTGGGCGGAAGCCCGCGCACGCGAAAAGCGAACGATGATGCAGAGCCGCGATGTGGCTCAGCGTTTAGGATTGAAAATGAAAATCTCCGACGTCGAATTCCAAGGCGATGGCTCAAAAGCGACCTTCTATTATACGGCAGACGAACGGGTAGATTTCCGACAGTTGATCCGTGAATTGGCCCAACTGTTCGCTGTCCGCATTGAAATGAAGCAAATAGGCGCGCGTCAAGAAGCGCAGCGTTTAGGCGGTATAGGATCTTGTGGACGGGAGCTTTGTTGTTCTACTTGGCTCAGCGATTTCCGCAGTGTAAATACCGCTGCGGCACGCTACCAGCAGCTTAGTTTGAACCCGCAGAAATTAGCGGGACAGTGCGGTAAGTTAAAATGTTGTCTGAACTACGAACTGGACAGTTACATCGAAGCGGTGAAGCGTTTTCCCTCCCCTTCAAAGAAACTGAAGCTCGCGAAAGGCGTGGCGTTTTTCCAGAAAATGGATATTTTCAAGGAGATGTTGTGGTATTCGCTCGACAGCGATCCAAACAACTGGGTTCCGCTGAAGCTGGACCAAGTTCTTGAGATTGTGGAAGCCAACAAACGCGGTGAATCTCCAGATGATCTTGCAGAATTTGCGTACATAGAGCAGCCAAAGGCAAAAGCTGAGGTCGCAGTGGCCGATTTTGTAGGCGGTAGCGCCGAAGACAGCATCACACGTTTTGATCAGCCAAAAGGCCGTAAAAACAGAGGTGGTCGCAACCGTAATAATCGCGGTGGTCGTAACCGCAATGGTAAAAAGCCAAACGCACCGAAAAAAGCAGAATAATGCCCTTTTTAGCGCAAAAACACATGAAAACAGCTGAAAATCGACTCGTTTTGGGTCTTTTTTCACTGTTTTTACTTTTTCTACAAAGCTGTTCAGCACCCCCTTTGTTGGACGAAATGACTTCCTTCGAAAACAATCAGTGGCATTTAGACAGCGCGATCACAGTCCAGTGGGCGCCGGAAGATGTCGAAACACCGGTTTATATGGGACTTTACGTGCGTCACTTTGTAGATTACCCCTACAATAACCTGTATTTATTTCGCACCATCAGCTCCACACAAGGGGTAGAGTATACGGATACCGTAAACATTGCATTAGCAGATGATTTAGGCCGCTGGAACGGAACAGGTATGAGCACGTTGAAAACAGTATTTGCTCCCATAGGAGGCGGAGCTGTTCGTTTCAGAGGTAATGAGCGCTATACTCTGACTATGGTTCATGGGATGCGCGATACCGTGCTGACCGGTATACAAGATGTCATTGTAAAATTTGAAGCCGCGGAGGAGTAAGGCTCCTTAGAAGTTCAGTCGTTCCCAAAGTAGATCTACCAAGTGAACTGCGCGCTTCGAACTGAGGTCATTAATCTGGTGACGGCAGGAAGTCCCGGTAGCAACAATGTGTTCCCCTTCAAAAGCGGTAACGGCGGGAAGTAAAACCAATTCTGCCATTTTCTTACTCATCGCGTAATTCTCTTTTTTCATTCCATAAGAACCTGCCATGCCGCAGCAGCTGCTCTTCACACGATTGACTTTTGCACCGAGCAGCAATTGCAACACATATGCGGTGTCGCCTGCGCTTTCTAGACTTTTTTGATGGCAGTGCACATGCAATAAAACCTCTGCATGGTAAGGCTCAAAGACGTCCTTATTGACTTCCATTTTCGGGAGATCGTCTGCAAGAAATTTATCAAGCGTAGCGATCCTTTTACTTTGAATCCATCCCTTTTCTTCCGGCAACAACCGTCCGTATTCATCCACCGCACTAAGAACGGCGCTTGCCTCCAAACCCAAAATCGGTGCGTTTTTGAGCTTTTTTGCCGCGTTTTTGAGCTTTTTTAGTGCTTTTTGGGCCAATTCCTTCGATTCTGGTAAAAAACCACCACTGAGCGCTGCACGTCCACTTGGACTACAAATGACCGCTGGACTGTAGCCGAGCGCGCCGAGCACATCACACGCTTTACCTATGAGCAGCGGGTCGTTCGCCTGTGTAAATTCATCTACCCATAAGATCACGGCGCGCTCGTGGCCTGCGGCGCTTTCTACCGAATAGCTTTTTTCATACGCTTTCATATAGGCCGGTGGTGCCAATTCCGGAACAGATCGCTCCGGATGAATACCCATTAATCGCTTGGTTATTCCGGATCTCAAAACTGGATTGATCAACCGCCACAACCCTTGGTATTTCAAACTCTTGTGGAAGTTGGCAAAGGCCTTGTCCGCTATCGTACGTATAGAACGGTTTTGATACAAGTATTCAGACTTCATGGCAGCCATGTCGACCCCAGAAGGACATTCCTTGGTACAGCCTTTACAGCCCACGCAATGCTGCATAGCTTCGGCCAATTCAGGTGCTTTAAAGCCTTCTATACTTTGCTCGGTCAGTACGCTGCGGAGCACATTCGCCCGTCCGCGGGTACTGTCCCATTCGTCCCTTGAGGCCATGTACGAAGGGCACATCAAGGCACCGGTATGGGGAAGTCTTCTGCAATCTCCTGATCCGTTGCACTTTTCGACCGCACGTAAAAAACCGCCTTCTTCGCTGAACGGAAACTGGGTTTCTAGGACAGGCTCTTCACGGTCTACTTCATAGCGTAAATCTTCATTCATGGGTTTAGCACCCACAATCTTGCCTGGGTTTAACTGGTTCTCCGGATCCCAAGCCTTCTTGAAGCTTTCCATCCAAGGGTAGACCTCTGGACCGTAGAAGTCTTTGATAAAAGCGGCACGAACGCGACCGTCGCCGTGCTCGCCTGAAAGCGACCCCCCATATTTTTTAACGAGCTGGGCGCTGGCTTTGCTGATTTCGTATAATAATCGGACCCCTTCTGAAGTCTTTAAATCTAAAATAGGGCGCAAGTGCAATTCCCCGGCACCGGCATGCGCGTAGTACACACTTTCCTGGCCGAAGCCTTGCATCAATGCATCAAACTCCCGGATATATTCTTGGAGCACATCGATACGTACGGCGGTATCTTCAATACACGCCACAGGTTTCGCATCGCCCGGCACATTGGAGAGCAATCCCAACCCTGCGGCACGGAGCTTCCAAACTTTATCGCTGTCGTCCCCAAAGAGCTCTGCTCTAGCATAACTGTGTTCGCATTGCAGAGCAGCCAACTTCTCAGTAAGTTCCGCCTCGCTTTCACCGCGAACTTCTACGAGCAAAATGGCTGCAGGATCGCCTTGGACAAAATCACGGTAGCTTGCATATTCCTTGCTCTCACGCGTACATTCTAAGATGATGCGGTCCATGAGCTCAAGTTGATAAGGCTTGTGGGCCATCAATTTCGGGGTGGCACCCATGGCTTCATCCATACTGTGGTAGTGCAATGCAGCTACGGCCACATGAGTAGGCGGTAGGGGATCTAAGGCCACACGAATCTTGGTGGTAATGCCCAGTGTACCTTCTGAACCGCACATCACGCTTAAGAGTGCATCGGGATTTGGACCAATTAAATCAATGGCATAGCCCGTATTTCTTCTATGAATGCTTGGGTCTGGAAAATGCTGTACGAGGTTTTCTGAGGACCAAGCTTCTGACCATTGGGCCATCCAAGCTTTGACAGCTGGTGGAATTTCTCGAACTCCATCTGAGGCAATAGTGCCCATGGCGCGCAACGCGCCATCTGCGGTGACCAGCTCCAGACCAAGTAACTTTTCACGAGTAGTCCCGTAGGAAATAGAGGTGGAGCCCGAGCTGTTATTGCCCACCATGCCGCCCATCATACAACGGTTAGAGGTAGAGGTGTTGGGGCCAAAAAACAGCCCGTGTTCCTTGAGGTGGTGGTTGAGTTCGTCGCGGACCACACCGGGTTGCACCTCTGCCCAGCGCTCCTCCACGTTGATGTGGAGAATGGCGTTCATGTGCCTTCCGGTATCTAATACGGTGCCATCGCCCACGACCTGGCCGGCGAGGGATGTTCCTGCGGCGCGTGGGATCAGCGGCTTGCCCGATCTGACCAGTGCGACCACCTCTTCTGCGGAGGCAGGGAAAGCAACGGACTCTGGAGATTCCTGGTAGATGGAAGCATCCTGCGCATAGGCGCGCTTTAGTAGTTCGTCGCTGGCATTGGTCATGGTTATACCATAAAATTATCAGTGAGCTGGCCCTCTCCCAATTCAGCATTACCGGTATTTAGGTGACGTAATAACGGACAAGGTCTGTACCGATCGTCGCCGTAATGTTTGTGGCAGCGTTTTAAAGTGTCCAATACCTGGTCCCAACCCATCTCGCGCCCCCATTGGATGGGTCCTTTCGGGTAGTTCACTCCTTTGGTCATGGCGAGGTCAACGTTTTCTGGGGAGGCAATGCCCTGCCATACCGCATCTAAGGCTTCATTGGTAATAAGGCAAAGAATGCGTTCTACGATTTTCTCACTGAGCATTGGATCGATCTCGGCGTCTTCTTGAGCCACAACTGCTGCGTCCATACCGCTTGCGTAGTTATAGAAACCACGGCCGGTTTTACGACCGTACAATCCCGCTTCTTTAAGTCTTTTTTGGGTGATGGAGGGGCGGAAGCGGGGGTCGTAAAAGAATTGGCTCCAAACCGTTTCCGTCACCGTATAGTTTACATCATGCCCTATGAGATCTGTCAATTCAAAAGGTCCCATGCGAAACCCAATACTTTTAACCGCGGCGTCAATCTCCGCAACGCTTGCCACACCTTCTTCGTAAAGTTTGATCGCTTCGCTGTAAAAAGGTCGTGCTACTTTATTGACGATGAATCCCGGTGTGTCTTTCGCTAAAACAGGCACTTTGCTCCACTCGATCATGAGTGCTTCCATGGTCTCGCTGAACTCTTCACCGGTTTTCACACCAGGAACAATCTCTACTAAGGGCATCAATGGTGCTGGATTGAAAAAATGCAATCCACCGAAACGCTCTGGGTGTTTTAGGTCCGCTGAAAGTGCAGCGATGCTGAGACTAGAGGTGTTCGTACACAGCCAAGCGGTTTCTGAAATCAGTGGCTCAACCTGCGCAAACAATTCTTTTTTCACTTCTAGATTTTCGATCACGGCCTCTACGATGAGGTCTGCCCCAGATACGGCGCTAAGGTCCTTCGACCAGCTCATTTTAGCTAAGGTCGCGGTGCGCTGGTCCTCGCTCATGCGTCCTTTCTCGACCAACCGGTCAAAGATCTTCTCGATAGAGGATTTGCTGCGGTCCGTGGCTCCCGGAAAACTGTCGTAATACACGACGTCGCATCCATTTTGCGCGGCAATTTGTCCTATACCAGTGCCCATGGCTCCGGCACCTAACACGGCTACTTTCATTTTATTCTCCTTTAAATTCAGGTGCGCGCTTTTCTAAAAACGCCTGTACACCTTCGTTGAAATCGTATGTTTTTCCTGCTTTGGTTTGCAGTGCCTCTTCAAGATCTAGCTGGGTCTTAAGATCGTTTGTCGCAGCTGCGTTTAGGGCACGTTTCGTTAACGCTAAACCTTTGGTCGGCATTTGTGCCATACGCAGTGCTAATGCTGCAACTTCTCCTTCGTAGCTTTCGTCCGGAAATACCTGATACACCATACCCATGCGTTGTGCTTGCGCAGCCGGTACCTTGTCGCCAGTCATCATCAGTGCACTCGCGTGCTGAAAACCAACCAATCTAGGTAGTGTAAACGTACCGCCACTATCAGGGATAAGACCAATCTTACTAAACGCTTGAACGAAGCTAGCCTTCTCATGCGCGATCACAATATCACAGGCCAGTGCAATATTTGCACCGGCACCGGCGGCTACACCGTTTACAGCAGCGATGACCGGCTTCGGTAATTCGCGTATTGCATGGATAATAGGGTTGTAGTGTTTTGCAACGATATCGCGCAAAGTTGGACCGTCTTCGGCGATGGCTTCACCTAAGTCCTGGCCGGCACAAAATGCTTTTCCTGCACCAGTGATAACCACACAACGTACTGCTGCATCGGTAGCGGCAAGTCGCAATGCTTCCTGCACACCTAAGGCGAGTTCGCGGTTAAATGCGTTGAATTTGTCTGGACGATCGAAGGTAATGGTCAATACACCTTCCTTATTGGCTACTTGTAACATGCTTCCTTGGGTTTGTCCCCCCAAGGTAGGGTATAGGCGGCTTTGCTACAACTTAATGGAACGCATCATTGCCTCCATTTCTAACACCACATTGCGCTTCTTGGCGGTAGGTCCATAAAGGAGACTTTCGATAGTCAATATGCGGTCGTTTTTCTCGTCGTAAATGGTATAGGATAAGAACGGACCGCCCATAAAATCGCCATTCATTCGCCACAATCCGCGTGTTTCAATGGCAAACATTCCGCTGATTTCTGTATTCTCAATGCTGGGAGGGATCATCAATTCTGTGGACATGTACGACCCATCGTACGTGCCTTCAAAATAATTTTTTCCGATGCTGTCGCGGTGCGCAATAATGGCATCAACACTCACCAACCCTTCCGACATGGGACGCTCGCTCACAATAACGTACTGAATAGTCTTCACTGTTTTTGTTGCGAAAATCTTGAGTTCTTCTTTATCTAATGTGGGGTCAAACCCCTGATGTAGCAGCATACTTTTAATGCCAATAGCCTTTAAATTCTCATGGGTATAGGCATAAGCCGATTTCTTCAACCGACCCTGGAT
>JAKMEB010000103.1 GCA_022426185.1 Schleiferiaceae bacterium
GGAATCAGCTCGTATTTTAGGGTGTGTCATTCGAGAAAATTTAGCATTTCCTGATGGAATAATTCCAACAAATCATGAAGCTCAAATTAAGGTAGCTGAGGTGCTCAGAAAATACCAACCAGAAGTAGTGCTAATGAATGCGCCAACAGACCGTCATCCTGATCATGGACGAGCTTCACAACTCGTGGAAGAAGCTTGTTTTCTCTCAGGTTTGCACAAATTATCGGTAGCGGAGGAATTTAAAGACTTTCAACCTTGGCGTCCAAAGCAAATGTATAAGTACCTTCAATTTTACAATCTCGAACCTAATTTGATTGTAGATATATCATCAGGATTTGAGGTGAAAATGGCATCCGTTTTGGCGCATAAAAGTCAATTTTATGATCCCCAGAGTGCTGAGCCGGATACCGTAATTGCAAGTAAAGGTTTCCTTGACTCTGTCGCGGCACGTGCCATGGATTGGGGCCGTGTGATCGGGGTTAAATACGCCGAACCATTGATTAGTGTCCGTCACGTGGGTGTAGAAAACCTATTGGATTTACGCTAAGAATAATCGGTAATTTTAGATTCATATTGACTACTAAAAAAAATGAGTAGTTTTAAGGTCTAATTAAAACACACACACATGAAGCCAAAAGGAGTAGTGGATTACATCCGTGCAAACCAAAACAACAACAAAACCCTTAAGTCGCTATTTGCTTCACAGTTCTTAGGAAAGTTTTCTGAGGAAGAATTGCAAGGAATGCGCAAGTCGATTGAAAAAGAAATTAAAACGCGTCAGCAATCAGTAGTTGATGAAAAAATTGCCTTTTTACAGTCATTGGGTTACAAGGTTGAAAAATAAACTTAGGCTCCAAACTTCATTAAAAAACCCCGCGCCATTGGCGCGGGGTTTTTTGTATAAAAAATGTACACCCGTTTTTAATCTCTGCCCAGAAAGCTCAAGTAATACGCCAGTTGGGTCATGGACGCTAATGCAGCCACTAGATAGGTGCGTGCAGCCCATTTAAGCGCATCTCCAGCCTTTTCGTGTTCCGAGGGATTAATGGTACCCGAAGTAGTAAGCCATGCCAATGCTCTGTTTGAAGCATCGTATTCTACCGGTAAAGTGATTACGGTCACCAACGTGATCACCGATTGTGCGGCTATGAGAACATAGAAGAAGGTGTTCATGCCAAAGAGGTGTAAAAAACTCATTCCTAAAAACATGGAGATTAATACCACATTCATAATGCGACCGCTTAGGTTGGCAATGGGTACTAATTGTGATCGTAGATCTAACCATTTATAGCTTATGGCATGCTGTACGGCATGTCCCACCTCGTGTGCCGCTACTGCAGCTGCGCTGACACTACGTCCGCTGTAGACCTCTGGACTCAGATTTACAGATTTGTCCATAGGGTTGTAATGGTCGGTCAGTTTACCGGGAACGCTCTGAATCTTTACATCATATATGCCATGATCTTCGAGCATTTTTTGAGCAATTTCAGCACCACTCATGCCATTGTTTAACGCTTCTTTGGCGTATTTCTTAAATTTAGATTTTAATCGGTTTTGAACAATAAAGCCAACCGCGACGAAGAAAATGATTAATAATAACATAGTAGTGTTATAAAATTGTTTGCAATCTAAACGTTCAAATTCTATGCCTTGCTCCTTTGGAGCGTAAATTTGGCAGAGAGAGATCAATAGTATGACAAAAAAGCCACTTATACTTGTAACAAATGACGACAGCATTGTTGCACCTGGAATTCGAACTCTAATAGAAATTGCCAACGAATTTGGTGAGGTATACGTCGTAGCTCCGGACGGCCCACAAAGCGGCAAAGGTCACGCTATTACCTTAGATCAAAGTCTGCGTTGCACAGAAGTGCATTCAGATGGGCCGCAGAAAGAGTTCAAAGTCAGCGGAACCCCTGCCGATTGTGTGAAGATGGCGATCAACGTGGTCATGCCGCGACGTCCAGATTTGATATTGAGCGGGATCAATCACGGATCCAACGCTAGCGTGAATGTCATTTATTCCGGTACGATGAGTGCAGCTGTCGAAGGCGCATTAGAGCGTATTCAGGCCATTGGATTTAGTCTTTGCG
>JAKMEB010000141.1 GCA_022426185.1 Schleiferiaceae bacterium
TTCCTGGAAAAAAGTTTACATAGGGCGCGCACATTTATGACACCAGCCGTTGTCAAAGTACTTGCGGAAATCCCAAAACTTGGTTTGTTTTCAACCTTACATGAAGAAAACGAAAAAGTGTTTAATGCGCCGAAGTTGGTTCAATTGTTCAATAGGTACGCTACCTACAACGGTTCGTCGCCTTATCAAACTCCGGGAATCATGCAAATGATCACGCATTTAGAGCACAATCTAGGTACCCACTTTCCTGTTGGAGGGATGCACGAAATTTCACAGAGTTTAACTCGTTTAGCGGTAGACTTAGGTGTCCAATTCGAATTAAATACGAAGGTTGAAGAACTTACTATTGAAAATAATGAGATTACAGGACTCCTAGCAAACGGTAAACCTTGGCGAGTGGATCAGTTGGTCTGTAATACCGATGTGAAGCACGCTTATCAATACCTAATGCCAAAAGGGGTAAAGCGTCCCAAAAAGACCCTAGCACAAGAGCCTAGTTCAAGCGCGCTCATATTTTATTGGGGATTAACTGCCCAGTTTCCAGAAATGGACTTGCACAATATCATCTTTAGTGAGGATTACAAGACAGAATTCGATCATATTCAAATGAATGGACCGTTTTGGAAAGACCCTACAGTTTACATTCATATATCGAACAGACTAGAACCGGCAGATGCGCCAGAAGGCAAGGACTGTTGGTTCGTTATGGTCAATACACCTTACGATCAAGGCCAAAACTGGGATGCTATCGTTCCATTGGTCCGTGAAAAAGTCCTAGAACGAATCTCTCATACTCTGGGAACTCCCGTTGAGCCACTTATAGAAGTGGAGGAAGTTTTGCGCCCAGAAGATATAGAACGTCGTACATCAAGCATCGGTGGAGCACTCTACGGAACCAGCTCAAATGATCGGCTTGCTGCATTTTTACGCCATTCCAATAAAAGCGACTCGGTTAAAGGGTTGTATTTTTGTGGAGGTTCAGCGCATCCTGGAGGCGGAGTACCACTTTGTTTATTAAGTGGGAAAATTGCGGCGGAATGGTTGATTGAAGATGAATAATATGTTAAAAACCAAAGAGTTGATTAAATCTTATGCGGGTTGGATTTTAGTGATATTCCATGTGGTAGGCTTGTTTTTACTAGGAGGCGAATGGCGTGGTCAATTAGTTGTTCTTACTCCATTAAACCTGCTGCTGCTTGCTGGCTTGTATTTATACGCTTCAGAGCAGCCTACAGTTAAATGGGCTTATTACCTACCTATATTTCTTGGTTTTATCATTGAATTGATTGGTACTAATACCGGATTTCCTTTTGGTGCCTATTCTTATGGAGCCGCCCTAGGTCCAGGGATTATGGGGACGCCTTTCATGATTGGTATTTTGTGGTGGGTATTGATACGCTCGTTTTATGACCTTACCGGGGTCAGATTTCAAAGTGTTTGGATACGCAGCATTCTCACGGGATTAGCCATGACCGCAATGGATGTCTTGATTGAGCCTGTTGCGATTGAACTGACCTATTGGCAATGGGCGGCGGTCGCAGTTCCCATGGAAAATTACCTCGCTTGGTTCGTTCTTAGCACACTTTTTGCCCGTTTAACAGCATCGGGTGATGTCCGTAATCCTTTGAGTATCTGGGTTATTGTGGTGCTTTCGGTATTCTTTTTTGTTTTAGGATCGTTGTACGCGATGCAGTAAAAAAGAAACCCCCGCTAAAAGCTGGGGGTTTACGTTTAGAATTAGGCCAGGGTACGTGCCTACCGGTCTTTCAGTTTCTTTAACTCTAGCTCCAGCTCTTCTAGTTTTCTTTCAATGGATTCCTCCATTTCGTCGAGATTATCTTCAATGGATTCTTCTATCTCTTTCGCATTATAGTATTCAATAGTTGTACAGTCTTTGCAGTATAAACCCTCTGGCGTCATTTCCCAAAGGTGACCCAGCATATCACCGTCGTACATGTCTTGTACGTTGCGAATGTCGTACATGATGTTTTCAATGCTCTCATCTAGGTAGACTGTCGCACCAATAGGTAAACGCAGCGTTGCTTTCAAATCTTGTCCTCTGTACAGCGATTCTTTCGGCACTGTAAAGTATTCGCTTAGTCGCAGTTCTTTTCCTTCTTGTGCAGTAGGGTAGTCAAAAGACTGTGCACGCTGACGGGCTTCAGAATGGTTACGACCACTAGCAGCATGTTTTAATTCAAGACTGGCAGTGGAGGACGTGGTCGCCTCTATATTGAACCTGACATTTTCAATATGCAATAACTCGTCTTCTACATCAAAGAAAAACCCTTGATTGTCTTCAAGAATATCTGCAGTGATTTCAAAACTCATACCCGTTAAAGTGATTTGATCGGTTTCGGTTGAGCGCTCTTTAAAGTCTGTAATGAGCGATCCTGCGCTGATGAATATGAGGATTAATCCAACGATGAAACTGGCAATACCTGAGAAGGAAAGGAGTTTAGAATTGGTCAATTCTCTTCCAAATATTTTAGCGAGGAAAACCACCAATGCAAACAAAGGCAGTAATAGTGTGAGTAATGTACCCACTCGTAATGAGAGCAATCGCCATCCGCCACCAAAGATGGCTTGTGCGCCGTCAAGACCATAGATGTATCCGTTAAGGCTGATAAAGTTGAATCCGTCTAAATTCCACGTACTACCAAAAATCCCAAGCAACGCAACAATGAGGGTAAATGCGATAAATGCTCCTACAATGGCCAGCAAGACACCAATACATTTAAAAATGAAGGAAAAAATGGAACCAATGCCGTTTACCACAAAAGAAACAAAACTGTTGACTCCCGATTTGATATTCTCAGAGGAGGTGTAATCTTCAACTTTTGTAAAAAGCTTTTCAATATTATTCAGATTAACTGCCTCTCCGCGCATTTGGAGTTTTTGAGCGGTTGTTTTGGCCTCTGGTATGGCGGCCCAAAGAATGACATATGTGATGAACCCGATACCCGTGAAAAAGAGTAGGATTAAAAATAGTACTCGAATCCAAACTGGATCGACGTCAAAATAGGCACCGATACCGCTGCAAACACCGCCAATCACTTTTTCATCCGGGTTTCTGAAGAATCTTCGGGTTTCTTTGCTGCTCGATGTAGATTCGTCATTTTCAGATTCATCTACGAATGCTTCAGGTTGTCCTAATGTCTCGATGATGAATTCAACATCAGATAGGTCCACGACTTGACTGCCATTTTCCTTCATACGTAGGTTGAAGATTTCGGCAATGCGCGCCTCTATATCCGCAATGATTTCTTCGCCGCTTTCTTCTTTACCCAAAGCGATTTTGACATTGGATAGGTAGGTTTTGAACTTTTCAAAGGCCACTTCATCGAGATGGAAGATGATGCCTG
>JAKMEB010000005.1 GCA_022426185.1 Schleiferiaceae bacterium
AGAATGGTCTTATCGTTCATCAATTTGAAGTGCTCCTCCTGAATGATGTCTTTATTTCCTGTTGCAGTAACGATGATTTGCGCGCGCGGAATAGCTGTAGCCATACGCTTCACTTCAAATCCGTCCATCGCTGCTTGTAAGGCACAAATTGGATCAATTTCCGTTACAATAACGCGTGCACCTGCACCACGCAATGAAGCCGCAGTACCCTTACCTACATCACCGTAACCGGCAACAACAGCAACTTTACCTGCAATCATCACATCCGTTGCACGACGAATGGCATCTACTGCCGATTCTTGACAACCGTATTTGTTATCGAACTTCGACTTCGTTACAGAATCGTTTACGTTGATTGCTGGAAGTACTAATGTTCCGTTGATCTCACGCTCGTACAGACGGTGCACACCCGTAGTGGTTTCTTCTGACAAGCCTTTGATGCCTGCAACCAACTCTGGGAATTCATCAAAAACCATGTTGGTCAAATCACCACCATCGTCTAAGATCATATTCAACGGCTGACGGTCTTCACCAAAGTGTAACGTTTGCTCGATACACCAGTTGAATTCGTCTTCGTTCATTCCCTTCCACGCATATACTGGAATACCTGCAGCAGCAATAGCAGCAGCAGCATGATCCTGCGTTGAGAAAATATTACATGAAGACCAAGTCACGTCGGCTCCTAATTCTACTAGCGTCTCAATCAAAACAGCCGTCTGAATGGTCATGTGCAAACATCCTGCGACGCGTGCTCCTTTCAAAGGCTTACTCGCCCCGAACTCCTCGCGGAGTGCCATAAGTCCTGGCATTTCAGCTTCAGCAATTTTGATTTCCGTGCGACCCCAATCGGCCAAGGACATATCCTTAACTTTGTACGGTACGTATTGTGTTGTTTCGCTCATTTGAACTAATTTATTTGGCGCAAAGATACATAACGTGCTGAGTGCACAAAGGTTTAGCAATGATGTCTACCAATTTTCCGTTTTTACATTTAGCTGAGGAGCTCCAGTGGGGCTTTTCCAGTGAGGCATCCCCTGAGCTCAATATAGAATTGTTAAGTCCGGCAGACCGGTTAAAATGGAAGCAACGACAAACTGAGCATGGAAAACAAGAGTTTTTGCGAAGCCGTTCCTCATTGGCATTAGCACTGGATTCATTACCGCTGTCAGGGGTCTATTACAAGGGAAAACAACCCAGGCATGAAGCAGGACAGATCAGTATCAGTCACACTAAAAGTGGTGCCATTGCTGCCTACTCTGCTTCACTTAAAGTTGGTGTTGATATTGAAACTGTGCGACCACAAATCGGTCGTATCGCCAAGAAATTTATTCGACCAGATGAAGCCCGTTTTACAGCAGAGCTAGGTACTGAGCACGCACAACAACTTCTATGGGGAATCAAAGAAAGTTTGTTCAAACTCTATGGCGCAGGCAATGTAGATTTCAAAAAACACCTACACATCACTTCTCTTAGCGCGGAAGGAAAGGGGAATTACTGGTCTGGGACGGCTTGGATTTATGCCCTGCAGGAAGGACAACCTCAGCCCATTCAATGCTTTGTTCAAGGACATTTTGATGGAGATTACTATTATTGTCTTGCTACGCACCGTAAAGAAATGACACCGTTTGTGTCCCTCAACCTAAGACTGCGCGAATGGACCTTGAGCGACGCACCTTGGCTTTACCAATTAAACGACGATCCAGAAGTGGTAAAATATACCGGCGATAGTGGATTTTCAAGCGAAGCCAGAGCTCTTAAGCTCATACAATCTTATCCTAATTATCAGCGCGACGGCTATGGTAGGTGGGTGGTTACCAATCGCGCCAGCGATACCCCTTTGGGTTGGTGCGGATTAAAAAAGAATCCTTGGGGTATTGATTTAGGTTTCCGATTTTTCCGTGAACACTGGAGCAAAGGAATTGCAACAGAAGCAGCTCGTGCCGCTTTGGAATTAGGTAAAATTTTCGAGGCCCACCCAATCATTGGCCGAACGCTCTCGAGTAATGTCGCGAGTAGCAGAGTTTTGGAAAAGGTCGGTATGGTACAATACGGGACCCTTCCTTTCGAAGAATTCGTTGACCAGTATTCCATAACTGAGCCCATCGGCGAAAGCTGGAACGAAGAGAACATAATGCTCTATAAATTACCGAACTAATGCCGCACGTTGTTCTCACTGGTACTGAAAGCACTTACAAAACACGCCTCTGCCTGGCACTGAGCGAAAAGTTCGATGTTCCGATGGTTCAAGAATATGCCCGTCAATACATGAGTGATAAGGCACTTAATGCGCAGGATCTAAATGAGACTTTTTTCAATGCCATTGCTACGGGGCAAATCGAACAGCAACGTTCCAATGGATATTTTGATGCGGATGCCGAACCTATTTTGTTCGATACGGACGGGCTCACATTGGCCGTGTGGGCTTCCGACAAATTCCAACGCAGTACTTCAGAATTCACAGCAATCCCTTCGCACCTGCATTACCTGGTCTGTGCGCCAACAACCGAAGCGTACCAAGATCCTATGCGAACTGACCTACACCGACGCGTCGAATTACATCAGCACTACATAGCTATGCTTAATGCATTGGGTGCATCGTATACCATATTACATGAGGTTGATTTCAACGACCGTCTACAAGAAGCAGTAGATGCCTTGAGAGCGCACGGGTTTAAACCACGCGATTGAGCTCGTCATTGAGCATTTGGCGCAATTGATTCCATTTCGAGAATTCATTCAGGTACAGATCAATCTGAATGTCATCGCCCTCCAACTTTGACTTTAACAGCTCCAATTGGCGTTGCACATGAATGTATTTGAAGCGGTACACCGTATCCCGCACTAGAGAAAATATAATGTTCTTCTCCTTAGGAAGATAAATCTCACGGGCTTCCCACTTCGCTAGGGTGTATTTTTCCGTCAAGGCTTCAGTCACCAACGCGACTATTTCCGAATCCGATTGACGCACCCACCAGCTCGTTTCTGGGACTTCGCCATTTTCTAATTTCGTACATAGTAAGGCAAATGCCTTGGCAAAAAGGGGTACCTGAAACGCAATACCGTCTTTGTTTACATCACGCATGATCCAATTTGCCACAGTCACGGGAATGACTTCCTCCGGATCTATATCTTCCTCAAGCATGACCTCTTTTCCCTTACTGATGAGCAGATGAATGAGTGTTTTCTCTTGTTCGTATCCTAGAATTTTAGCCTCTTCAGGTACTCCACCTGAAACCAGCTCCATTGGCGGTTCCTGCTGCTGTTTTCTCCTTGCTTGACGAGACTGATCATTTAACAATCGGTACAATTCATCAAAAAGTGCTGCAGCGTCTATTTCTAAAAGACCAGCGGCCTCCTTGATAAAAACTTCTTGACCAATACGATCTGGAACCTTCGCAATACTCGCCACTATTTCGCGTACCATTTGAGCGCGCTTCAATGGATCGCCAGCAGCCTCCTGAATTAACACACCTGTCTTAAAGCTGATAAAATCGCGGCGATTGGTACTGATATAAGATTCTAATTCCTCTGTGCTGTGTGCTTGCGCGAAACTGTCCGGATCTTCTCCATCTGGGAAAGGAACAACCCGTACGTTTACCCCCTGCTCCAACATCATATCTAAACCACGGAAACTCGCACGTATTCCAGCGGCATCGCCATCATAAAGAAGCGTAATGTTCGGAGTATAGCGCTTCAACATTGCGATCTGGCCTTCCGTTAATGCCGTACCCGAAGAGCTCACCACATTTTGTACACCGTTCTGGTAGAAACTCAACACATCCGTATAGCCTTCTACAAGAAGCGCTTCATCACGTTTTACAATGGCTTGCTTTGCTTGAAACAACCCATAGAGCACCTTACTCTTATGATAGATGGGGTTCTCTGGAGAGTTCAGGTATTTCGCAGCCTTAGCGTTATTCTGTAAAATCCGACCACCAAATCCTAATATCCTGCCCGAAATGGAATGTATGGGAAACATCACTCGGCCACGGAAACGGTCGTACCAGCCGCGATCATTACGCATACTAATGCCGGAAGATTCTAAAGCTTCTGCACTGTAGGAATTGGCCAGCGCGAAGTCAGCAAAAGCAGTGGATTGCTCGGGACTGTATCCTAAATGAAACTTTTTAATGGTTTCATCGGTAAAGCCACGTTCCTTGAAATAGCTCAATCCAATAGCCTTACCTTGATCGGTCTCGTGGAGCTGCTCCGCATACCACTTAGCGGCAACATCGGAAATTAAATACACACCCTCTTTTAAGTTGCCCGCTGCGATCTCCTCTGGAGTTTGCGGACGTTCTTCAGGAATTTCAATGTTGTATTTCTTCGCTATCCAGCGCAACGCCTCGGGGTAAGACATCTGCTCCAGTTCCATCAAAAAGGTCACCACATTTCCTCCTTTTCCCGAAGAGAAATCTTTAAAGATCTGTTTTGCAGGACTCACCATGAAACTGGGAGACTTCTCGTTGTTGAATGGGCTCAGTCCTTTGAGGTTACTCCCGCTTTTCTTCAATTGTACAAATTCCCCAATGACCTCCTCAATCTGAGCGGTGCTGAAGATTTGTTCAATGATACTTTCGGGAATTCTAGACATAAGACTGCAAGATACATTTACTAAACAAAAAAGCCACCCTTTCGGGTGGCCTGCAAGCTGAGTGAATAGTAATTATTTCTGTAAATGTACATCCATTTGAGGAAATGGTATAGAAATTCCTTCTTCATTAAACGCCCGATACACTTCTGTCGTTACTGCATAGTACAAAGGCCAATAATTTTCGCTTGCTACCCATGCACGAACTAAAATATTCACTGAGGAGTCGGCCAAAGCACTCAGTTCAATCAAACCTTTTGGCTCTCGCAATACCCTTTCGTCTGCATCTAGGATGTTTTTAATAATGGCTTTAGCCTTTTCGACATCATCAGCGTAACCTATTCCAAAAGACCATTCTTGACGTCGCGTTGCCTCCGCACTGTAGTTAATCAAACTGCCGTTGCTTAATCCACCGTTTGGAATAACCACTTGCTTATTATCAGGCGTTGTTAAAATGGTGGTGAAAATTTGAATGCTCTTAACAGTCCCACTATACCCTTGTGCTTCGATAAAATCGCCCACTTTAAAGGGTTTAAACATCAAGATCATCGCACCGCCAGCAAAATTTTGAAGCGTGCCACTTAATGCCATACCCACCGCCAAACCAGCAGCTCCCAAAATGGCGACAATACTCGTAGTTTCTACACCCAATTGGTTAATAGTCGCAATAACAACTACTGCCTGAAGTGCAATTTTCAAAAAACTTTGTAGAAAAGTGACGAGACTCGGATCAACCTCGCGAAGCGACATTGCTTTCGTTACGGCGCGCATCACCATCTTTACTACACGCATTCCGATCCAAAATATGACGACAGCGAGCACGATTTGCTTCGCCCATTCGAATGCATTTACTTTCAATACATCCAACATTCCCTCGAATTCCTCCATGGTTCTATTTTTTCCGTGCTACGGTAAATTCCAATAGCGATTCAAATGAATCACGTACAGCACTTTGTGGAAAGGTAAAAAGAAGTTCTTTCGCCTGAAAGATATGCTCTTCCATTCTGGTGCGCGCATAATCTAATCCACCTGAATGTCTCACAAAGTCTACAACCTCTTGAACTTTCTTTGGACGATCATGGTGTTTTTTAATAGTTCTAATAATGTATTTACGTTGTTTTGGCATGGCTTCTTTCAACGCATGAATGAGCGGTAAGGTCATCTTCTGCTCCTTGATATCGATACCGGCAGGTTTTCCGGTTAAATTGACTTTTTCAAAATCAAAAAGGTCGTCTTTTATTTGAAAGGCCAGTCCCAGATGTCGACCGATCTCCCTCAATTTGGAAACGGTATCTTCATCAGCGCCAACGCTCGAAGCACCGACCACACAACATGTTTCTATGAGTGAAGCGGTTTTTTGTTGGATTACTTCATAATAGACGGCTTCAGTTATATCTAATTTTCTGGCCTTCTCTATCTGCAGCAGCTCACCCTCGCTCATCGCCTTTACTGCACCACTTACATGTTCAAGCAATGCATATTCTTTTGTTTCTACAGCCAGCAGTAAAACTCTAGACAGTAAGTAATCGCCTATTAAGACTGCTACTTTATTCTTCCAAAGCGCATTGATACTGAAAAAGCCACGTCGCATATCCGAATCGTCCACCACATCGTCGTGCACCAAAGTGGCAGTGTGCATCAGCTCAATCAACGAAGCCCCTCGATAGGTGCTTTCATTCACTTCACCTAGTAATTTTGCACTTAGAAAGACAAGAATAGGGCGCATCTGCTTGCCTTTTCGCTTAACCATATACCCCATCACTCTATCCACTAATGGGACTTTGGAGCTCAAGTGCATTTTGAATTTAGGCTCGAAATGGAGCATTTCCTCACGAATAGGTGCTTTAATATCTGCCAGTTTCGCCATTAGTTCCAGCCCTTTTCTTTACAGATCTGCTCATAGGCTTTCTGTACATTTAAGAAGGTTTCCTTGGCGGCAGATTGGGCTTCTTCGCCCGCATCAACTAGGCGATCAGGATGGTATTTCAGTGCCATTTTACGGTACGCTTTCTTTACCTGTGCTTCACCTGCACCCTTTTCTATCTCTAAGACTTTGTATGCCCAATCCGCATCCTGTCCTTTGTGGAACATCGCTTGTATGGAAGCAAAGTCATAAGCATTGATTCTTAAGTTTCGTGCAATCCGCTGAATTTCTTCCAATTCACTTGGATGCAAATAACCATCGGCTAAACCGAGCTTGAATAAAAAATGAATTAATTGAAGGCGTGTACTGTGCGTCGTAAAACTATTGATCTGTGCACAGACCTTTGTAAGAGGAATGGGTTGGTCAACAATCTTTTTGAACACCTTGAAACTCTCGTTGGCCTTTTCCTTACCAAACATGCCAACAAACTGTTGACGAACAAAGTCCAATTCACTCTGACTTACTTTGCCATCCGCCTTAATTACTCTGGCTGCGAGAACCAGTAACGAAATGTGGAAATCACTTGGGGATCCCTGACGCTGAGAAGCCGATGACCAATGGCTACCACTGCGTCGCGGCTCAACTCCATCTGCACCAACCAATTCATGCATCATATTACCTAGGGCTACGCCAAGAAGTGCACCAATAGGTCCTCCTAAACTCCAGCCAAGGCCTCCACCAAATATTTGAAATAAACGTTTCATTCGCAACCCAAAGATAGGTTACGTGAACGTCTTCAATGACTCAGAGGGAATAAAATCAAGTAGCGAAAAACGCGACGGCTGATATTCCTACTATGATGAGAATAACCAAACCAATCTGAGCATAAAGTTGGGCATTGGTCATTTTCTCTTCAGGAGATCGTTTTCCCTTTCCTGAAGAGTGCGCTGGCCGGGTATGCCGTTTTGTGGATGCACTATTAGACATAAAAATGAATGAGTTTTGTTCCTATTGAAAATAAGAAAATCCGCAGACATTAACAAATGTGATTTTAATACAATCCCATCATAAACAAGTGTTTAACCCTTTATCAGTCTCGATTTAGACCCCTTGAAAAAAAAATAAAAAAAATCCCAAACGCAACGTTTGGGATTTTTTTCATGCTATTAAGGACGTTATTAAGAGCCGCACGAATCGCAATCGTCCGGATTTTCGATTGAACACGCAATTTTTTCTTCCGCCGTAACCTCCTCTTTCATGGACGCCATGGCAGCTTTTTGTGCCTCAACCCGTGCCTCAATTTCGGCAGGAGCCGCATCAGCTTGAGGGGCTGCATCTACCTTTTCAGAGGTGGCGGTTCCTGAAACACCTGGAGCCATATCGGTCTGTGCATTCTTTTTCACTGTAAACTTGATCGCAGAAGAAGCCGGCTTCGAACGCAGATAATACATCCCCGTTTTCAACCCTTTCTTCCATGCATAGAAGTGCATTGAGGTCAATTTACCCATATTAGGCGCCTCCATAAACAGGTTCAAGCTTTGACTTTGATCGATAAAAATTCCACGGTCTGCAGCCATATCTAGAATGTCGCGCATAGAAATTTCCCAAACGGTCTTGTAAATGGCTTTCAGGTTTTCCGGTACACCCTCAATATGCTGTACAGAGCCATTAGAGGCCATAAGTGCATTCTTCATATCCTCATTCCACAAGCCAAGGTCAATGAGATCGTGTAACAAATGCTTATTTACCACAATGAATTCTCCTGATAATACACGACGGGTATACACATTAGACGTATACGGCTCAAAACATTCGTTATTTCCAAGGATTTGCGACGTCGATGCGGTAGGCATCGGAGCCATCAATAAGGAATTTCTAACTCCGTGCTCTTTTACCTCGCTGCGTAAAGTTTCCCAGTCCCAACGGCCACTGAGCTCGCCATCTTTGACATCCCATAAATTGTGCTGGAATTTTCCGTCAGCAATCGGCGAACCCTTATAGCTCTCATAGGGGCCATCGAGCTTCGCTTGATCCTTTGACGAGGTAACCGCTGCATAATACATGGTCTCGAAAATATCCTTATTGAGTTGTTTTGCTTCCTCAGAATCGAACGGCAAACGCAGCATAATGAAAGCATCTGCTAGACCTTGTACACCCAAACCTACTGGACGATGACGCATGTTTGAATTTCTGGCTTCTACTACTGGGTAATAGTTACGATCGATAACCTTATTCAGGTTTTTAGTCACCTTGTAGGTTACATCAAATAACTTATCGTGGTCGAACGTGCCTTCTTCTGAAACGAACATTGGTAAGGCGATCGAAGCTAAATTACAGACAGCTACTTCATCCGGAGAGGTGTATTCAAGAATTTCCGTACACAAGTTTGACGAACGTATGGTACCTAAATTCTGCTGATTCGACTTTAAGTTCGCCGCATCTTTGTACAACATATATGGTGTACCAGTCTCAATCTGGCTTTCCATAATTTTTGACCAAACTTCACGAGCTTTTACAGTTCTACGGCCGCGGCCTTCACTTTCGTATTTCGCATAAAGTGCTTCGAATTCTGCGCCGTGACAATCAAATAAACCAGGGCATTCGTTAGGACACATTAGCGTCCAGTCTTCATTCTTTTCCACGCGCTCCATGAATAGATCAGGTATCCACATTGCGTAGAATAAATCCCTTGCGCGCATTTCTTCTTTACCGTGGTTCTTTTTGAGATCTAGGAACTCGAAAATATCAGAATGCCATGGCTCGACATAGATCGCAAAAGATCCTTTGCGTTTACCACCACCTTGATCAACGTAGCGGGCGGTATCATTGTAAACGCGGAGCATAGGAACAATACCATTCGAAGTACCATTGGTACCACCAATATAAGACCCTGTTCCTCGCACATTATGAATGCTTAACCCAATACCACCGGCACTTTGTGAGATTTTCGCTGTTTGCTTGAGGGTATCATAAATGCCATCAATACTATCATCCTTCATAGTAAGCAGGAAGCAAGAACTCATCTGAGGCTTTGGAGTACCCGCGTTGAATAACGTAGGTGTCGCATGCGTCATGAATTTTTTACTCATGAGCTCATACGTCTCTAAGGCACTATCTAAATCATCTTTATGAATACCTATACTCACTCGCATCAACATGTGCTGCGGACGCTCCACGATTTTTCCGTGCATGCGCAATAAGTAGGAGCGCTCCAGTGTTTTGAAACCGAAGTAGTCGTAGCTAAAATCTCTATCGTAGATTAATTGCGAATCTAAAAACTCTGCGTTCTTCTGAATGATTTCGAAAACATCGTCAGCAATCAGGGGTGCAGGTTTTCCAGTCTCAGGGTTGATATAGTCGTACAAACCTTGGACGGTTTCAGAAAAGCTTTTTGTAGTGCTTTTATGAAGATTGCTCACAGCAATACGCGCTGCGAGATTGGCGTAATCTGGGTGCTTGATCGTTAAGGAAGCTGCCGTTTCCGCTGCGAGATTATCCAACTCTGAAGTAGTCACTCCATCGTAAACTCCGTCAATCACACGCTTGGCTACGGATACTGGATCTACATATTCGCTAAGTCCGTAACAAAGCTTTTCAATTCTAGCAGTGATTTTATCAAATTTAACTGCTTCTTTATGGCCGTCTCTTTTTAGTACGCGCATCATAGTATTGTTCGTTCTTGTGTTGTGTTTAGGTCTTCTAGAAGTTCATTGCACCGAAGGCATCGTCAATGTTGTGGTCCGATTGTTCTTCACCTACCCCAGCCTTCTTGTATTCTGAAACGCGCTTCTCAAAGAAGTTTGTTTTACCCTCTAGCGATATCATATCCATGAAATCAAAAGGATTGGCTGTATTGTACGCTTTTGGACAGTTCAAGGTCTCCAACAGGTGATCTGCAACAAATTCTAAGTATTCTGACATGAGTTTTGAGTTCATACCAATCAAATTCACGGGAAGTGATTCGGTAATAAATTCACGCTCAATAACTAATGCTTCTGAAATAATCTGTTTGATACGCTCCTGTGGCACTTTATTGATCAAATGGTGGTTGTGCAGATGGCAAGCAAAGTCTCTGTGCAAACCTTCATCACGAGAAATAAATTCATTTGATGTAGCGAGTCCTGGCAATAGACCGCGTTTTTTCATCCAAAAAATGGAACAGAACGCTCCTGAAAAGAAAATACCTTCCACTGCAGCAAAGGCGATCAGGCGCTCTGCGAACGATTCTGATTCGATCCAGCGCAGTGCCCAATCCGCTTTTTTCTTGATGGCAGGAAAACGTTCAATCGCGTTAAACAGCTCATCTTTCTCTTTATCGTTTTCTACCAAAGTATCGATGAGCAGTGAATACATCTCGCTGTGGATGTTTTCCATCATGATTTGGAATCCGTAAAAGAATTTTGCTTCAGAATATTGTACTTCATTCACGAAATTCTCCGCCAAATTTTCGTTTACGATACCGTCAGATGCAGCAAAAAATGCCAAAATGTGTTTCAAGAAGTAACGCTCATCGTCTGAAAGCTTTTTCCAATCTACTACATCTTGGTGCAAATCAATTTCCTCCGCGATCCAAAAAGAAGCTTCTTGCTTTTTGTACCACTGCCAGATATCATCATGCTGGATAGGGAAAATAACAAACCTGTTTTTGTTTTCCTGAAGAATGGGTTCCTTTTGCATGGTTGCAATTATTAGTCGTCGTTAGGGCCGATTAAAAAAATATAATCAGCTTAAAATCAGTTAATTAAACTAGTTCTTATGGCGCGGAGTAGGCACTGGTGCTCACTTGTAGTGGCGAACGGCCTATACAAACATGGCTCGTATTTGAAGGAATATCAAGAAAGTCAAATCGGGTTTTTACCACAGTTATTAACAACTGTTTTAAGTGTCAAAAATGAAATAAGATGACTCGTCATTGACCTCAGAAGGTCCCTGTGTGTATTT
>JAKMEB010000007.1 GCA_022426185.1 Schleiferiaceae bacterium
TCATGTTGCACGTGCACAACAAATACAAAGCACTTAGCTAAAGATGACGCCAGAATGAAAACAATTGAGGTGGTAGCAGCCATGGTACAGGTCGAAGACCTTGTTTTGGTTGTACAACGTAAAGAAGAAGCGAATGCCCACAATAGTCTTAAGTGGGAATTCCCGGGCGGCAAGGTAGAGCAGGGGGAGCTTCCTGAAGATGCGGTGATTCGCGAAGTAAAGGAGGAATTACAACTAGATATTAGCCCTGTAGAAGTTATTGGCAGAGTCGTATACGAATATCCCGACATCAAGATAGACCTCACACTTTTTCATTGCGCGCTGTTAGATGGGCTGCCTGTGATGAATGAACACAACGACTTGCGTTGGTCGCATAAATCTCTTTTGAATACGTTCGACTGGTCGGCTGCAGACCGTGCGCTATTAGAGCTTGCAGGTTGGTTGGACTAACAGCATATTACTTCACCGGATCAGAGTTTTAAGCTTGTTACTCCGTGCAGGTTTACGCACTTGTAAATGAGTTGCGTTGCCGTTTCCTGTGCCCAATAAAAGGGCCCGCAATGCGGACCCTAAAACTTGCCTACCCTGCCTGAGTTAATTCGCTGTATTAAAGAGTGTTAAAGTGTTTGTTGAGTGAGCACATCTAATTTGGTATATTCACAAAACCAATCGTTTCATTTTGACTGACCAACCCATTTCTACCCCGAAATTCCTAGAATCATTACGAGGACTTTTGCATCCAACAGACCGGTTGCTATTGCAAGAAGCGGGTCCTGATTTGCAAGTAGAATACTTCACTTTACCAAAGGGAACGGTATACACAGAAAACCCAATGCTAGACGGACACATTTCCATAGTTCAAAAAGGCATTGTAGGTGTCAGTCATCGTATGGAAAACTTAGTGAATTGGTCGCATTTCTATACCCCAGGTTCGTTTGTTTTTAATCTTGAAATTCACAAAGAATTGAACGCCATGGATTCGAAATGGCATGTACTAGAAGATACGCACGTGTATTCTATTGATACGAACGCAGAAGGCAGTGCTGCTCTAGAACGATTGATGGTTGCCTTAAAATTACAACGTTCATTGTTATGCAGTTATCAGTACCAACATTACATCAATGAACACGGTTTAGATCGGCACGATTATTCAGTTAAGTGGCTTCGTTCAAATAATAAAGTCGCTGCCGCACTACCAAGAAAAGAATTGGCCAACTTTTTAGGCGTGTCGAACTCTTCCTTGAAATTGTACCTTAAAGAAGCCCTGGACCATGCCTAGATCGAAAGTAGAAGTTATTGCGGGTAGGCTTGCGGAACTCACCGGCTTACCAGAAAATTTCCCTGATTTTTTAGCCTTCGGTGCTTTATTCGAAGGGCCATTCCATTTTACCCCTGGAGAAAACATTTGGGGTTCGGGACAGAAAGACGGTTACGTATGGTACATTCAGGCGGGATATGGTTTCGATAAAGTAGATTTAGAAGACGGTACAATGATGCTCAATGGGATGATTGAGCCTGGACTTTTCGTTTGTGATGAAAAGAACTTGCTTTGGGGTAAATTGACTGGAAGTTCAGCAAAACTTTATACCCATACCACAGCCTACAGGTTGGCCACAGACCGTTGGCGTGAATTTGCTTACCAACATGCCGATTTCCGTTCTGTGTTGTATCGCATCAATGCGCACTTTCTTCAGATGAGAAAATTGCGGTTGATCAAGATGAAACACAAGGACAAAAAGGCGTATTGGGAAGAAACTAAAGCTCGTTTTCCTGGTATAGAACTCTATTGCACTCAAACGGAGATTGCCAGCTACTTTGGTGTTTCAAAATCTACCATGCACCGCATCATGAAATAGCCGTACTTTCTAGAGCTATGAAGTACATTCTTCCTTGGGGGCTGATTTTTGGTCGAATCCTATCGGAGCGTACATCACGCTGTTCTCGTTACCACTAGCTTAAAACCTAAACTCATGCGCTTTCTTTTACTTTTTTTGGCTGTTCCACTAGCGTCGCTAGCACAGAACCACGAGCAGTTCGTATTTGATGGACCCGCGGTTGTCATTCATGGCGGAGCGGGCGGAATTGAACGCAAGTATTATACAGAGGAGCAGATTGCCTCTTATGATTCCTCGCTTCGGGTGATCTTAAACGCAGGCTATGCGATGCTTGAAGAAGGTCATACCGGTATGGATGTGGTCGTCCATTGTCTCACGCTGTTAGAAAACAATCCGCTCTTCAATGCGGGTAAAGGTGCTGTAGTTAATGCGGAGGGCACGGTAGAACTAGATGCTTCGGTAATGAATGGAGCAACGAAAAAGGCAGGCGCTGTAGCCGGATTAAGGCACATTAAAAATCCTGCGAAATTGGCCCGTGATGTCATGGATCATACCCCACACGTGCTATTGATTGGTGATGGTGCGGAATCTTTTGCAAAGACCCGTTCGCACGAGTTTGTTGAAAACAAATACTTTTTAACACCTAAGCGCGAAGGTCAATACCAACGTTGGAAAGAGATGAAGAAAAATGGTACCGTTGGGGTTGTACTTAAGGACGCACAGGGCGATTTATATGCGGGTACCTCCACTGGTGGAATGATGGGGAAACAGTACGGCCGTGTTGGTGATGTTCCTATCATTGGCGCTGGAACCTACGCAGATAATAACGGCGCAGCGGTCAGTTGCACCGGACATGGTGAATATTTTATTCGTGAGAATGTAGCCTTTCAGGTCAATGCACGCATGCAGTATGAGGGCCTGACGCTCGAGGAGAGTGCCAGCCGTGTGATTTTTGGTGTGCTTAATGAGGAAGCAGGTAATGGCGGTTTAATAGCCATTGATGCAAATGGAAATGTGACCTGGACGTTTAATTCAAAAGGTATGTTTCGTGGTGCAAAGGGCAAAATGAAAGAATCTCAAAAAGTGATGATTCATACTGATATCTTTGGAGACCCAACCTGGCCAGAGCAATGTGGCTTCTAAAATTTTAGAGTTATGAAAATTAAAGCAGTTCTTTTAGTCGTCTTTTTGAGTTTTAGTACGCAAGCGCAAACGGTAGTGCGGAAAGATGGGACATCCACTGGAGCAGATGCGCAGGTAAGAGACCTAAAAGCGGGCAAAAGTAGTGGTCTGTATTTAAATCTTGACAATTGGCGTATTGGGGTTCAAATCCCTGCTGTAATCTTTG
>JAKMEB010000114.1 GCA_022426185.1 Schleiferiaceae bacterium
AAGGACAGATTTCACCATCGCTAAACTCCGTGATCTTCACATTACCCATGGGTATGCCATAACGCCCGGCAATCTGCGTTGCGAGGTGCATGGTGTGTCTACCGGCGAAAATTTTGGCTTCAGGTACCATTTGTACTGTATATCAGTGTTCTTGTAGCGGTTTAAGCTCCTCCGAAGAGGGGTGCAAATGTAAGGAAAAGAACAGAAAAACACATCTAATTCTATATGGGATTAAAATTCTTTCTTTCAAATGTTAGGAGAATTCGAAAACCCCTGTATTTTTGCCGTCCAATTCTACCCTGCCTTGGTGGCGGAATTGGTAGACGCGCTGGATTCAAAATCCAGTTCCTTCGGGAGTGCGGGTTCGATTCCCGCCCAAGGTACAACGGTTCTTCAGCGCTTGCGCTGCGGAAATTCAAAAAACCCATCTCGAGCTTACTCGAAGGTGGGTTTTTTGGTATTGGCGTACTTCCATCCTCGCGAACTTAAAATAATTGGTCACGCCGTACCCACGCTTCGACCCGAAAGTTCTAAATTCACAGATTCATGACAGCAGAAGAACAACAAAAGCAGCAAAAATACGATCGGGCATACCTGCGAATGGCGCAAGAGTGGGCACAACTTAGTCATTGTAGTCGTAAAAAAGTCGGGGCTTTGATTGTTAAAGATCGAATGATTATTTCTGACGGATTTAACGGAACGCCCACTGGGTTTGAGAACCCTTGCGAAGATGAAGAGAATTACACCAAATGGTATGTGTTGCATGCTGAGGCAAATGCCATCTTAAAAGTAGCTGGCAGTCCAGCTTCAGCGAAAGGCGCAACGTTGTATTTGACGTTGAGTCCTTGCAAAGAATGCAGTAAGCTTGTGCACCAGTCGGGAATACGTAGATTGGTGTATATCAATAAATACAAGGACGATAGTGGCTTACGTTTTTTGGAGAAAGCAGGTGTGAAAACGGAACAGCTGTCTGTGGAATGAAGCGTGATTCAGTAGTCTTATGGGTTTTTGGATTTCTCATCTTCGGAGTGTGGATTGGGCTGCAGTTTCGAACGGATACCCAACCAAATCGTTCAAAATTGGACCAATTCTTTCGTTACCTCGAGCACGAATACGTCGATACACTTAACATTGACGCATTGATGGACGATGCGATGGATCACATTTTAACTTCCTTAGATCCGCACAGTACTTTTATTCCGGCAGAAGACGGCGCTGATATTGCGCAACGTATGCAGGGAAATTTCTCGGGAATAGGAGTGGAATTCCGCATTCACAGGGATACGTTGGTGTTTGTAAGCATCATGAAAAACAGTCCAGCAGCTTCTTATGGGCTACAGTCCGGTGATAGAATAGTATCCATTGACGGTGATACGATAACAGGTCCACAGCTGACAAATGAAGAAGTCACTCGACGAATCAAGGGCGAGCAAGGTACGTATGTAACTTTTGGAGTTTTACGCGACGGTATGAACTTAACGGCAGCGGTTCAGCGTGGTATTATTCCTTTGGAAAGTGTGGTTAGTACGCAGATGCTGGGCAGTTTGGGTTACGTGCGCGTGGAGCGTTTTGCGGAAACTACGCACGACGAGCTCCTTGTTGCTTTGGACCGGCTAGACAGTCTTCAAATGCGAGGACTCATTCTAGATTTACGAGGAAATCCCGGCGGTTACCTTCACGAGGCAGTGGCCATTGCAGACGAATTCTTAGGTAAAGATAAAAGTATCGTTATCACTAAATACGGCGACGGTACCACCCACACTTCAAGGGCCACTGGAGGTGAGCGTTACGAAGATTTACCGGTTCATGTATTGATCGATGGAAAAAGTGCCAGCGCTTCTGAAGTGGTGACCGGAGCATTGCAGGACCATGATCGAGCTACGGTTTATGGAACAACCTCTTTTGGTAAAGGATTGGTTCAAGAGGATAAAACATTATCGGATGGCTCAAAGGTCCGTTTAACGGTAGCGTACTACTATACACCATCCGGCCGTTCGATCCAAAAACCCTATGAAGGCGCAGATTTGACCGGAGAAATGGAAGGGGCAGTTTTCACAAGCGATAGTGGGAAAATTCTATTGGCAAGCGGAGGAATTGAACCGGATGTGTATTTGCCTGCCGATTCTTCGAGCAGTTACTATTGGAGCATGTCTTTCGGAACCATGGATGCCTTTGCTTTTGAGCAAATTGATGCGCATCGTTCCGATTTTGAACTTTGGACTTACGATCGGTTTGTTACAGATTTTGAATGTACTGAGATTCAACTTTATTCGTTTTTAGAATACGGCAGCTATGGTTTGGCTTTGGAAGATTTATCACGCGCAGATATCGATGAAATCAGCTTTCTTTTAAAAGCCGCTTATGCGAAAAATATCTGGGGGTTTGATGCCTATAGAAATGTCCTTCGTACGGATGATTCCGTGCTGAAAGAAGTCGTACGCGCCGCATCAGCCACTTTAAAATAAGAAATCCCACTACCGCAGCGCGATAATGGGATTTTCTTTTGCTTTCTAAGCAGGTAACTTCCTAGTGGTCGTGACCTTCGTGTTCGTCAGCAGCAGCTTCTTCAGTTGCTTCTTCAGTAGCAACCTCTTCAGTTGCCTCTTCTGTAGCTTCTTCAGCTGTTGAATCAGCCTCTTCAGCTACTTCTTCAGCCGCTTCTTCAGCAACTACTTCTTCTGTTACTGCTTCTTCCGTTACTTCAGCTTCTTCAGCTGGAGCTGCACAAGCAGTCATTGCAACAGCAACAACAGCAGCAGCAAATAATTGTACCTTTTTCATTTGGCGAATGCTTTTAGTTTATAAACAGGTTGAAAAATAACTGAAAATCAATTGTCTACAATTAAATCTTCATTAAAGTTTTGAAAATTGTGCACTTAAAGACACTTTTTGAGCAACTAAGGCACCTAATTCCGCCAATGGAATGCGGATTTGCTCCATAGAATCTCTGAATCGAACAGTCAACGTATGATCTTCAAGAGTTTGATGATCTACTGTGACACACAGAGGAGTGCCAGCAGCATCTTGACGGCGATAACGTTTTCCGATAGCATCTTTTTCGTCGTACTTCACCATGTGATCAAATTTCAGCGCATTCACAATCTCGCGTGCTTTTTCAGGAAGTCCATCTTTTTTAAGCAACGGTAACACAGCTACCTTATACGGCGCTAGGAATGCGGGGATGTTCAATACTGTTCGAGATGAGCCGTCACCGAGTTGTTCTGTTTGTAAACTATTCGATAGAACTGCTAAGAACATCCGGTCAAGACCGATAGAGGTTTCAACGACGTAAGGCACATAGTTTTCCCCCAATTCTGGATCGAAATATTGTAATTTCTTACCACTGAACTCTTCGTGTTGCTTCAAGTCAAAGTCTGTTCTTGAATGAATGCCTTCTAATTCTTTAAAGCCAAATGGGAAATTGAACTCTATATCTGCTGCTGCATTGGCATAGTGCGCCATTTTTTCGTGATCGTGGAAGCGGTAACTACTTGGATCAAAGCCTAAGCTCATATGCCAGGCTAGACGCTTCTCTTTCCAGGTCTCGTACCAATCCATTTCCGTTCCAGGACGGACAAAAAACTGCATCTCCATCTGCTCAAATTCGCGCATTCTAAAGATGAACTGTCGCGCAACAATCTCATTTCTAAAGGCCTTGCCAATCTGTGCAATTCCAAATGGAATTTTCATGCGACCGGTTTTCTGCACGTTGAGGTAATTTAAGAAAATACCCTGCGCAGTTTCAGGGCGAAGGTATAGTGTCGATGCACCTTCAGCCACAGAACCCATTTGTGTACCGAACATCAAATTGAATTGACGAACATCCGTCCAATTCATAGAACCACTTACTGGACATTTAATTTTTTCATCCTCAATAAGCTGCTTGACATCTGCGAGGTCTTCTGCTTCCATGGACTTTACAAATCGGTCCATGATGGCACGAATTTTTTCATGGTAACCCACTACACGTGGATTGGTAGATTCAAATTGTGCGCGTTCGAAACTCTCACCAAATCGCTTAGCCGCTTTGCTAACCTCTTTTTCGATTTTCTGACGAATCTTCTCGACATGATCTTCAATTAAAACATCGGCTCGATAGCGTTTTTTACTGTCTTTATTGTCGATCAACGGATCGTTAAAAGCATCTACGTGACCGGATGCCTTCCAAGTAGTGGGGTGCATGAAAATAGCGGAATCAATACCTACTATATTTTCGTGCATTTGCACCATTGCTCCCCACCAATAGGCTTTGATGTTGTTTTTAAGTAGGGCTCCGTTTTGGCCGTAATCATAGACAGCGCTCAGTCCGTCATAAATTTCGCTGCTTTGAAAGATAAACCCGTACTCTTTGGCGTGGGCAATAACATTTTTAAACTGGTCGTCAGACATGATGTGCTATGCGTTTTGTAATAAGGGAATGAGGTTGGCGAAAAAGAGCTTTACTGCAATTGCGAGCAAGATAACACCGAAAACTTTTCTAAGAATGCTAAGTCCACCACTTCCTAAAATCCTTTCAATGCGTTCTGTATTTTTAAGAACAGCATAGACAACGATCATATTGAGGACGATGGCGATAATAATATTAATGTTTGCAAATTCTGCTCGTAAAGAAACTAACGAGGTCATTGTACCTGCGCCTGCGATCATGGGGAACGCGATAGGAACAATACTAGCTGTGTTTGGCGACTCTTCTTTATACAAGGTTATGCCCAAAATCATTTCCAGTGCTAAGAAAAATAATACGAAGCTACCTGCGATTGCAAAGCTTTGAACATCGACTCCCAGCAAGTGAAGAATGCGTTCTCCAAGAAATAGAAAAACAATCATGATTGCACCAGCTACCAAGGTTGCTTTTTCACTTTGAACTTGCCCAACTTTTTTACGTAACGTGACGATAATAGGAATGCTCCCTAATATGTCAATTACAGCAAATAAAATAAGAAAAGCGCTGAGCGCGTCATTGTAATTGAAACCCATGTCGTTCGTATTTGGTGTAAAATTAGCGTGTTTCTTTTAGCTAACCATCTCTTTACTGAACTAGCTTTGTAGATATGATAGAAATAGGTAATAAGTTGCTCTCAACCGAGCTCTTTAAAAAGGAGTTTGTCTGTAATCTCAGCGCCTGCAAAGGTGCCTGCTGCGTGGAAGGTAATGCAGGCGCTCCTGTGGAACCAGAGGAAGCGGTACTACTCGAAGAAATATATCCTAAGATTCGCGAGTATCTTACAGAAGAGGGACGCCAATCCATTGAAAATCAAGGAACCAGTATTGCAGGTATCGGCGAATTAGAGACGCCCCTGAATGATGGTAAAGAGTGTGCTTATACCGTTTTTGATGCAGACGGGACCGCGAAATGTGGGATCGAGCAAGCGTATAATGACGGCGTAGTAGATTGGAAAAAGCCTATGTCATGCCATTTGTATCCTATCCGCATCGCACGTTATCCGGATTTCGAGGCATTGAACTATGACCGCTGGTCCATTTGTAGTGCTGCATGCACCTTAGGAGAAGAATTAAAAGTACCGGTATACCAATTTTTAAAGGAGCCACTCATCCGCAAATATGGTCAAGCATTTTATGATGAACTCGAAGAAGTCGCTGCCCATTTAGCAAAAGCATAAGAGAAAACACTTTTTAGAATTAGTATTAAATACACAC
>JAKMEB010000129.1 GCA_022426185.1 Schleiferiaceae bacterium
ATGTTTAAAATGCTTTTAATATGAACCCGTTATTCTGTTAGACGAATGATTAAGCAACCGGGCCATTCTTAAGCAATTGGGGCCGCGATTTGCGGCCCCTTTTCTATCTGTTATTTCTCTTGTCAATATAAAGGCACACGTGTAACTTCGCCGTATCTAAAAACTCTTATAATGAGCTTACTTACAGTTGGAACGATGGCGTACGACGCCCTAGAAACGCCCTTCGGAAAAACAGATCGCATCCTGGGTGGTGCAGCAACTTATATTGCGCTGAGCGCGAGTTACCATGTGGAAAAGAGCAATATCGTTTCCGTTGTTGGTGCCGATTTCGAGCAGCAGCATTTGGACCTCCTTTCAGGAAAGGGAGTAGATTTAGAGGGTGTTCAGATCATACCAGACGGCAAGACGTTTTTCTGGAAAGGAAAGTACCATACGGACATGAATACGCGTGACACTCTTGATACGCAACTAAATGTTTTAGAGACATTTAACCCAATCGTACCTGAAGGTTTTAAAGACTGTAAGTACTTAATGTTGGGGAATTTATTGCCATCTGTTCAGCAGAAGGTGTTGGATCAATTGCCTAACCGCCCAAAACTCGTGGTATTGGACACGATGAATTTTTGGATGGATCACTTTTGGGACGATTTAATGGTTGCCCTAAAGGGTGTCGACGTTTTAACGATAAACGATGAAGAGGCGCGTCAGCTTTCAGAAGAATACAGTTTGGTTAAGGCCGCCCAGAAGATCATGACCATGGGTCCAAAATACTTGATCATTAAGAAGGGTGAGCACGGTGCTTTGCTCTTTCACGGTGATAAAGTATTTAGCGCACCAGCACTGCCACTTGCAGAGGTGTTTGACCCCACTGGTGCCGGCGATACATTTGCTGGAGGCTTTATCGGTTTCTTGGCAAAGACCGATGATATCAGCTTTGAAAACATGAAACGTGCAGTCATCTGGGGATCAGCTATGGCAAGCTTTACGGTCGAGAAATTCGGAACAGAGCGGATAGCAGATCTGACTACAGAGGAGATCAATAGCCGCTTAAAAGAGTTTAAAGAGTTGGTTAGCGTAGACATACAGTTGGTTTAAGAACCAAATAAAACAACAGTATAAGCCCCCCAGAGCGCAAAGCTCTGGGGGGTTTTTTATGGCCCAGCCGGGCAGGCGCCTTCTTGCAGCTGGTACTGTATGTAGACAGGAGTCGTATTCACGTTTTGGGAAACATGGGCATTGTCAAGGGTGAATGTTAAAAGCATTTGATCTACAGTTCCGATACCTGAAAATAGCGGTTGCGGCTGCGCTCCTAATAGAAGCTGAGAAGGGGTATTCATACCAACGGTTTCTGCTGGTACAGAGGAAATGTCAGGAAAAATCGTGAGTGTAGTATTGCCCGGTAATGTTGTCGTACTGTAAGCCATTAAGCACCATTGGGTTCTTGACCGAACGTCTTGCACGGTTACAAACGCCCCTTGACTGAGCACAATGGTAGGTGCATAATCTGCGCCGGCGGTTTGGGGCGGGTGCAGGTGCACACTTGTGATTTCCACGGTATTTTCCTCATAAAGAACTGAGAGACTTTGACCATTCAAAATATTGAAGATCAGATGAATAATGAAAAGTAGTAGGGTTCTTACAGACATTGATAGGTCAAATTAAGCCAATGCGTATCGGCTGCGAGGTATTGGTATTTTTTATCGCTCAATCCAATGCGTATCACCACAGGGATACCATCATGTAGAGCGGTCCCTGAATGACCATAAATAGTGGAAGCGAGGAACTGATCTGTTCCAGTATGTTTGGCGGACGGCGCCAGCGTACAGGTGCCGCTGGCAGGTAGAAAGGGTAAAGTGTTCCAGCTGGAGGAAAGACCATCTAGCAAAGATGCCCTATGGATTAATGGAGTGTTGGGCAGCACAGGACTGATGGTATAGCGCAGGTAAAAGGCCGTAGACAAACTGTCTGTGAAGGCCGGGAATCCTGCATTTTCGTTTACCGGTGGAGCCAATTGTATTTCTTGTTGATTTACAGCAACGAGCGCCAGGGGCTCAAAATACAGATCAAAAGACGTGTTTTCTTCTGCCCAAAGCGTTTGTGCGAGGGCAGTCGTGTGTGCAAAGAAAGCCAGTATTGGAAGAAGGCTGGGGTGTATCATAAGGCTTGAAAAGGAATGTTTTGAGGCAGCTCGACTAAGGTGATGTTCAGTATTGTGGGGCTGCTGGCCTCAATATCAATAACTACAGGCTGGTAAGAAAACCCTTGGGGCGCCGGAGTAAGCGCCCCGCAATAATGGCCCTCCGGCAGCCCCCCAAGGGCAAATTGGCCGTCCTCGCGAACGGGAGTAGAATACGCAGAGCTGTCTTCATGGTACAGCGTAAGTTTAAGCTTTGAGAGATCGATCTGTTGGCACAGCGCAGCGTGTTGTGTGCGCTTAATATTTATGTTTCCACGAAGGCCCATCGTACGATAGAAGGAGAGGGTACATTGTTGTTTGCGCTGTTCAAGGAATTGACTTTGTTCGTAGCCTAAAATGGGTAAGGTGGCAAATGGAAGGCTAGCGGCATGAATCTTCAAAAGGGCATCCGCACCTTCAAGATGGGCAAAACTGAAACGGCCGTCCGCATCGCTAACAACGGATTTACCTTGAGCGCTAATTTCCACACCTTCAAGCGGCTTTCCGTTTTCATCTTGACACTGTCCCATCAGTGTTTTATGGGGTGAACGCGAGTACATACTTCCGTTCCAGCCAATGGAAGCTCGTCGTAAAGATTGAATGGACACCGATAGGTTGCCGTGGTCGGTACGGCGAATAAGTTGCAAGGTTTGTTGGTGCCGAGATGCGCTATATCCTCCTCCAAAAAGTGCAGATTGTGCGCGGATCGACCATCGTTTGTATTGCATGTTTCCTGAACCTAGAAACGACCACAGTCCATTACTGGGTTGGTGGCGAAATTGGGCTTGAAAAAAGGCCTGAGCAGTCCGAACTCGTAGCTGGTGTTGGTACTGCATTTGAGGCCGAGCTAGGTTCAATTGACGCCATTCACTGCTGCTCTGCCACTGCCAAAATCCAGAGCGGTATCCTGCTTGAAACCTAAGTTGTCTTGAAGTAAGGGTAGAATAGAAGAGTTGCCCTTGTGCGGAAATGCGCCAAGGACCTAAAGTGAGGTTGTTTTGAAGGAGGTGGAATTGATTCCAATTTCCATGGGCATCTTCAAAAAGGGCCGATTGACTCATCCACCGGTTCACTCCCCATGTACCAGATGCGTTGGCGCGAATAAAGGAGCTGTACGGTGCTTGCATACGCAAGGTTATAGGAACATGCGCGGCGTGAAACGACCAGCGTTGCATTCCTTTGTATCCGTTGTAATGGGCCAGAGTCATGCCTTGGTACCGGCTGAATGCTAGTTCATTACTGCCCAGTTTTACGAGATGTTGGGAGCCCCAGAAAGGACCCAATCCACCTCCAAAAAAAGCAATGCGCGAGTCTATTTTTGCTCCACTCCAGCGCAAGCCTGCCATGGGTTGACCGCCGCGCCATTCTACTTCTCCTGTGAATTCCTCTTTCGGAATCGCTATCCGAACAAAGCCCATTTCTTGAGCGCGAGAAATAGGGTGCCGTTGAACAACCCCGTATCCGGTGCTTAAACTTCCCCAACGCTGTTGAAGTTGTATGGAGCCGCGCAACCGGTCGTTCCAGAGCAAGCCACGCGCAGCAAGGTTGTTTTTATTGATAGAAATAGAGCTCAATTGACTCACGCGTCCACTATACACTGTTTGCATACGCCAGTTCAGCCAAGGGGTTCCACGATGAAATGCTGGCGGTACACTTTCCGATGCGCCTATGGGTTCCAGGGCAAGTACGACAAGCGTGTCCCAATGGCTCGCACTTTGAGCGCTGAATGCCACACGATTCCCTTCTCTGGGCCATCGAAATTGAGCGGATGTATTGGGCAT
Organism: Schleiferiaceae bacterium; assembly: GCA_022426185.1. Lineage (GTDB taxonomy): Bacteria > Bacteroidota > Bacteroidia > Flavobacteriales > Schleiferiaceae > UBA10364. Next base: position 3,958 of record JAKMEB010000129.1, read on the forward strand.
AATGCGAACTTGATCGCAGACCAATTCGACATTTCCACTATTCAAGATTAAAACCAGGGAACTGTCCCGACCAGAGGAAAGTACTTTCGCGTTGAGTCGTGGCTTAGGCGGCACTTGTACCAGCAAGGAATCTCCTATTTTGCCCCAAGGACAGGCTCCCTCAAACGCTACATGTATCCAATACGAGCGGGATTCTGCAAACCCGGAGGTCATTAAAACTGGTCGTGCTACACCGGAATCTGCACCGCCTTCTGCGGGTATGGAAAGCACCGTGAACGGTGCGGGCGCATCGATACGAATAGTGATGTTTTCGTCCATTGGCAGTCCGGTCCAATGCGCTGCGAAGGACCAAATCCCACCAGCAACCAATTCTTCCGGTCCGCGAACGACCACTTCACCGCATTCTTGACCCCAGGCCGTAAGTGTTGCGAAAACGAACGCCAAAACACCCTCGTACCTCATAACTTCAACGTATGGGTGAGACCAAATTTCTCGCCTTTATCCGTCTGACTTACTACAACCATTTGGTAGTTTCCTGGGGGCAGATCGGGATTCTCAAACTGCACCGTACGACACTGGTTAGGGATCATTCCCTTCGCGTGTAAACTTTGGGTTTGATACACTATATGGCCTTGATCATTAAGAACATGGGCTCGCGATGAAATGATACGGTCTACATTTCCCGAATTCTGGTAGCGCAACGCCCACACCTTGTTGCCCGATTCTACTGCTAAAGCTTTGGCCTCCATGGCAACGACCGGCGGTACAATAGGGTTGCGGTACAGTACATTCACTGCATAACGCAGTTCCACATTTAAATGCGAACGATTGTGCTTTTCGTCCTTTTCGGGTTTTGAAGTAACCAGCAGGCATGCGCGCGCACTGGACCGATTGAAGTTTTTGGGAATACGCATACGCACCTTGACTATAGTTTCTTCGTTTGCGCGTAACACAGCACTGTAGGTTTCTGCTTCAAGCCAAGCCGCGCAAGATGCATCCGTGCTCCCGGCAGGAAGATAGCGGTATCCGCTGTCGCAATGCGAGGCCAGATCTGCAAGCTCGATGAAAAAGGCACACGGCTTGTCCCCAACATTTTTGAGCTTTAAAAGAAGGAGCTCTTGTTGGCCGGGTAGGCGCTCTATACGCTGAGAAAGACCGCTTTGTACAGTAATTTGACCGAGCGCTGCTTGGCTAAGACTTTGGGAAACAACGAGCAAATGAACGAATAGCTTCATGGTACGTGGATGTTAGGAAATCCCCCGCCTGCAGGGCGGGGGAAGCCTCATTATTCAGCAATGGTATAGGTAACGGTACCCATGTCTTGCGAGCCGTTGTCGGCGTCTAGAAGGGCATAGTCCTCAATACTCACTAAATAGCTCAATTCGTACCCGTTTCCAGCACCGTTCCCAGTGTAGGAGGAGCCGATGTTTTCAATTAACACTTGATCCGTCGACGTTAATTTCACCGGTACCGCACCAGCGCCAGCATCAAAAGCAGGTGTTACCGTACCCAACGTTCCGTATTGGTTAGCCGGTAAACCGGATGCTTGGTTGCCATTCGCCAAAAGAGACAGGCTCATACCTTCATTCATATTGGCAATACGAACGGAAATAGAACCGTCAGCCAATCCTGCATTACTCAACATTAAAGAGTAATTTAAAAAGGTGCTCGATTGCTTATTTGCACCCAGTACAAACCCACTCCCGGCTTCGACCGGATCATCGTTACTGAAGTCAAACACAATCTCGTCGTCTACGACATCTACCAATGCATGTGCGTC
>JAKMEB010000112.1 GCA_022426185.1 Schleiferiaceae bacterium
CGCCTACTACAACCCGCTTAACAATGAGGTGGTATTCCCTGCAGGAATCTTGCAGCCGCCTTTCTTTAGTCCTGAGGCAGATGATGCCATTAATTATGGAGCTATCGGCGGAGTTATAGGACATGAATTTTCACATGGATTTGACGATCAAGGAGCGAACTACGGTGCCGATGGAAATTTAGAAAACTGGTGGACTGCAGGCGATAAAAAGCGCTTTGATGAACTGACCACAAAATTAGCTGATCAGTACGATGCCTATGAGGTATTGCCAGGTGTAAACGTGAATGGGCGCTTAACTTTAGGTGAAAATATTGCCGATTTAGGTGGTTTGACTTTAGCCTACCACGCCTATCTAAAGCACCGCGGAGATAAAGAAGTGGCACCCATTGATGGATTTACGGACAAGCAGCGTATCTTCTTGGGATGGGCCCAGGTTTGGCAAATGCATGGTCGTGAGGAATATTTAAAAAATCAGGTCGTTACCGATTCACACAGCCCAGGTAAGTTCCGTGTCAATGGACCCATGAGTAACATGCCAGAATTTGTTGAGGCTTTTGGTGGTGTTTGTGAAAACAGCGGGTTGGCTAAAGCGAAAGAGGATCAAATCATTATTTGGTAAACCGTGCTATTTGTTCCGGTGCAATGTTTTGTTCGGATGTACTTTTGACCATAAATACAAGATATTATGACAATTAATGAAGCAATCAATCACCAAGAAGCAACACTGATCGATGTTCGTACTCCGGAAGAAGTAGCCATGGAAACGGTTCCCGGTGCTGTAAATATTCCTTTAGATGAAGTCCCTGAGCGTTGGGAAGAATTCAAGTCAATGAGTCGTCCTTTGGTATTGTTTTGTCGTTCTGGCGGCCGCTCTGGTCAAGCCCTCATGTTCTTAGCTTCTAAGGGTATTGAAGACGGAATGAACGGTGGCGGTGCTTCTGATGTTATGATTCACAAAATGTAATAATCATGAGCGCGAAAACGATTCCTACGGTTTTAATGGTCCTCCTTCTTTGGGGTGGGGCAGTAAGTTGTCAATCGAAGCCAGAGAAGGTGAACGTTCAGACGGAAGGTATTTTAAATGTAGATGTCGATGTCGACGCTTTTGCAGCGATCTTAGATGCTTCACGAGAAGGTCTATTGTTGGATGTTCGTACAGATAGAGAGTTTGCTATGGGTCGCATTAGAGGCGCCATGCAAATTGATTTTTACCGCGACGATTTTCAATCAGAATTAGAGAAATTGAACCCAGATGTTCCTGTTTATGTGTATTGTCGAAGCGGTAACCGCTCGGGGCAGGCAGCAAAAATGATGAAGTCTATGGGATTCAAGACGGTTTATAACCTCGAAGGAGGAATGGGAGCTTGGGCACGTAAACAACCTATCGAGAAATAATTACGCATTTGTTTTATGGCAAGTTTTAAAGAGATAGTAGGCAGTTCAAAACCAACCTTAATCGATTTTTTTGCGGAATGGTGCGGTCCATGTAAGATGATGGCGCCGATTCTTAAAGAGCTCGCTGACGAAATGGGCGATTCGGTTACCATCTTGAAGGTAGATGTGGATAAAAATCAACAATTGGCCGAAGCTTTACGCATCCAGGGTGTACCCACTTTAACCCTCTTTCAATCGGGAGAAATGATTTGGCGACAAAGCGGCGTATTACCGGCCTACCAATTGGCTCAAATCATTCGCGATAAGGCAACAATTGAGGCATAATGAGCGTAATACGTTACATAGTTTTTGCACTTGCAACAGCACTACTCAATTCATGTGGTCTAAGTTTAGCGCTGGAGGAAGAAATTTATGATGCTCCCGATTACACCTCGCTAGATTCGTGGGCAAGTCATCCAGAATTCGCAGATTATTCAGACAGTTCGTTGGCATTTCAACGCGCCAACCAATTTGATGTCCCTGTATTCTTCGTCTACCCTACAGTTTATTTTCCAAAAAAAGGAGGGACTTGGAGCGCAGATATTTCAGACCCCGAATACCAAGCAGCAGTAATCACACCTATAAAATACCAGGCACCGGCGTTTAATGTTGCAGGGCCCGTTTTTACCCCGTTTTACCGTCAAGCGGCATATCAAGTGTATAACATTGCGCCGAACCCCACAACCGCACGGGCCTACCGCATGGCTTATGAAGATGTGAAAGCGGCTTTTGATCAATTTTTGTTAGAAATAGGACCAGGTACGCCCTTTGTATTGGCGGGACACAGTCAGGGTACTGATCATCTCGAACAACTTATAAACAGCTATTTAACTGAATCGCAGTTGGAACGATTAGTGGTAGCCTATTTAATAGGTATGCCAGTTGACCAATGCAAAATAGCTATACCCATTTGTGAGACCGAAACACAAACGGGATGCTTTTGTTCCTGGCGTACCTATGCAGAGGGCGCTAGAATTACCAATACGGTAGACGAAAAATGCATTGGTGTTACCAATCCAATCACCTGGAATACGACTAAGAAAGCGGCGATCGAAGCTCAGAATTTAGGTGCACTTGTTCGCTATGACGATCCGGTTATTCCGTCCCTTACGGGCGCACGAATAGATCATGGTGTCGTGTTTGTGGAGCGTCCTCATTTTCCTGGAAGTTGGGTTATCCGGACAAAGAATTACCACAGGGGTGATATCAACCTGTATTTTGCGTCTATTCAGGAGAACCTTCGTCGTCGATTGTTGCTGTATCTAAGGGAACATCCAGAGGCAGCTCTATAGGGTACCAGGGCACGCGCGTTTTGACAACGAACGCATCGGGATAAACTGTTTTCCATTCTGCTAAAGCACGTTGCGCAGTCCCTATATCCGGGAAAGAGCCTACTTGAATCTTGAAATTAGGTGCCATGTAGACGAGTCGTACACGATCGTACTTGCCACTAGCGATAATTTGACCTTTCAAAATATTTGCACCCGATCTGTTCCCGCTAAACAGCTGAATAGTGTAACCGTCAAAAAATTCGCCTTGATGATCTTGAATAAAGTGTAGGTAAGCGCTGTCCAAATCATGGGTAATATCCAGCGTATCACGGGTGCTGTAATCCTCTATCGCGGCATGCGAAATAAGCGGCATTACATTGATAGCCAATAAGATAATTATGATCTTGCGATGCATAGCCCTAGCGATTATGTTTTCAAAAGTACAAGCGGTTCTACCCAAAAAGATAAAAAGTGTTTAAACAACCTCTAATTTAGAACGAATTTAAATTGGAATTTCCCATGAATTACACCCTTTTTATGGGGTTTGCACATTATTTTTGCCGGACACTGAATAGCTATATATAGGCCTCATATGTACACTACCTCAAAATTCAGAAAACTAAGTACCCTGTTAGCGGTATTTATTTTCTTTTTCTCTTCCTCAACCCTGCAAGCCTTTGAAGGCGATGCTAAGAATGGGAAGAAGCTCTTCAAATCAAATTGTGCCAGCTGCCATAAGCTCGATAAGAAGCTCGTTGGACCTGCCTTAACAGGAGTCACTGATAAGTATTCTGAAGAGTGGTTGACCAAATGGATTCGGAATAATGCGGAATTACGTGCCTCTGGAGATGAGGATGCTATTGCAATCTTCGAAGAGTACAATGGTTCAATCATGAGCGCATTCCCTCTGTTGAGCGATCAAGATATTTTTGACATCCTACAATACACCGTTGAAGGCGATGTAAAACCTGTAGTTACGGGAGGCGATATTGCTGGAGGTACAACTGTGGTTGTTGAATCTAAAGATTACAGTAAGCAAATCACATTAGGCTTAGGGCTGCTTTTGTTCGTGATGGTCATGCTTTTGACCCGCATGAAAAACACACTTCGTCTTGTGCAAGGAGAAGATCCAGTATCTATCCTCGATGAGGCGGGATGGTTTTGGGGTCGCTTAATTAACAACAAAGGCTTTGTTACGGTAGCTACCATACTTGTAACCGTATTGTTTTTAAATCAAGCCTATTGGTGGATGAGCGGTATAGGTGTAGAACAGAATTATCAACCAGAACAACCCATCGCTTTCTCGCATGCGCTCCACGCCGGAGAAAATGAGATTGATTGTAACTACTGTCACAGTTCAGCGCGTCATTCGAAGCATTCAGGTATTCCTTCAGCGAATGTTTGTATGAATTGTCACATGTACGTAGATGGTTCTGAAATCACGGATGCCACAGGTAATTTAAAGTACGATGGGGAAGGATCACCGGAAATTGCTAAAATCTACGCAGCCATTGGCTGGGACGGTGAGAACCGCGAATACATAGAAAATTACGAAGAGCAGCCTATAAAATGGGTGCGTATTCACAATCTACCAGACCTTGTCTATTTCAACCACAGCCAGCACGTTAATGTCGGTCAATTGGAATGTCAGGAATGTCACGGTCCTGTAGAAACTATGGAAGAGTTGTACCAATATTCTGAATTGACCATGGGTTGGTGTATCAATTGTCACCGCGAAACGGAAGTTCAGTTTGAGCAAAACGGGTATTACCAAGACTTCCACGAAGAATTAACAGAAAAGTATCACGGCGAAAAAATCACTGCAGCGAAAATCGGTGGTTTAGAGTGTGGTAAGTGTCACTACTAATAGAAGCACAGCAATGACTGAGAACAACAAATATTGGAGAGGAATTGAGGATCAATCCAATCCTGAACTATCAGAAAAGCTCGCGCAGAACGAATTCTCTAATGAGATCTCGCAAGCGGACTTCTTAGGTAATGATGAGCTTGCGGAAAGCAGTACATCGCGTCGTGACTTTTTGAAGTTTATGGGATTCTCAACTGCGGCGGCGACGTTGGCAGCTTGTGAGGCTCCCATAGTAGAAAGTATCCCTTACGTTGTCAAGCCGGACAGCTTAACACCAGGTATTGCCAATTACTATGCATCGTCACTCTTTGATGGATATGATTATGCATCTGTTTTAGTAAAAACGCGCGAAGGTCGCCCCATCAAAATAGAACCAAATACAGACGCACGATTCAATGCTGTAACGAACGCACGTGTTCAATCCTCGGTTCTAAGTTTATATGATGGAGGGCGCATGCGCAGTCCAATGATGGACGGCACTGCAACTTCTTGGGGTGAAGCTGTTGCCAAAGCCCAGTCGTTACTTACAGCAAACAGCGTCGTTTTAACAAGAACGGTTATTTCTCCGGCACTCAAGACGGCTATTGCAAAATTGGGATTGCGTCACGTGAGTGTTGATGCAGTAAGCCAGAGTAATAGAGCGGATGTATATGAAGTACTTACTGGTGTTCGTGCTTTACCAACTATTGAATTGGCTAAAGCACGTCTTGTATTTGCCGTAGGCGCCGATTTCCTCGGAGACTGGGGTGGAGAAAACCTAAACGGTGCATACGCTGCTGCTCGCAAGCCGGGTAGTGATATGTTACGTCACATACAAGCAGAATCTGGATTATCGTTATCTGGTGCGAATGCGGATGTACGTATTAAAGCGAAAGTGAGTGAATACGAATCCGTATTGGCTCATGTTTATAATAAGGTTGCGAGTGCCGCAGGAGTTGCCGCAGTTTCTGCACCTGCGCTCCGCGAAGACATTAAGCTTTCTGTAGAAAATGTTGCAAATGAATTAATTGCGGCGGGTTCTGGTGCGCTAGTCATGAATGGTTTGAATTCTGCATCTGCTGAGAAATTGGCCGCTAAAACGAATGAGTTACTAGCTTCTGCAGCGTTCAATACGTCGAAGCTAGATTTCACTTCGACAGGCTCAGACAGCGATTTTGCAGCTCTCTTAGAAGATATTAAATCAGGTGCGGTTACCTCTGTAATGACCTTTGATACCAACGTCTTGCATTTTAGTACAGCAATGGCGTCTTTAGCTGATAAAGTAAGTCTCATCAGTATCGCAGATCGATTGGACGAAACTGCTTCAAAAGCCGTTGTTGCATTACCAATGAGTCATTATCTAGAAGCTTGGTCGGATGCAACACCAGTGAGTGGAGTATATACAGTAGGTCAGCCAACTATTAGTCCATTGTTTGATAGCAAGAGCGCCGTTGAGATTCTGAATACACTCGCAGGCGGATCAGAAAGCGCCGTTGATCTTATCAAAGCAAGTGCTGCCTCTGGTAGTTCATCGAAAGCTTGGAATGCTTTGTTGCATGATGGTTTTGCTGATATTGCTTCAGAAGAAGTTGCTATTGGTTCGATAGATATGAGTGGTGTTGCAGTTAGTGCACCATTGAAAGGATTAGAATTCTACACATATACTAAAGCAGGTATGGGTGCTGGGAACAATGCAAATAACCCATGGACGTACGAATTACCAGATCCGGTAACACGTTTGTCTTGGGACAACTACATTGTTATGAGCGCTGCGGATGCAGTAGCCTTCGGTGTAGAGGTTAAAGCACAATCAAACGGTTCAATGAATGGTACCACGATCAACATCACTGTTGATGGTATGACTCTTGAAAATGTTCCTGTCTGGATTCAGCCAGGGCAAACTCAAGGAAGTATTGGTCTTGCTGTTGGTTATGGTAGAACAGAAGCTGGTAAGGTTGGAAACAATGTTGGAGTTAATGCAAATGCACTTCTCGCACCAGCGGTTAACTATGCAGAAGCTGCTGTAGCCACTTCAGAAGTTGAGCACGGTTTCGCATCAGTTCAATTGGCCCATACGATGATGGGACGTAAGATTGTAAACGAAATCAACTTACCAACGTTCCTATCAGGAAACGCAAAAGAGTGGAACGAAAAGCCAACTTTTGAATCGTACAAAGG
>JAKMEB010000029.1 GCA_022426185.1 Schleiferiaceae bacterium
GAGATTAAATACCCAATCTGCGTTGTGCACTTCGAGCGGTTCGAGCATATTACCCACACGAAAATTTAGATCGTCGTGCGCGAATTGGTTCGCATAAGAAATACTCTCATCACTAAGGTCAATTCCAAGAGTATCCAGTCCTTGATTCGCTAGGATTTGCGCATGTCTGCCTCTGCCACAAGCAAGATCGATGGCTATTTCCCCCTCTTTTACACCTAATTTCTTACAAAGGGTTTCAATGAATCCTTTTGCCTCAGTCATGTCACGATGCTTGTATAAATCGTGGTAATATGGGGTGTTAAACCAAGTTTGGTACCAGGGTTGGCTCATAGTTGTTTAAATCAATTGTCCAAGATAAGGCTGAAACATTTTTACAATGGCAACAATAATTACCGCGATGAGTACTTTCCGTGTAATTGCGTTGGCTTTTTTATGCTGAACTACTTTTTTTGCTGCAAATCGTCCTCCCAAGGACGTACCAACTGCTAAGGTTAAGCCGTAAGCCCATTCGATACCGCCACTCCAAGCGTAAATAAAAAACGCGGGTATGGTCATTAGGAAGGCAACGAAGAGTTTCATGACATTGCCGTCTCGAAGGGCGTATTTCGCGAGTAATACAGAGATGGACAAAAAGAATATCCCAAAACCCATTTGGATGAAGCCTCCATAAAGTCCAAGACCAAAGTAGGCCAGCCACAATGTTGGTGTTTTCTTGTTTTTAGAGCCGTCCGTTGGTATGAGCCACTTCTTTGGATTGGCGAGCGTTGTTATTAGGAGCATGATCATAATTGAGCCAATGGTGATTCGCATCAAATCTTCAGGTAAATCAACGGCTAAATTGGCCCCAATAACAGCTCCGATGATCACTGGAGGAATGATGAAATAGCTCTGTCTCATCATGTATTTCGTACGAGCTGTCTTCGGTAATGAACTGATGGCACTTGTGGTCTGAAAGATGGCCCCAACTCTATTGGTCGCATTCGCGGCATTGGCATCTAGTCCCATCCACATAAGCAGCGGCAACGTAATGGCGGATCCATTGCCGGCAACAACATTGATTAATCCCGCTGCAAAGCCGCCTGCTACTAGGGCAATAAATTCATACCATTCCAACATGGGGGCAAAGTTAGCGTACATTTGTAGTCTAAATAGCAGAAAGGTGCTCGAAAACAAAGATTACCGCCTCATCGTAAAAACGCTCTATGGGCTAGAAGATATTCTAAGCAAAGAGTTGCTCTCACTTGGCGGACGAGAAATACAAAAGATCAACCGCGCGGTAGCCGTTGTTGGAGACTTAGGCTTCGTTTATAAAATAAATATTGCGCTTCGTACAGGATTACGTGTTCTATTGCCTTTGAATGAGATTCAAATGGAGACGGTCGATGATTATTACGACGCCGTTTATGAAGTTCCTTGGGAAGACTTGTTTGATGAAAGTAAAACTTTCGCTGTGCATGTAGTTGGTACGAACGAAGAGCTCAACCACAGCAGTTTTGCCGGTCTTAAAGCAAAGGATGCCATTGTAGATCGGTTCAGAGATAAGCTAGGCATCCGTCCTTCCGTAGATAAATACGAACCGGAGGTTCCCATTCATATTCATATCTCTCGTGATACGGTCAGAATTTACTTAGATACTTCCGGTGAAAGTTTGCACCGTCGCGGTTATCGCCTAGAAGCAGCAAAGGCTCCATTGAATGAAGTTTTAGCAGCTGGGATCATTCTACACAGTAACTGGAACGGTGGAATGCCGGTTCTTGATCCCATGTGCGGATCGGGAACATTTTTAGTCGAATCGGCGCTCATTGCGCACAACATGCCGGCAAATATTTACCGCGATTCGTTTGCATTTTTTAACTGGAAGGGCTTTGAGGAAGAACTGTTTGTTAAAATTAGAGAAGGCTTGTTAAGTCGTGCGAAAGAGTATGACGGAAAATTTTTTGGTCGAGATATTGACGTCTACAGTTTAGATGCGGCGGCGGCGAACATAGAGCGCAGCATGTTTGAAGATGCAGTTCGTTTGAAGCGTGCCGATTTTTTCGAAGAAAATCCACCTGCTGAAAAAGGTTTGATGCTGATTAACCCACCCTATAATGTTCGTATTCAGGCAGATACTCACCGAATGTATCGTGAAATAGGCGATACATTGAAAGAGAAATATGCGGGTTGGGAAGTTTATTGGATTACTTCGGATCTTGAAGCAATTAAAAGTATTGGTTTACGACCTTCAAGAAAATGGAACCTTTTTAACGGGGAATTGGAATGTAAATTGCTCCGATTTGATATGTATGAGGGGACTAAAAAACTCCATAAATTGAATCGATAAAAACAGCTTATGAAACGCATCATAATTCTTCTTGTCCTACTTTTTCAATTTCACGCAAACGCACAGAGCTACAGCAGTAATCAGCGTCGAGTTTCTCGCGAAATAGATAAAATAATGGCCGTTACTTCGGATATTATTGACGGCACGATGACCTATGAGAAGTATAGAAAAGTGCAACCGTTTTTCGAGGAGCAGAGTAAAACCTGGCGAAAGAGTCAACGTTCGCTGGACCGATTGGATGAAGCACCGGAGGCCGAACTTATTACTGCAGTCAATGATCACATTGGTGGGCTCATTGAAATTACCCAAGAGAATTTAAAGAATTGGTTTCGGGAAGATCCACGTTCCAGCTATGGACATACCTACGTGGATGAAGCTGGGAAACATCTCAATACAGTCGTAAAGGCTTTAGATGCCTATGCTGAGCACTATGAGGTGAATACACGCACCTCGGATGAATTGGAGCGGTTTCAGACACAGATGGAGTTGTTTTACTATACGAAGGAAATGAAGCGTGGTGCGAATGAGGTAGATAGTCTTGTTGGTTTTCTTCAGTCGGAAATAGGCTCCACGGATATTGATGCATTGTATAAAGCACAGAAGGCTCTTTTAAAAGCCTTGAGTAAAGAGCTTCGCGGATTTGGCGAAGAGCGTTTTTTCAACGGACAAACGGAATTGCATGAAGCCTATCAGAAATATTACATTGAATTGTTAGAATTGGCTTCGGCGGATATTTTAGCCGACCTCACAAAAATGCGTTACGATCTTGTTGAATTTAACAGCATCGCATCAAGTACTGAGGTATCTGCAAAAAAGACGTTGAGCTTTTTTGATAATGAAATGCGCTTACTGAATAAACGTGAAGCTCGTTTTGTCAAACGCAATCTACCTAAAGCACCGAAACGCTAGCCATGCAGGTCGCTGAGGTCATACTGCCATTGCCCTTAGACAAACTTTTCCATTATGCTATACCGGCAGAAATGGTGGGTTCAGTGCGTCCTGGTATGCGAATTCTGGTCCAGTTTGGCGCGCGTAAAGAATATGCGGCTATTGTGACTCGCGTTCTTGAAGCACCGGATGAAACGGAATTAAAATACCTGATCAGTGTATTAGATGAATATCCCGTGGTTTTGGAGCATCAATTACTGCAGTGGTCCTGGATGGCCTCTTACTATATGGCACCTGTTGGTGATGTGATGAACGCAGCTTTACCACCTGGCTTAAAACTCTCCTCACAAAGTATTGTAGTATTAGATCCTGAAGTGATTCCGGACGAAGCATCGATGTCTGACGCCCTGTTCAGCTTGTATGAGGCTTTGCGCAACCACCCAAAACTCACCTTGGATGAGGTACGTGAATATTGTCAAGTAAAACAACCGATGCCTCTTGTTCAAAAGGCGCTGGAAGCAGGATGGGCTTTACTTGAAGAAGAATTAAAAAAGGTAGCACGTGCAAAACGAAGAAAGCTCATACGCCTTACACCCGCATCTTTACTAGATCTTGATGGTGCTTTTGAAGCAACAAAAAGATCCAAAGTCCAAACGGAAGCTCTTCTCACTTTAGTTGCCCAGTGTGGGTCTGAAAACAACTTTCAAGACAAGCGTGCTTTTCAAAAGAAGCAAAACATCACTTCTGGTACACTACTCGCCCTAGCAAAAAAATCAATTCTCGAAGAAGTTGAAGAAATAGACGGTACCACCGCAGCATCTGCACCTACCACTGAGATTACCTTATCAGCGCCGCAATTAGAAGCATTAACGGCCATACAAAAAGGATTTAAAGCTAAAAAACCGGTGGTTTTGCATGGCGTCACCGCCTCAGGAAAAACGGAACTCTACATTACCCTGATCAAAGAGGCGCTCAGCAAACACAAGCGGGTCTTGTATTTACTACCTGAAATTGCCTTAACTACTCAACTCATCAGTCGCCTTCGCATTCACTTTACGGTGGCGGTCAGTCACAGTAAATTTTCTCCGGCAGAACGTTTAGCAGCCTGGCGAGAAGCCTTAACTAACGATGCTCCTTTGCTTGTATTGGGTGCGCGATCAGCTGTGTTTATGCCCCTACCAGATTTAGGTTTGATTATCGTTGATGAAGAGCATGAAAGCAGTTTTAAGCAGTACGAACCATCGCCAAGATATCATGCAAGAGACACAGCGGTATGGATGTCTACAGCCCGGAACTGTCCCGTATTATTGGGATCTGCAACCCCGAGCTTGGAGAGTATGTTTAATGCGCGTCAGGGCAGGTATGAATTGGCTCAATTGCACAAAAGGTTTCATACCGCACCATTGCCAGAATTAGAAGTTGTGGATATGGTTGGAGCCAAGCAGCGTCGCGAAGTTCAGGGCAATTTCTCGATCGAATTGGTCGATGCCATGCGCCACACATTGAGTAAAGGAGAGAGCATCATTCTCTTTCAAAATCGCAGAGGTTTTAGCACCTTCCAACAATGTCAGACGTGCGGACACATCGAAGGCTGTACGCGATGTGATATTTCGCTAACTTACCATAAAGGCCCACAAAAATTAAAATGTCATTATTGTGGATACACAGTACCTCCGGTGATGAAATGCAGTTCTTGTGGTGGTGAGAGTGTTTTGCATAAGGGCTTTGGGACCGAGCAGATTGCCGAAGAGGCCACTTCACTTTTTCCAAAAGCTGCTGTAAAGCGAATGGATTTAGATACCACTCGTGGAAAGCATGCTTTTGGTGACCTCATCCGAGCTGTTGAAAACGGTGAAGTGGACATTTTAGTCGGTACACAGATGGTGACCAAAGGACTCGATTTCGATAGAGTAGGGCTGGTCGGAATCATGAGTGCGGACAATCTGCTAAGCTTTCCTGATTTTAGAGCTAACGAGCGTGCCTTTCAATTGATTGAGCAAGTTGCAGGGCGCACAGGACGTCGTACCTCAAAAGGGAAGGTAGTCATCCAGGCAATGAAGCCACAGCACTCCATCATACAATTGGCTTTAAATCATGACTTTTCGGGAATGCAAGCGAAGGAACTCTTGGTTCGACAAGAATACCAATATCCTCCGTTTGTCCGACTCATCACCATCACTCTAAAGCACAGAGACCAGAAACTGTTGCAGCGCGCGGCAAGCGAATTTGCACGTTCACTACACAGTAAAATAGGCGACAGATTTTTAGGACCGGAGTTTGCGCCCATTTCACGCTTGAAAAATTTGTACCAGATGCAGATCATTGTCAAGGTTGACAAAGGAAGTATTGGTACCAAAGTGCGTGAGCGCATAAAAAAATCGCATCAAGAGGTGTTGTTGACGCCAGATTTTAATCGCGTAAAGGTTGTTTTTGATGTGGATCCAAATTCTTAAAATTCAAAAGGGAATTTAGCTTGAATGCCTAGGAAATAGGGGAGCCCAAATTGCAGCTGAAAGGAAGCAAATTCCCATGCATGGCCTAGGTAAATTGAGGGAGCTATCCATCCTAGACCAACATCTTTTAAATTGGGATCGGACCATCTCAAGTCGATTTGGCTGCCTGCATACCATTGCTTTGGAAGTTGCCATTCTCTCCCAGCTCCGATAACAAATCCTAAATTTTTAGAATCTTCGCCAATGTTAAACGTTTGTATGTAGGCAAGTCTTGATGAAATAAAGCACCCGTTTTTATGGGTAGAAATCCCAAAATCTGTAGTGCTTCCCCAGCCGGCCATATTACCGTAATAGGCTTCAAATTTTATTTGTGAAAATGAAGATAAGGCGCTCAAAAAGAGCAGTATACAGAGTGATTTTTTCAAGATAGGAAAGGCTTAAATGCTTCGGGGGTACCCGCCTCAATCCGAACTGATTCTTTTGTTGTAGGGTGATAGAAAGTTAACGATCGCGCATGTAAACAAATACTTTTATCTCGTTCGCCTCGTCGAGCACCGTATTTAACATCTCCTTTAATAGGATGTCCTACAGCAGCTAGTTGAGACCTAATCTGATGGTGTCTACCGGTTTGTAAGTCTACTTCTAAAAGGGAGTAACGTTCACCGCAATTCAAAATACGGTAGGACAGCTTGGCCTCTTTTGCACCAGACTCCATACGTTTGAACGCAATGGATTTATTGGTTTTTGGATTTTTTTTCAAGTAGTGGTGGAGTTGACCATCTTCAACAATCTGTCCTTCTACTATCGCCCAATATGATTTTTGCGTTTGTCTATTTTTAAAAGCTGCATTCATCCGTTCAAGACCTTTGGAAGTACGGGCAAATACTACAACACCTGTTGTGGGCCTATCCAAGCGATGAATAACACCTAGAAATACCTCTCCGGGTTTATTGAACTTTTCTTTTAGATAGGATTTAAGTAGGTCAGGCAAAGGAACATCACCCGTTTTATCACCTTGAACCAAATCACCCGCGCGCTTATTTACCGCGATCAGATGGTTGTCTTCATAGATGATTTTAGGTAGCCTTTCGCCCATAGTTAAGTGGTGTAGCTTTCGCTTTCATTTGGGAAGTCCACATCCTTTACGTCCTGCACATACTGACCAATAGCACCTGTGATGTCGTCGTAAAGGTTTAAGTAGCGACGCAAGAATCTTGGGTGGAATTCGTGTGTCATGCCAACGAGGTCGTGGAAAACTAACACTTGGCCATCCACACCCGCACCGGCTCCTATACCAATGACAGGAATGTTAAGAGCATCCGATACTTCTTTTGCCAATTCCGCAGGAACTTTTTCTAAGACAATACCAAAACAACCTGCCTCTTCCAGCGCTTTTGCGTCTTCAATGAGTTTCCGAGCTTCCTCTTCTTCTTTCGCGCGGACACTGTAGGTTCCAAATTTATAAATGCTTTGTGGGGTAAGTCCTAAATGGCCCATCACAGGAATACCCGCTGTAAGGATCCGTTTGATTCCTTCGATGATTTCGACCCCGCCTTCTAACTTCACAGCGTGACCGCCACTTTCTTTCATCACACGAATAGCCGAATTAAGTGCTTGTTTAGAATCTCCTTGATACGTACCAAAGGGAAGATCAACCACTACTAATGCTCGGTCAACTGCACGAATGACAGAGCTGGCGTGATAAATCATTTGATCCAGAGTTATGGGTAGGGTAGTTTCATGTCCCGCCATAACATTTGAAGCGCTATCACCTACGAGTATGCAGTCTACACCTGCAGCGTCGACCATTTTTGCCATCGTGTAGTCGTAGGCGGTTAACATGGAGATTTTCTCTCCTTGGTCTTTCATTTGCTGAAGGCTGTGTGTAGTTACCTTCTTAAATTCTTTTTTCGCCAATGACATAGTGCACGGTTTTTGTGAATTAAATCATCACAAAGAAAAGCATCCTAAGTGATAGGTTGTATTTTTGAACCCCATGAAAAACCTATTTCTATTCATTTTTGCATTTTCTGCGCTGTTCTCGTGCGATAATTCTCTGGACATTAACGCAGATTATGATGTCGAAAACGTTGTTTACAGTCTTTTAGATAAAGATTTAGATACCCAATGGGTGCGCTTGCACCGAACTTATCTTGGAACGGACGGATTATTAGCCGGCGCAACACATAGCGACAGCTTATATTTCGATACGGCCTCTTTGTATTTGGCACAGCTCAATGATCAAGGCAACGTACTGAACACCTACGAATTCTACCGCAAAGACACCAACCTATTAGATCCTGGAACGTTTACAACGGATAATTATCGCCTGTATTGGACTGATGCGCCCATCGATCCTAACTTTGAATACCGTCTGCGCGGTTTTATTCCAGGTAATAATAATTTTGAGGCGATTTCGCCGGTGGTAGGTTCTGTTGAGATTACAAGACCTAAAGGTTTTCAAAAACTAACTTTTGGGATTCAGGATGCGAAATTTGGTTGGGATGCAGCTAAAAATGCGCGGTTGTACCAAGGCTATATTCACTTTAAATATAAAGAAGCCCCGGTACGTAACCCTAAGGATAGTGCCGTTAAGACGGTGACCTATGCTTTACCTACGAGAACCGGATCGAATCTTACAGGTTCTGGGAATTACGTAACAGAGCTCAGTTACGCAGCCTATTACCAGTTTTTAAGAAATAATATTGGCACCACTACGGATACGGTTCGTGTCTTTAAGAGTATCGACTTCGAACTTTGGGCCGCTGCCGATGACTATGCCACGTATATTAATGTGAGTCAACCCTCCCAAGGGATTGTTCAAGAAAAACCGCTTTTCACCAATATAGATGGTGGAATAGGACTCTTTAGTTCACGCGGTCAAACTATTAAGAAGCAAATCAAGCTGAGCAACACGTCTATGGACAGCCTATGGCGAGGAATCTATACCTGCAACATGGGGTGGGTAGATTTTCAGGGCATCGATTCTGTGATTTGCGTTGACGGATTTCCTGTCAAATTCTAACCAGGTATAAAGAGACAGATTGTCACTTGTAGAAGGGTTAAAAGTTCCATAATGACATATTCTAGTGGCGATTTGTGCCATTTTGTGCCTAAAATCGGTCCTTAATCTTTATGGCATAACCCTTGTTCTATACCCGCCGTTAAGAATTTGAAAACTCAAACTAAATAATTTATAAAATGGGTAAAATCATAGGTATTGACCTTGGAACCACGAACTCTTGTGTATCCGTAATGGAAGGTAACGAGCCTGTAGTGATTCCAAACAGCGAAGGAAAGAGAACGACACCTTCTATTGTTGGTTTCGTAGAAGGCGGCGAACGTAAAGTAGGTGATCCTGCAAAACGTCAGGCCATCACCAACCCGGAGAAAACGGTCTATTCAGTGAAGCGTTTCATGGGTGAGAAGTTCTCTAATGTGCAGAAAGAAGCGAAGCGTGTACCGTACACCGTAGAAGGTGGCGATAACGATACGCCGCGTGTAAATATTGATGGACGTCAATATACACCTCAAGAAGTCTCAGCAATGATTCTTCAGAAGATGAAAAAGACGGCTGAAGACTATTTAGGAACGGATGTAACTGAAGCAGTTATTACAGTTCCTGCTTATTTTGACGATGCACAACGTCAAGCGACTAAAGAGGCTGGTGAAATTGCAGGACTTAATGTTCGTCGCATTATCAATGAGCCTACTGCAGCTGCATTGGCGTATGGATTGGATAAAAAAGGTCAAGATCAAAAAATCGCAGTTTTTGACTGTGGTGGAGGTACGCACGATGTATCGGTTCTTGAATTAGGTGATGGTGTATTCGAAGTAAAAGCTACCGATGGTGACACACACCTTGGAGGTGATGATTTCGATCAGGTGATCATTGACTGGTTGGCAGAAGAGTTTAAAGCAGAGGAGAACATGGACTTGCGCGATGATAACATGGCGCTGCAACGTTTGAAAGAAGCTGCTGAGAAAGCAAAAATTGAGCTGTCTTCAACCACTTCAACGGAGATCAATTTGCCTTACGTTACTGCCACGGCTTCAGGTCCCAAGCACTTAGTGCGTCCGTTGAGTCGCGCAAAGTTTGAGCAATTGGCTGCAAGTTTGATTGAGCGCACTATTGCACCAGCACGCAGTGCATTGCAAAACGCTGGATATTCAACGTCTGAAATTGATGAAGTGATCTTAGTGGGTGGTACTACACGTATCCCTGCGATTCAGGATGCGGTTAAAGCATTCTTTGGTAAAGAGCCGTCAAAAGGTGTAAACCCTGACGAGGTAGTAGCTATTGGAGCTTCTATTCAAGGTGGTGTACTCGCCGGCGATGTAAAGGATGTTCTTCTTCTTGATGTCACTCCTTTATCACTAGGAATTGAAACTATGGGCGGTGTGATGACGAAACTCATTGAAGCCAATACGACCATTCCTACCAAGAAATCGGAAACGTTCAGTACAGCTGCAGATAACCAGCCTTCAGTGGAGATTCATATTCTTCAGGGAGAGCGCTCTATGGCAAGCGATAATAAGACTATTGGTCGTTTCCATTTAGACGGTATACCACCAGCGCAACGCGGTGTTCCTCAGATTGAGGTGACCTTCGATATCGATTCTAATGGTTTACTTAATGTAAGTGCGAAGGATAAAAACACAGGTAAAGAGCAAAACATTCGTATTGAAGCTTCATCAGGTTTATCTCAAGAAGAAATTGACCGTATGAAGCAAGAAGCTGAGGCAAATGCCGACGCAGACAAGAAAGCGAAAGAGGATATCGATAAGCTGAATGCAGCGGATAGTATGGTATTCCAAGTGGAGAAGCAGATGAAAGATCTCGACGGTAAATTAGAAGAGGATAAAAAAGGTCCTATCGATGCTGCTTTAACGGAACTCAAAGCGGCACATGCAGCAAAAGACACTGCAGGATGTGATGCGGCTCAAGAGAAATTGAATGCAGCCTTACAGGCGGCTTCTGCCGAAATTCAAGCTGCGATGCAACAGGAGCAAGGTGATGATCAGGGTCCGGATGCCGGAACTGGTGGTGATGCCGGTGCAACAGACGACGTCACTGATGTCGACTTTGAGGAGGTGAAATAACCTTCAAGAATTAAAGGATGTAACAGGCCCCCGTACCGTAAGGTGCGGGGGCTTTTTTATTATATTCACGCCACTTAACACTTTTGAAACCCACCTACTATGGATTTAGTCCAAATCAATGATTTTCTAGCAACAATTGACGGATATATTGGCGGCTCCAGCTGGTTTGTTTTTGCTTTGCTTGGTTCAGGTGTCTTTTTTACACTTTACCTAGGATTCCCGCAGATACGCTACTTCGGACATGCCGTAGCAGTAGTGCGCGGAAAGTTTGATAAAGAAGGCGCAAAAGGAGATACTTCACACTTTCAATCCTTAACAACCGCCCTGTCGGGAACCGTTGGAACAGGAAATATTGCTGGTGTGGCTTTTGCCATACATCTGGGCGGTCCTGCAGCATTGTTTTGGATGTTGGTTACTGCTGCATTGGGTATGACTACAAAATTTGTTGAAGTCACGTTAAGTCATAAATACCGCGAATTTGCGGAAGATGGAACCGCTTCGGGCGGGCCTATGTACTACATGAAAAATAAACTGGGCATGAAATGGATGGCTGCACTTTTTGCGGTCGCTGCCATAATCAGTTCGTTTGGAACCGGAAATATGCCACAGGTCAATAGTATTGCTGCCTCCCTCAAAGCCACTTTTGGTATTGAAGAGATTGTAACTGGCGCAGTACTTTCTGTATTACTCGGTTTAATCATTTTAGGTGGGATTAAGCGTATTGCAGCAGTTACGGAAAAATTAGTCCCCGTTATGGCACTCATCTATGTTGTAGGAGCCTTCTCCGTGATTGTAATGAATTATGAAAATATTATTCCTTCATTCATTAGCATTTTTGCAGATGTATTTACGGGTTCGTCAGCTGCAGGAGGTTTCCTTGGCGCAACGATCGCCTATGCGTTTAACAGAGGTGTGAATAGAGGCTTGTTTTCAAATGAAGCCGGACAAGGTTCTGCACCAATCGCGCATGCCGCCGCGAAGGCAGAGCATCCAGTGAGTGAAGGAATGGTGGCCATTCTAGAGCCGTTCATTGATACGATAGTTATCTGTTCTATCACTGGATTAACGCTCTTAAGTTCCGGAGTTTGGAATGAAAAACATCTCAATGATTTTAGTTTTGCAGATCTAGAAATCATGGAGGGAGGACTTACCGAAGAATTAGATGGTGGTCGATTGTTCAACCACTTTAACAACCAGGCGTCGTTGAATAGTTTACCGTTGGTTCCGTTTCAGGGGGAATTGGCTGTAAAAGAAGGAAAGATCAAGTCAGATGCAACTGTTTTGCATGCGCGGTCTATAGCTGAAGAGGTTCAAGTTTCGGATGATAAAGGGTTGTATTCAGGAATTCTTATGGTTCAAAAGGGCCGATTGCAAGAGACCGCTGGGCTGACTTTCGCAGGAAAGTCACTAGTTCATAGCGCGCCTTTAACCGCCATTGCTTTTAACAAAGGATTATTCGGTAACTACGGACAATATATAGTAGCTATTGGTCTGTTGTTGTTTGCTTTTTCGACGGCCATATCCTGGAGTTATTACGGGGGACGAAGCGTAACGTATTTATTTGGAGTGAAATATGTCAATTATTACCGGGTCCTCTACGTCATTGGATTTTTCCTCGCCGCTATCATTGACACTACCATTGTATGGACTTTCGCTGGTATCGCCATCGCTTTAATGACCCTACCAAATTTGATAGGAATCTTCCTGTTGCGAAAGGATATGAAGCAAAGCATCAGTGAATACAAGTCATATTTAAAATCAGATTTCAATAAAGACTTGTAATAATTGCGTAAAAGCCCTTAAACCTTGAGAGAATGCAGGGCTCTAACTTAGATAGAAGCAGTATATTACGATTCTCTAAAACCTTATTAAGTTTTTCTACATGAAGAATTATTTTTTGGCGGGTTTGCTTGCGGTAACCGCCTCCGCTGGACTTCAAGCCCAAATCTCGTCCGACTCTACAAGCTACACTTCTGGTGATATTGGTGTTCAGGTAGTCGCACCCGTTAATATTAATTCACAAAGTTCTTGTGCCGATACCGTGGGTATATCCATTCCTTCAGGACATTGGATTTCATCTGTAAGATTGGAGTACACCGTCGAAACTTCAGGTGGATTTGGCGGTTCTGCACCCAATGATATTGGAACTTATTTGGAGCTGACTAGTGAAAACGCTAAAGAAGCAGCTCTTGGTTACGGTACTGCCGGTGCCAATGGAACCACGGAGACCATTTCGCGCACTATTTCAGATTTTAACGGTGCCGTAACTGATACCTTCTTGGTGTTTAAGTTGAATGCTTTTAGACAACAATTCAACACAGCATGTAATACAACGACTCAAAGAATAGCGGATAGTAGTTGGAAGGTGGTTGTCAATCACTATCCTGCACCGACGTGTTATCAGCCTACTGCCGTAGCAGTAGACTGGGTGATGAGTGATCAGGCCCAGATAAGCTGGACGACGGGTGGCTCAACGCAATGGGAAGTAGAATATGGTACACCAGGTTTCACCCCAGGATCAGGTACAAGAGTAGCAGCACTTTCGAATCCATTTGTATTGAATGGTCTTTCCGCCTCTTCCAATTACGACTTCTACGTTCGTGATTCGTGTGGTACTAACGATGTAAGTCTATGGTCTGCTGTCGATTCTTTATCTACGCTTTGTGCACCCGTTACTTTTACGACGAGCTACACGGAAAATTTCGATAATACTACGAACTGGGTGCTAGGATCTGGATTTGATAATGACGGATCTATTGTCGACGCGTGTTGGCAACGCGATCCTGCAGATCCTGATGATGGGCAAGGATATGCCTTTGGAGTAGGTGAAGATAGTACAGGTACGGCAGGAACCGGACCTAATGACGATAGAACAGGTGGTGGACAGTATGTGTATGCCGAAGCGAGTGGAGCTGCGAACCAAAGTGTTGCGACTCTTACATCCCCACTTATGGATCTGAGTGCTCTGACCGTACCGGAATTAAATTTCTGGTACCACATGACGGGGGCTCAAATCAATGAGTTAAAAACTGAAGTTTGGTCAAAATCTACCGGTTGGGTAAACGTAGGTAGCATTAATGGTCCGCAGCAAACTGCGACATCCGATACCTTCTTGTTACAGACGTATACATTAAGCCAATTTGTAGACGATACCGTCCTAGTTAAATTCAGTGCCTCTAGAGGTTTTGGAAATAACAATCAAGCGGATATTGCCATAGATGACTTTGGATTTGAGGAGGCACCAACTTGTCCGGATCCTTCACTATTGGCTCTACAATCTCGTACAACGACGACCATTACTTTGCAGTGGCAAGCTGTGAATGCATTAAGCTGGGATATTCAATACGGTGCTCCAGGTGCATCATTAGGTGCAACAGCAAATACAACCACTAGTGTAAGCACTAATCCAGCTACCATTACCGGACTTAGTACTGGAACTTCTTATCAGTTCTGGATTCGCGAGGTATGCGGGCCTTCGGATAAATCAGGTTGGATTGGTCCAATCACAGGAACAACACATTGTACTGCGGTCGCTGCTCCATGGTCAGAAGATTTTGATTCTACCACTTGGACCTCAGGAACTGGTTTTTACAACATTGGGAATAGTATAGAAGCGTGCTGGTTTAGAAGTCCTGAAGCCGATACGTTAGCATCCTCTTCGCTTAGCTGGGGTGCTCGCTCTGGAACAACAACGACAGGTCAGACAGGACCAACCACGGATGTCAGTGGTTCTGGGAATTATGTGTACACAGAAGCTTCTCAAGGCGCACCAAATCAGGAGGCGATGTTAGAATCTCCATTACTGGATTTGAGTAGCTTGTTAAAACCACGCGTTTCATTCTATTATCACATGCGTGGGTTCTATGTAAACACATTAAAGTTGCAGGTTTGGGTGGATTCTACACAAACTTGGAATACGTACTTCACAAAATCGGGCAATCAGGGCAAGCAGTGGATTTTTGAAGAAGTAGATTTAGCGGGTTTCGCCGGCGATACTATTGTTTTGCGTTGGATTTCTTCAAAAGGAAACGGATCTCAGGGTGATATTGCTATTGATGAAGTAATCGTCGACGATCAGCCGCTTTGTCCAGATCCATCTCAGTTTGCACTAACTAATGTAGGATCTACAAATGCAACTTTTAGTTGGGTTACTGGCGGTTCGACCACATGGAATATTGAGGTGGGAGCCGTTGGGTTTACGCCGTCAGGAAGCGGGCTCTCGAACCTTACGAGTACTACCCACACAGTCACAGGATTAACAGCTGGTACGACTTATGATGCTTACGTGCGAGATACATGTGGCACGCTTGGCGCTTCATTATGGATTGGCCCCATCACATTTAATACACTTTGTAACCCCTTCACAGCACCTTATACAGAGAATTTCGACAGCACGTCATGGGTTACAGGAGCGAATCAATCGCCGGGTCAAATCGACGGTTGTTGGTTAAGATCTGATACCATAGAGTATTTCTTTAAAGCAGGTCCACCAACGAATCATTCGAACAACACTGGACCTGACGGAGATCACACCTCAGGTAGTGGCGGTTATATTTTTACTGAGGCCAATACTGGTTTTGGAGGCGGCTCAACCTTAAGTAATTCGATCACATCACCATTAGTGGATGTGACTTCATTGACTACACCGGAACTGAGTTTCTTCTATCACTTGTACGGCTCACTCATCAACAAATTAGAGGTACAAGCTCGTGTTCAAAGCGGAAATTGGGCTACCGTAGCTACCATAACTGGTGCACAACAATCGTCTTCTACAGCAGCTTGGCTTGAAGAAGTAGTTGATCTATCTAGTTATGCGAACGATACCCTCCAAATTAAATTTGTCGCCTACCGCTATCAAGGTTTTAGTAACCAAGTAGATATCAGTATTGACGATTTTGATATTCACGAGGCACCTACCTGTCCGAAGCCAACCAATTTTGCCTCAACTGGTTTCACTAGTAATTCTGCATCATTCAGTTGGACAACCGGTGGCGCTGCAAATTGGCAACTCAATTACGGTTCAGCCGGTTTTACGCCAGGAACAGGATCATTCGTTGCTTTGTCTTCAGCTTCTGGATCCATTACGGGATTAAGTCCAAATACCACGTACGATGTGTATGTACGCGACTCCTGTGGAACCGGTAATGTTTCTGATTGGGTTGGTCCATTAACGATATCAACGCTTTGCGGTATGGTAACGGCACCTTGGTCGGATGACTTTGACGGAGTTTCATTTGATGCATCCTCTGGGGCTATTGATCCATGTTACACCACAAGTACTTCAACGACGTACTTCTGGCAAACAGGACAAGGACAAACGCCGACCAATAATACCGGTCCAACAGTAGATCATACTTCTGGTGCTGGAAAATATGTGTACACCGAAGCAGTTTTTGCTTTTGGGGGAGCGGATTCTGATGCCGAATTCATAACTGCTGAAATTGATTTGGATACCTTGAGCACGCCTGAACTGACTTTTTGGTGGCATGGTGCAGGTGGAAATATCGACGAGCTAGAAGTAGATATTTTTAGCGGCGGTTCTTGGACAAACGAACTCATTGTAAACAATACAAATTTCACATTACAAGCAAACCCCGCCTCACCGTGGGAAGAAGGCGTTGTCGATCTTAGTTCTTATGCTGGAGATACAATCAAAGTACGTTTTACGGGTTACCGTTCTTCAACTTTTGGTTTTAATTCAACACAAGCAAATTGGGCTTTAGACGATATTAAAGTCGATAATGCACCTACCTGTTTAGAGCCTACGGCCTTTTCTAGTACTGCAAGTACCACGACTAGTGTAACGCTGGCTTGGACTACAGGTGGGGCAAGTAATTGGCAGATAGAATACGGCCCTGTTGGTTTCACGCCAGGAACAGGAACAATTGTGAGTACTACTACGAATCCATACACGGTGACTGGACTGGGTTCTGCTACTTACTATGATTTCTATGTGCGCGATTCCTGTTCTGCGACCGATGTCAGTGATTGGGCAGGTCCTTTAACTGCGTCTACGGCTTGTGGAACGGCTACAGCTCCTTATTTTGAAAACTTCGACAATGGATTTGACGAAGGAAATGATACTGGTCAAGGGCATAATATTGGGGCTACCATAAGTGCATGTTGGTCACGTACGGATACCGATACAAATTACAGATGGGGCGGCCGCGATGGTGGTACTCAGACAGGTGGAACCGGACCAAATGGTGATCATACTAGCGGTTACGGAAGCTATGTCTATGCAGAGGCGAGCTTTAGTACTGGGACTCCAGTGGCAACATTGACATCTCCTTCGATCGACTTATCGGCATTAACAACGCCTGAAATGCACTTCTGGTACCACTTGTACGCTCAAAATGGTTCGCAAGGAACACTTACATGGAGTGTACAGGATGTAAGTGTCGGAACATGGGTAGTATTAGATTCAATTTCCGGAAATCAGGGAAATCAATGGATTGAGATCGTTGAAGATTTGAGTAGCTACGCTAATAAAACAGTGAAAATTAAATTTACGGCGCAAAAGTCTTCGGGTACCACTCCACAGCAGGGTGATATAGCCGTTGATGATTTGAGTATCGTTGAAGCTCCGACGTGTCCAGATCCATCTGCTTTAACTGCGACACCAACTTCCACAACAGAAATAGATTTGGCTTGGACTACGGGTGGTGCTACTGCATGGCAGGTTGAATACGGCCAATCAGGATTTGTCCCAGGGAACGGTACTATCGTGAATGCGTTAACGAATCCATTTACGGTCACAGGTTTAACCTCGGGCGTTGCTTATGACTTTTATGTACGCGATTCCTGTAGTGCAACCGAATTCTCAGATTGGATTGGGCCTGCTACAGCTACAACCTTAAGTTGTGTGGGTGGTTGTACCTACACATTAGTCTTAACGGATGATTACGGCGACGGATGGACTGCAAACAACCAGGGAACAAACTTCCATGCATTAGAGGTTACCTCTGGAACGTCAGTAACGAGTTTTACCATGTCTAATACTACAGGTGCGTTGGGCAGTAGCGAAACATTTACGTTTAATGTTTGTGACGGAGATACACTGTACTTAGAATTCATTGATAACGGAAACTGGGAGGATGAATGTGGTTACACACTTACTGATCCAAATGGAATTGTGGTTTCGACAGTTGCAGGTGGTTCTATGACACCGGGTATTAAGTATCAAGGTTCGGCCAATTGTGCGTCACCTTGTCCTGCGCCGGTTCCAACCTTTACTTCTACATCGACCTTCCTAAGTGTTGACTTCGATGCCACTGCTTCTACAGGGGCGGCGCTCACGTACAGTTGGGATTTCGGTGACGGTAATACTGGCACTGGTGACCAGCCAACACATTTATACGCGGCAGGAGGAACTTACCCAGTAGTAGTAACTGCAACGGACTCATGTGGTCAATCTGTTACGGCAACGGATACATTATTGGTATGTGAAGAATTATTCGCAACAGTTGCTTATACTCAAAGTGTCTTTACTGTGAACTTTGACGCTACCGGTAGTGGAGGCGCAACGGATGCAAGTTGGGACTTTGGCGATGGGAATACAGGTACAGGCCTTTCTCCATCAAACACGTATAGTGGATCCGGAACATTTGCCGTTGATGTAACCGTTACCAACGATTGTGGTGATCAAGCAGATACTATCCTGTACATTACTGTATGTGTGCAGCCAACAGCGAATTGGACGGCTGCAGTGATCAGCGCTGGCGGTGGTGGAATGCAAGTACAATTTGACGGAACCAGCTCTATTGGAGGTAATTCTTTCCAATGGAACTTTGGCGATGGTAATACCAATACCACCTCAAATTATCCTTTACATACCTACGGAACAGTATCGCTGGCATACAACGTCTCCTTAACGGTTTACAATGCGTGTGGCGATAGCGATACGAAAACCGGAATATTGGGTGAAAACTTAGGAATAAGAGATGCAGATCTTCTCAGCATTGAAGTATTCCCTAATCCAGTACAATTCGTATTGACTATTGAAAGTGATTTTGCCATTAATGGTGAGATCAGCTTGACAGACGCTTTGGGAAGAACAGTACTGGCTGTTGTAGGCAGCGGTGATCAACGTCAACAAATCAATGTATCAAGCTTGGCTGCTGGCAGCTATGTCTTGCGTATAGTTGACGGGGCGAATATCACACAGGAACGAATACAGATCGTACGATAAAGTAAAAGCCGCCCTGAGGGGCGGCTTTTTTTATGCCTTTTTTACAAATTCGCTTTTGAGCATCATCGACCCGAAGCCATCGACTTTACAGCTGATATTATGGTCGCCATCCACAAGTTTGATCCGGCTGACTTTTGTTCCCGGTTTGATCGGTTTAGGAGCGCCTTTTACGGGCAATGATTTAATGACCGTCACGCTATCTCCATCTTCTAAGCGATTGCCGTTGACATCACGAACAATAAAACCTTCTGGTTCCTCTTGAGGGTTCCATTCGTGACCACATTCAGGGCAAATCAACAATGCATCCAAGGGATAAGCATACATCCCATTGCATTCGGGACAAGGTTGAGAATCGATCATGGTATGCGATTTTTTAGATTTACTTAAGACTGGAATAACGGAAATTCGCGCCAACCACAAGAGTAAGTGCTGCGATTCCTGTAAAAGCAGCTTCCGGCGCATTCAGTCGAATCGCTAGATAGCCGATAAGCGCACCAAAGACATAGCCCATATCACGCCAGAATCGGTAGGTTGCAAGTGCTTGCGGTCGCCAATTGGGGTGACTGTGGTTACTGATCCCTACGAGAAAAGTAGGGTAGACCATCGCAGTGCCTAAACCTAATAGTAGGTAAGGCAACCAGAGTAATGGAACGTTTCGTATACCGAGGAGTGCGATACCCTGAAGCAGCATTCCCCACATGAGCAGTCTTCGAATAGTTCCTTTATTCGATAAAGGTCCTGTAAAGAGTTGTCCTAATCCCCATACAGCGGCGTGTAGGCCTGTAAGCACTCCAACTGTAGTTAAACTTTGACCGCTTGCTAAAAGCATTGACGGTAATACGGCCCATAGAATGCCGTCGTTTGCATTATTCACAACACCCGCCCATGTAATGGTGCGCAACGAAGGATCGCCAAATGTAGTTTGGTAAAAAACGGACTTTTTATTTTCATTTGATTTACTATGCGCTTTCGCTTCAAGTTCCACCCATGGAAGGGTTTCAGGAATGATAAAGACTGCAACTAAAGACGCTATCAATACCACGCCCATTGCCGCATACAAGATGGGGGCTATGAGCCCGAAGGTTTCTGCATAATAGGCGGCATAGGCAGAGGAGGCCCCCACTGCAACATATCCTGCACTCTCGTTTAAGCCCATTGCGGTACCTCGGTGCTTAAGTCCCACGATATCAATTTTCATAATAACCGTGGTCGACCATGTGAAGCCTTGACTTAAACCCAAAGCTATATTGGCGAGAATAATTAACGCACCATCGGCAGCATTAAGCAATAACAAAGGAACTTGCAGGGCAATGGCCCATCCCAGTACTAAGGTGCGTTTTCGACCTATTTCACGAATCAACTTTCCAGTAAAAAGGTTCGCAACAGCTTTACTTAAGCCAAAAACGGCGACCATAATGAGTGCAGCCTCTATTTCAGAAACCGCCCAATTTTTTGTCAATTCAGGTAAAAGGCTACGTTCAAATCCAACCATAGCACCAACAAAGGCACTCATAAGTACGAGAATGCTGAAGAGACCAGCATTTTCGCGAAGGCCTAATTGGACCTTTCTCATGTTAGTCTTGGATTTTTTTAATCCGAATGCCTACCCAAGCGTAAATTAGAGTCATTACCGGAGAAATCAAGTTGAAGAAAGCATACATGAAGTATTCTCCAGTGGCTACACCTAGCACTGAGCTTTGATAGGCACCACAAGTATTCCAGGGGACCAAAACTGAAGTTACCGTACCACTGTCTTCCAATGTGCGACTTAGGTTTTCTGGGGCGAGACCGCGCTCGCGATATACATCTTTGAACATACGTCCCGGTACAACTATGGCTAAGTATTGATCGGATGCAGTAACATTGAGAACGCCACAAGCGATGAGCGTTGAGGTGATTAGCGATGCAGATCCGCGAGCAAAACGTATGATGGCATTTGTAATGGTGGCTAAAAATCCTGCCGCTTCCATAGCGCCTCCAAATGCCATAGCGCTCAAGATTAACCATACTGTTCCCAGCATTCCACTCATCCCGGAAGTACTTAGTAAATCGGAAAGAATAGGATGGTTACTAGGCACTGCTATGCTCCCATAAACGCTGCGCATTGCAATTTCATAAATAGGGTGGTTGCCGGTCCCCAACTCTTGCAGAAGCGGTTGTTGAAATAAAAGTGCAGCAGCGAGTCCACTGAATATGCCGATACTTATAGCTACGAGCGCATCTATTTTCCTCGAGATTAAAAGAATCACTAAAGCTGGAACCGCAAAGAGCCACGGTGTGATGTTAAATTGTGCGTTCAACAGCGATTGAACTTGGGCAACCTCCGCGGCGTCAAGCGCACCGTCTTTGTAACTGAGACCTAGGATTGTAAACAGCACTAAAGCTATGAGTACGCTAGGAACAGTTGTGTACAACATGTAGCGAATGTGAGTGAATAGATCAGTACCCGCCATTGCAGGTGCAAGATTTGTAGTATCGCTGAGCGGACTTAATTTATCTCCAAAATAGGCACCAGAGATCACGGCACCGGCTACGACTGGAGCGGGAATACCTATGGTTTGACCTATGCCCATGAGTGCAATACCTACTGTGGCTGTGGTTGACCAGGAAGAGCCGGTGCTGAGGCTGATAATGGCTGAAATAATCACGGCTGTGGGTAAAAAGAATTGGACGTTGATTAAGTCCAGGCCGTAATAAATCATTGCTGGAACAACACCTCCTAATAACCATGTTCCGGCCAATCCACCGATCAGTATCAGTATAAATATCGCCTGCGTCGTATCGTGAATATTGGTCTTGATTTTGGTGAATACGGCTTCTACGGTGCTGCCGTTAAACACCCCAACTAATGCTGCGATGAAGGCTGCGAGCATCAAAATGACTTGGTTGGAACCCGAAAGCGCATCATCCCCATAGACCTCACCTACATTAAACCACAAGAGTACCATCAGTACGACAAGAGGTGTGAGTGCTAGGAGTAATTGGGCGGTCGGATTTTTTAGCTTCATAGTCAATTCTTAAGGCCTGTGCCTTTAGCTCATGGCTGTAATAATGTCTTGTTTCGTGATGATGTGGTAGCCTTGTTCCACTTCTACGAGCACTGCACGGTGACCACTTTTTACCATTGTTGCCACTTCTTCAATACTTGTAGTTAATTCAACTACAGGATATGGAGCGCCCATAATATCACCAATCAACTTACTGTTTACAGGATGATCAAGCATACTAGACAGCATGGTATGGTCGTCAATAGACCCCACTTGTTGGCCTTCTTGCATCACGGGAATTTGAGTAATGTCGTGAACCTTCATCAGTCGAGCTGCATTGCTCAATGGCTCAGTTGGACTTACGGTGATTAGGGGTAAATGGCTGTGGTTGTCGATCAAATCTTTTGCCAATTTATTTGTAGGAGTCAGGAAGCCTCTATCTCTCATCCAGTCGTCGTTGTAAACCTTACCAACATAACGTGAACCGTGATCATGAAACAAAACAACCACTACATCTTCTGGGGTGAGCTTATCTTTTAGTTGTCGTAAACCTTGGAAAGCGGAACCACAACTATAGCCTAAGAATAAGCCTTCTTTACGTGCCAATTCTCTTGTTGCCAGTGCTCCATCTTTATCTGTGACTTTCTCGAAAAAATCGATCACATCAAAATCTACATTCTTTGGAAGGATATCTTCACCAATACCCTCGGTGATGTAACTGTATATTTCCTTTTCGTCAAACTCACCCGTTTCATGGTATTTTTTAAATACCGAACCGTAGGAGTCCACGCCCCATACCTGTACATCTGGGTTTTGCTCTTTTAAATATTTTCCAACACCCGATATCGTACCGCCTGTGCCCACACCCACTACAAAATGTGTCACCTTTCCTTCCGTCTGCTCCCAAATCTCGGGACCGGTGCTGTCGTAATGCGCTTGACGATTACTAAGGTTATCGTATTGGTAGGGATAAAAAGAATTTGGAATTTCCTTATTCAAACGCGAAGCTACGCTGTAGTAACTCTCTGGATGCTCCGGCGAAACATTCGTAGGACAAACGTAGACTTCAGCACCCATGGCACGCAGTATGTCCATCTTTTCTTTCGATTGCTTGTCACTCAACGTACAAATGAGTTTATATCCTTTTACAATAGCCGCTAAAGCCAGACCCATACCGGTATTACCAGAGGTACATTCGATGATAGTTCCTCCAGGTTTAATGTCACCACGAGCTTCGGCATCTTCGATCATTTGCACGGCCATTCGGTCTTTTACGCTGTGGCCTGGATTGAAATATTCCACCTTAGCATATACTGGACAAGGGAACTCTTCCGCGATTTTATTGAGTTTGATCATGGGCGTGTTGCCTATGGTCTCAAGAATGTTGTTGTAAATGGGGCGCATGGGCCAATCTGTTTTGTATTAGGTCCCGTAAAGATAACCGATTGTGTGCCTGGAACAAGGCTTCTTATGAGAAACGAATACTTTGGATGGGGTGTAATCGGGCAATCCAACGTACGGGAAGGAGGAGTATGAGGTAAGCGATGACTATAAAGACGGCATTTGCGCCAAGAATCCAAAGCCAGTCGAATGTGATGGGTGCTGTTGCGATGTAGTACGTTTCGGGATCTAATTGGACCCAGCTGAATTTCCACTGTAAAAAACTTAATCCAAGTCCCAGCCCATTACCCCAAACCAATCCACGAGTCAATATTCGGATGCTTAGCCATTGAAATACTTGTAAAATAAGTCGGTCGCTGCCTCCTAGCGCCTTGAGCGTCCCAATCATTCGAGTACGGTCAATGATTAAAACGAGCAATGCCGTAATCAGGTTGGCTACAGCCACTATGAGCACAATAGCGAGTACAAGAACGATGTTTGTATCAAACAGAGCAAGCCACCCAAATATGGCTGGATGACGGCCTTCGATGCTGCGTGCTTGCATCGTGTAAGGAATGACGGCATTCCAATAGGATGAAATAATTTCACGTCCCTCTTGATCATTCAGGAGCACCATATAACTACTTACGCTATCTGAACGCCAACCGTTGAGTCGGGCCACATCTGCGGCATTCATTAAAATGTTTTGCCGATCAAATTCGTCCAAACCTGTGGTAAAGAGTCCTTCAACAATGGATTTACGCAGACGGGGCAATTCGCCCTGCCTCTTTAAAACGGTCAACACTGCAGTATCCCCAATACCTAGGCCCAATTCTCTCGCTAGGGTCGTGGATAGGAAAGTGCCGTATCTAGAGTTAGGGGTGGCGGTACCTTCGCCCGTTCCATAGCTGGCGGTAAATGTTTTTAAGTAATCGGCTTCGAACCCTTTGACCTGAATACCGTCGAACGCATCTTCTGTAGGGTTCACGAGTAATGCCATTTTTTGAACGACCGGATGAACTGCCTTGACATACGAGGCTTGCTTCAGAGCATCAGCTAAACTGTCTGTTAAGCGTATGGGTTTGAGTTCTTCCGTCCTATTGGGTGCATAAGCGCTTATGGTGAAATCCCCTTCCAAGGCACTAAACTTATCCATGATGGCGTGCTGTAATCCTTTACCAGAAGTAATGGACAATAGTACAAGTGCCATACCTAGTGCCGTAGCTGCGATACTCAATTTTAGCAAGGGACCAATTACTTGCGAACCCGTGCTCTTTTGTATCTTTCTTGCTATGAAAAACGCCTCTTTCATCATTGTGCAAGTTAGGGTAAGTCTCGCTTTCTTCGCAGCGATCTTATGTACCTTTTCCGCCGTCGCACAGGAGACCTATGTGCCTGGCATCACCCAGACTGGCGAGTACTACATGAAGCTCACCGAAAAATCTGTGGCGATAGTAGCCAATGCGACCTCCTTATTACCCAATGGCACTCATACGGTGGATCATTTGATTTCGCTGAGTGTAGATGTTAGGCAAGTTTGGGCGCCAGAACACGGCTTCAGAGGGCAGCAAGATGCTGGAGAGCATGTGGAAAATGGCCGTGATCCTAAAACAGGTATACCTATCAAGAGTTTGTATGGCAAAACCAAGCGTCCACCCACGGATTGGCTAGAAGGCTTGGATTGGGTCATCTATGATATTCAAGATGTGGGGGTTCGATTCTATACCTACAGCACGACTTTGAGCTACGTGATTGACGCATGTGTAGATGCTGGTGTTCCGCTCATGATCATGGACCGGGGCAATCCAAACGGTCATTACATCGACGGTCCCATCTTAAAACCAGGCTTCGAGAGTATGGTAGGTTTGCACCCTATACCGGTAGTACACGGTTTAACCATGGGGGAATATGCTTCCATGGTCTATGGCGAGCATTGGATGCCTGCGACAGAGAATGAACAGTGGCGCACAGCCTTTGAGAAGAAAGGTGGTATAGAAGTTATTCGTTGCAAAGGGTATTCTCACAATACCGTCTTTTCTGAATTCCAAGTCCCTCCGTCGCCTAATCTACGCTCTATAGCCGCTATATGGCATTACCCAAGCTTGTGTTATTTCGAGGGTACCCCCATTTCCTGTGGACGAGGTACCGATGCCCCATTTACCCGTTTTGGTGCACCGTGGCTCGATAGGGAAGAGTACGAGCATAAGTTCACACCTAAGCCAGATCACGGATCGAAGTATCCCAAATTTCAAGGAAAGCAGTGCGGTGGGGTCCAATTGTCCCAGGATATAACGACGGCCCCGGATGAAATCGATTGGACCTATTTGTTTGATGCCTATGCGTATTGGAAAGAAAACGCTCCCACGGAGGCGCCAGAATTTTTCAATGCGTTCTTCAAAAAATTGGCTGGTTCAAATGAACTACAGCAAGCATTGGAATCTGGCATGAGCGCCGAGGAGTGGGTGGACTCTTATTATGGAGAGTTGTACCTGTACAAGCAAAGGGCTTATGAGTACTCTCTTTATCCTCTTGTCGAAATGTATAAGTCAAACTAAGCACAATTAAAAAACCCCGCTCTAGGCGGGGTTTCTTTATGAAGTGGAAAAGCGGATTATTTCCAGCCTTTCATTTCTTTTTCGTAGCCGGCTCTGTAGGAATCTGGTGCGCCCATATCCATGGCTTTTTTACCCTGCTTGAGGGCGGCTTTAGTATCGCCAGCTGCGTAAAGAATTTTAGCCTTTACCCAGTTCGTGTACCAGTACCCTGGATCTAACTGTAATGCAGTTTCAATTGTTGCTAATGCATTTTCGTGATCGCCTTGACCGCTGTAGTAGTTTGCCGCATTTCTATAGGCTCGCTTAGCATCTGATAGTGCTTTTGCTACATTTTTACCGCTTTCACCTTCTGAATCTACTCCTAGGTCAATGCTTACTTCTGTGTTGGCCCATTCAAGGACCAATTCACCACCCGTGGTGTTTAATGCTTTAAAGCCTATTGTAAAGCTTTCATCGAAGTCTCCTTCTGTTACTGGAGCAGTTACGCGCAGCACATCATTATCCTGAGTATAACCTGTATTGCCCCAAAGAGAAGTTTGGGTAGACAGGATAATGGTCCATTCACCTTCACCAGGGATAGTAAATAACGCATACTCTCCAGCACTAACGGTGTTACCGCTCATAGTGAAGTCTGTTGAAGCACTAAGGATTACACATCCATTCGCGCCGGTACGCCAAATTTCATTGAACGGTACAAGTTCTCCAAAAATAGCGCGTCCACGTGTTGCCGGACGAGAATAGGAAATACTGAAATCCGTGAGACCTATTCTTTGGTCAATGCTAGAGATCGGTGAGGGTTGCGGCAGTTCTTGTGCTTGTGCAGGCAAAGTCAATGCGAATGCAGCAAGTCCGAGTATCCAATTTTTCATGTTTAATTTTTTAGGGTTTGCCTAAAAGTAACAAGAAAAGGGATGGGTAGTTTGTTAGAGCGCCATCATTTTTAGCGCTGCGACGGCAGCTTCAACGCCTTTATTGCCGTGAATACCCCCCGAGCGTGCTTGGCTTTGTTCGATAGTGTTGTCCGTTAAGACGCAAAAGATGGTTGGTGCGTCATAGCTCAGATTGAGCTCGGTAATACCGTAGGTCACGCTTTGGCAGACATAATCGAAATGTTTCGTTTCGCCTTGAACGACACAACCTACTACAATAACTGCATCGGGTTCTTCATTCTCATGCAGGCGCTTTGCACCATAGGTAAGTTCTACAGCGCCCGGTACATCAATCCGGAGGATATGTTCCGGGTCTACGCCGTTTGCTATGAGCGTGTCGTAAGCACCTTGTGCGAGTCCGTTCGTGATTTCAGGATTCCATTCAGACCGAACTATAGCAACTACTTTCCCAGCTCCTGAAGGAACGGTTCCGTTGGCTGTACTATCTAGATGCTGATGGGCAGTGGCCATGATTTATTTCAATGCAGCAATAACGCTCGCGATACCTGAAGCTTGACGGCTCTTTGGATATTCTGCAACAATGCGTTCGTAAAGCTTTACTGCTTTCGCATTTTCACCTAACGCCTCGTGAGCCAATCCGGCTTTCCACAAAAATAGGGGGGTGGTAAAGTCATTTTCAGTGGCTCTGTGTGCTTTGTTGTAGTAATCTACTGCGTCTTCCATTTGACCCAATTCAACAAAAGCATCACCAATGACACCTAGAGCAGTTGCTGAAGTCGCTGCATCCGCTTTGTCATAATCGTCTAAATAGGCAATTGCATTTTCGAAATCACCTAATGTATAGTACGCTACACCTGCATAATAATGCGCACTGTTTCCAGCATCAGTCCCACCAAATTCGTCAATAACATCGAGGAATCCGTAATAGGCACCATTACCGTTTAGAGCCAATTCCATTGAATCGGTCTCGAACCACTTGATTGCTTTGGCCATTTCTGTAGCACCTTCCTTCGCTTTTGGTTCTACGACGTATGTATCATAGGAAAAGTAAGCTAATACGACCACAACTACCGCTGCGACTGCAATACCTACCTGACGTGCATTGTTCTCAAGGAACTGCTCCGTCTTTGTTAGCGTCTGTTCTACGTTATCGAATCCAAGGTTGTCCTGTTCTGCAGGTGCGTTCTTCTTAGCCATAGCTAGTTTTAGTTGAGTCCGCCAAAAATAGTATAAATTTTCATGCTTTGCGCCCTATTTTTGTTCCTATGGAAAACCTGCTTGTGCACGCTTTAGAATTGACCCATTTTAAGAACCATCGCGCTTCTTCTTGGCAATTCAATCCTAAAGTGAATATTATTTCTGGAAACAATGGAAACGGTAAGACCAATGTCCTGGATGCATTGCATTACCTGTCGTTGACTAAAAGTTACCTGAATACAAGTGACGGTCAGAATATTACGCATGGGGAAAATATGGCGTTGCTTAAGGCCAGGTTGGAACGCAAGAGTAATGAACATGTTGTTGATTTAGGTCTTAAAAAAGGGCAGAAAAAGAAAATTCGACTGGACGGTAAGGAGATTGATCGCTTAGCAGATCATGTGGGGTACCTGCCTGTAGTAATGATCACTCCTATGGATCGTGATTTAATCATTGATGCTGCGGAAACGCGCAGAAAATTAATGGACACTACAGTTTCCCAAAACGATAAGCGTTATTTGAACGCTCTTATGGCTTACAATAGGGCTCTTACCCAACGAAATACAACCTTAAAGTATTTTGCTTCTAATCGCACCTATGATGCCGAAATGATAGGACTCTACAACGATCAACTCGCGCACAATGCGGCCATTATTTTTGAAGCACGAAAGGCTTTTTCAGAAGAATTACTGCCGTTACTATCGCATTACTATCAGCTGCTCTCGGGTGGTAAAGAGGCAGTTGGCGTGCGTTATAAAAGTGCATTGCACGAATCGTCGATGAGTGATTTGCTGGCTGAAAATGAATCGAAGGACCGCGTTTTGCAGTATACCTCTAGCGGAACACACCGAGACGATCTTGTTTTTCACTTGGGTGAACATCCGATTAAACGGGTAGGTTCGCAAGGACAGCAAAAGAGTTTCTTAATTGCGTTGAAATTAGCTCAATTTGAGATAACTAAGCGACATTTAGGTATGCCCCCTTTGTTGTTACTGGATGATATTTTTGATAAATTGGACGAAGGACGTGTGGCCAATCTGCTGAGTTTAGTGCACACAGAAGAATTTGGGCAAATTTTCATTACCGATACCCATCCTGAGCGAATGCTTGAATTGAGTGAAAACCTCAAGTTGAATCACAGCACTTTTGAAATAACTGATGATGGCGAAATACAGAGTCTCTAACGAACAATCCATGGGTGAAGCGCTTTCGCTTTGGCTGGACCGTTACCGTCTTCGAAACGGTATGGATGAAACTCGTGTTTTACAGGCCTGGGATGAGTTGATGGGACCTTCAATAGTCCGTCAAACTACAAAGAAGAAAGTTCAGAATAAGATTCTCTATGTACAGCTCGAAAGCTCTGTCGTGCGAAAAGAGCTGCTGATGGTGAAGTCTAAAATCATTAGCAGCATGAATGAGCACCTAGGCCGTGAGGCCATTACAGACGTTCATCTGTACTAATCTCCTAAAAGATCTGGGCGACGCGTTTTTGTGCGCTGGTAGGCCTGTTCCTCACGCCATAAATCAATGGCTTTCGTATTACCACTGAGCAATACCTCAGGCACCATATAGCCTCTAAAATCTTCAGGCCTAGTATAAACAGGCGGTGCTAATAGATTGTCTTGAAAACTGTCCGTAAGCGCAGAGGTTTCATTGTTAAGAACGCCAGGCAGCAGACGTATAACTGCATCTGAAATGACTGCTGCGGCAAGTTCCCCACCACTTAAGACATAGTCCCCAATACTGTATTCATGGGTGATCCAATGATCGCGTACACGCTGATCTATTCCTTTATAATGTCCACAAATGATGATCATGTCGCCCATTAAACTTAGGGCATTTGCATCCTGCTGGTTAAAACGTTTGCCGTCGGGAGTCATGTAAAGAACTGCATCGTAGGTGCGTTCTTTTTGTAGAGCTTCGATGCAAGCTACAAGTGGCTCACATTGCATCACCATACCTGCACCGCCACCGTATTGGTAATCATCGACCTGTTGGTGCTTTCCGGCGCCAAAATCACGTAACTGGTGTACGTGAACTTCTGC
The DNA here is from genome assembly GCA_022426185.1 of Schleiferiaceae bacterium. Classification (GTDB taxonomy): domain Bacteria; phylum Bacteroidota; class Bacteroidia; order Flavobacteriales; family Schleiferiaceae; genus UBA10364. The sequence goes on from JAKMEB010000029.1 coordinate 30,013, forward strand.
CAGCCCTTTATCTTCTGCACGCTTTAAGATGCTGTGCGCGAAGGGACCTTCCAGTAATTCCGGCAATACGGTGATGATATCGATGCGCACTTTAATTCTTCTTAAGACCAATTTCTACCAAACGCTCATCTAAATAATCACCAGCGGTAATATCATCAAATGCTTTAGGTCGAGCGTCGCTTATGCATTGTGCCAAAGCGTTTAGGGGCATTTTTCCTACCGGGTGTAAGAAGAAAGGAATGCTGTATCTGGGTTGCGACCATTTCTCTTTGGGTGGATTTACTACACGATGAGTCGTCGACTTTAAATAACCGTTGGTTAATCGTTGGAGCATATCTCCAACATTTACTACTAAAGACCCGGGAATGGCAGTTATACCTACCCATTCTCCTTGTTTATTTAGTACTTCAAGTCCTTCAGCACTCGCACCCATAAGTAGGGTAATCAGATTGATATCTTCATGCTGTCCAGCACGAACACTATCTCCCGGATCTACAGTGATGGGCGGATAATGAATGGCACGTATGATACTGTTTCCACCTTTTACCCAGGGTTCAAAATAGACGGGGTCCAACTCTAAGTAAGTCGCAATTGCATTGAGCAATTCCATTCCTACACGTTCGAGTTGTTGGTAGGCATTTACAAAAGTGGGTGCAAGTTCAGGACGCTCGTTGACGCTGAGGTTCGCATGATATTCCGGTCCGTTGTAGGCAGGAACCGGTTGGCCTACTTGCCAAAATTCTTTTAAATCAGCTGCTTCCATGCCCTTTGCATGCTCTCTTCCAAAACTTGTATAGCCGCGTTGACCTGCTAATTGTTCCAGTTCGTATTTCTTTTTCGTATCCGTATCTAGGGCGAAAAATGCAGCTACTTCATCGTAAAGTTCTGTTTGCATTGCATCGCTAAAACCATGATTTTTAATGGTTACGAATCCGATATCAGTGTAGGCTTTTCCTAAATCTGCGGCAAACGCCTTTTTATCGGAAGGTGACCCGCTTGTCCAATGGGATAAATCTAAATTTGGAATGAGTGACATACGGTTTGTAAATAGGTTATATATAAC
>JAKMEB010000002.1 GCA_022426185.1 Schleiferiaceae bacterium
CTCCGTAACGTTGAAGATCTTTTGCATGAACAAGGCATTGAGATCAGAAACGAAACAGTTCGGTTTTGGTGGAACAGGTTTCGTCCGCTGTCTGCAGAAGTTCGCTGCAGTCCACTCTTCAGTCCACAACCATTTCAATCAGCAGCGCCATTTCTACTCAAGCACCAATCTCAAGCTCAATCGAAACGCAGCGCTTACTGAGTGGCGCCAACTATTAAGCGCATAGAGTCAGGTTGCGCCAGCAATCTGATGCGAGTTGTCATTAGTCTGACAGCACCCCGTGAGGTTCATGTCTCTCCCATCGAGAGCCGTCTCATTGATACCATTGTAAGCTATTGTACCTGATATAGCGTTGTACGTATTGGCTCTGAATTCAAGCATTGCCGTCAAAAGCTCGAACCCAAGGCTCGAACGCTTATGCCCCGACTTGGATTCATAATCGTAAAATGCGTTAGCGCCTAAGATGAGCGTTTCATCATCCGTGATGTGCCTAGCGCCCAAACCCATATTGAATGTGCGACGGCTATCAAAGTTAACAATGGATGTTTGATTAAACAAAAATAGATTTCTTGTTTCATGAAGCCCGTAAACCGCCATAACTTTTGACTTCGTTTTTGTACCGCTGTCGAGACCAAATACATCCGACCCAAGCGAAAGTTCTAAATGGGTAAATCGTGTTTCGGAGAGAATTTCATCTTCAAGTAGGTTCAATTTGGAATTTGCCAGCCCAAGTGAAAACTTATGAAATTCTTGTTTAGCTGTTTTTACGGCAGCGCCCTGCTCGGCACCTTCAGCGATATTTTTCACAACAGTGGGAATATTGTATTTAAAAATATTTTCCTTAGCACTGGCGGCGAATGGATTGGCTGCTACAGAGGCTACCAATACGTTAATAACAATTCTCATGAGCTGCAGTCCTATTGCCAATTTGACACTTAATTACGATTGTGCGAATTTAATTGCAATAATTTTTTTATAGCTTACCCAGGAGATGGTGTTTAGGAAATGTACTAATGGCAGACTTTCAAAGCTTTATGATCCTGAAAAAACTCCTCATGTCGATGGAGGGAGATTTGGGTATAGACGGTCTAAAGCACGATGAACGTGATGTTCTTGCGGCTATTATTGATGTCCAAAAAGATGATGGTTCGTTCGAGAGTGATATTTTAAGGGCTCACCATTTAATCACTAAACTATCACACAGTACCTTTTTTCGCTCTCTTCGAACTTTGCGAGACAAGGGGTTTATCGAAAAATGTGATGGTCGCGAACGAAACTTTTACCGATTAATTTTTGAAAGCTCTCATTAATCTTAAACATATCAGAAGTACGAAAAAGCACACGAAGGTTCCAAGTGTGTCTCCGACCATGAAAGCGAACATGGTTGGAAGGCTATTTTCCGGAATAATATCGCCTGCGAAAATAACATTGTGCCCTAGAGAATTAATAATTGAGGAAACGAATGCAACCAACATCAGCCGCCGCCATGTGTAACTCGATATTGGGCTCATCGACTGGTACAGGTTTATCCCAGTTACTCTGAACGCCTCGAATGTAAACCAAGCAACGGTACTTACTAAGCTCCAAGCAAAAAACGATTTAAGAGTGAAGTCAGCATCTGGTGTCAGTACAAAGTGCATAATGATATTTGCAATGAACAGATATGGGATCGACCAAGCACCAAATAACCACGCAGAAATCACCCGCACCCCATGAAGTGGAAAGATGAGTGCGGCGAAGGTCGTAATGGCGGGTAAATAGTACTGCTGAGCCGGAACAATTACTGATTTTACCAAAATCATTGAAATTATGTAGCCGATAGAAACGAGAATAATGTTTATTAGGTGGTCTTTAATAGAGTTGGGCATTTGTCTCTCGCTACAGCTGTCACGATGTGTAAAGAGCGTTATTTTGATTGCGCAAGTTGAACAGTATCCTAACTTTTGGCACGTTAAGATAGTTGGATATTGCTGTGACGGTACATGCCAAAATGAGAAAACATTCTTTCAACACCTATAGCTGCCAATAGGTCATAATTAGGAACATAATAAACACCAATGAAAGGATAAAAAGTCGTTAAGTTAACTTACTTAGATTTGAGCCTCCCCCTTTGAAGTGGTCCGACCCTATAGTTAGGAAAACGGAGGACCAGAGATGGCCATTAAGAGACCCAAGCCTGAAGAGATTGTCATGAAGTTACGGCAGGTTGAAGTTCTGATGGGGCAAGGTATGCCCCGGATTGACGCGATCCGTCAGATCAGTGTGACTGAACAAACCTATTACCGTTGGAAGAAGAAGTACGGCGGAATGGGCGTAGAACAACTCAAAGAACTGAAGCGGCTACAGAAAGAGAACGAGCGTCTTCGCCGAGCCGTATCGGACCTTACGCTGGACAAACTGATCCTAAAGGAGGCTGCATCGGGAAACTTCTGAGCCCTTCGCGTCGCCGTGCTTGCATTGATCTCGTGCGCAGTCAGATGAAGGTTTCTGAGCGTCGAGTGTGCCGCGCGTTGGGCCAACATCGATCCACACAACGTCGATTGCCCAAAGGCCGTGCCGATGAAGAACGCTT
>JAKMEB010000010.1 GCA_022426185.1 Schleiferiaceae bacterium
ATCGCATCCCTATTCCGTGAAAAAGAATTAGACATCCGCAAAATTGTGGGCAGTGCGTTAAACCGTGGTAAAGTTGATATCAACATTTATGCGGAGGTTACTGGTATTGAAAGTGCTTCAAGCATCAATATGGAGCTCGCAAAAGCGTACCTAGAACAGTTGACTATTCTCGAAAGAGAAGCCGCTACAAAGGGCGATTTAATTGCCGCTGTAATGCGCATGCCCGATGTAATGAGCAGTGGGAAATCTGAAATGAGCGAAGAAGAATGGGCATTTCTAAAAAGCTTGCTCGAAGAAGCCGTCAAAGCCCTTTTGGAATTCCGAACCCAGGAAGGAGCGTCCATAGCCATAGATTATGAAGAGCGACTGGCATCCATAGAGGCAGCGATGAAAGGAATAGAACCGCACGAAAGTGCCCGTTTAGACGCAGTTCGAGAACGACTTATGAAGGGTCTTGAGGGTGTTGAAGTAGATTCTAACCGTTTCGAACAGGAGGTAGTCTTCTATATTGAAAAATTAGACATCAATGAAGAAAAGGTGCGCCTTGCGAACCACATTAAATACTTCCGTGAAACGATGAAAGGCGCGAATACAGGGAAAAAACTAGGGTTTATAGCACAAGAAATTGGCCGTGAAATCAATACTCTTGGCTCTAAAAGCAACTATGCCCCTATGCAACAGTATGTCGTTCAAATGAAGGATGAATTGGAAAAAATCAAAGAACAAATAGGCAATACGCTCTAAATCACAATCCCAGCGCATGAGCACTCCAGAAGGAAAACTTATCATCTTTTCCGCTCCATCGGGCAGTGGGAAATCTACGTTGGTACAGTACTTGGTCGCTACAGTCCCCGGATTTGCGTTCAGTATCAGTGCGACTTCCCGTGCACCTCGTGGGCAAGAACAACACGGTGTGGATTATTATTTCCTATCAAGCGAAGCTTTTCAAAATCGCGTGAATGACGAATCCTTTCTCGAATGGGAAGAGGTATATCCTGGAGCATGTTACGGTACGCTAAAAAGTGAGGTAGAAAAAAGCTGGGCCTCTGGCAATGCGGTTGCCTTTGATATCGATGTTGTTGGCGGCAAGAATTTAAAGGCTCAATATGGTGATCGCGCACTCGCCTTGTTTATTCAAGCGCCTAGCATAGAAGAATTGGAACGTCGACTCCTAGCTCGTGGAACGGACAGTAATGACAAGATTAAACAGCGCATTGAGAAAGCTTCTTGGGAAATGGAGCAAGCACATTTTTTTGATCACATCATCATTAACGACGATCTGGACCGAGCGAAAGCAGAAGCCAAAAAATTACTGATTGAATTTTTAGATGCCTAAAATGAAAGGTAAAATCGGTTTATTCTTTGGCACCTTTAACCCTATACATTTAGGGCATTTAGCATTAGCGGAATACATCTATCGTTACACAGCATTGGATCAAATTTGTTTTGTCGTCACGCCCCACAACCCGTTCAAAAAAAAATCCACTTTATTGCCGGATCGAGAACGGCTCCACTTAGTTCGCTTGGCGCTCGAGGGACAAGAAGGTATGGCTGCAAGCGCGATCGAGTTTTCCTTACCTCAGCCAAACTATACCGCACAAACCCTTGCCTATCTGCGTGAAAAGCATCCAGAGGCTGAGTTTTCACTCATCATGGGTGAGGACAATCTCAAGGGATTGCACAAATGGAAAAATGTAGAAAGCATCATAGAAGACCATGATGTATATGTCTACCCAAGGCACGGAAGTCCGGGAGCTTCTGAAAATCCGCATTTAGAAAAGCATCCTAAAGTGACCGTGGTTTCTGCCCCTCGTATGGAAATAAGCGCCACCCTAATTAGAAACAGTTTTAAAGAGGGAAAACCGCTTCGCAACTTGCTGCCTAAAGCAGTTTTTGAGTACATTGAGGGAAGTAACCTCTTCCAATAGTTCATGGCCACTTTTATTTCACGTATCGCTCAAGAATTAATAGATGGGCCTGGCGAGCTGCACGAAAAACTAGTGCTGTTACCTAACCAGCGTGCTGAATTATTCTTGCGTGAAGCGCTCAAGGAGCATAGTGCAGATACGGCACTCCTACCCATGTTCACCACCGTTGATCAGTTCATTGCGCAAGCGGCCAATCTTGTGGTCGTGGAGCCGCTGGCATTAATGGTTCGACTGTTCGATAGCTACGAACGCACCAGAGCGGAGACGCTGCCGCAAGGAACGAATGAAGGCTTAGGGAGTTTCTTGAATTGGGGTCAAACCTTGTTGTCCGATTTTGGAGAAATAGACCGCTACCTGCTCCATCCAGCTCATGTTTTGGGGGATTTATATAACGTTCAGAAATTAGCGGAATGGGATTTAGAACCGGGTCAAGAAACCGCATTAATGCGGCGGTATTCAGACTTCATTTCTCTGCTGCCGGCTACTTACGATGTGTTCACAAGCGCCTTACTCGAGGATGGTGAGGCCTATAGTGGTTTAGCCGCTCGAACACTCGCTAAGCATCCTGATATGATCGCTACTTACCTAAGTAAGAACGGCGTTCAGCACGTGCTTATCGCTGGTCTCAATGCTTTAAATACAGCGGAACTAAGTATTATTCAATCGGTTCGTGAAACGATCCCTACACGCACCTTGTGGGATGTTGATCCGCATTACTTCAACGACCCCCTGCATGAAGCAGGGCATTTTCTTCGTGGTCATGTAAAGCGACAGAAAATTTTTGGCAACGATGTCCCTTCAACAAAAGGCATCCTAAGTGAATGGCGCACCCTACCTAAACACATTTATCCTATTGGCGCAAGTCAATATACCGGTCAGGCTAAAGCGGTGGCCGGTGCACTGGAAGATTTAAGAAAAGCAGGAATCGCATCTAAGGATATCGCAGTTGTTCTTGCCGATGAATCGCTGCTTAACCCTGTACTTAGTTTCCTTCCAGAGGCTTACGACAAAGTAAACATCACTATGGGGTATCCGCTGGATCAAACGGCACTCGCCGGCACCGTCCGCTTATGGATTACTGTTATAGAATATGCGCTAAAAAATGAGCGCAAGGCCGGTAAGTGGACCTTTTATTACCGCTCTTTATGTGCGCTATTTACCGATCCTCTTTTTAACAAATACTGGGAAGGGCCGCATGGCGAAAGTCCGCTAGAATGGAATGCTGAAATAGTTAAAGCGAACCGAGTCTTTACCAGCGCCTCCGAATGGGTTCGACGCAGTGCTGCCGGTCCTGATGGCTATTGCGCCCTCTTTGAAGCGCAGGATTCAAACGGCTGGATTGCTGCTCTTCAAGGCTGGCTAAAACATGTTGGTAGAACTGAACAACAAGATCCTGTTATTCAAAATACGGCGTACCATATACATACGCTTTTGGCGCAACTATCACGAACACTGACTGTAGAGGTAGACCCCCTCGTTCTTTTAAAGTTGATCAAACAACAACTTCGAAGTGGAACCGTTGATTTTGTGGGCGAACCGCTCGAAGGGCTGCAAATCATGGGTATTCTTGAAAGCCGGACTTTAGATTTCAAACACCTCATCCTCGCAGGAGTAAACGAAGGTATTTTACCTGCCGGTCGCCGATTTAATTCCCTTCTTCCCTACGATATTAAGCGTAATTATGGCCTCCCAACCTACGAGGAGAAGGATGCTGTTTATGCCTACCACTTCTACCGAATTCAACAGCGCTGTCTTTCTTCGACTATTACCTTCAATACAGATTCTGAAGCCATGGGCGGTGGTGAGCCCAGCCGTTTTCTGGTCCAATTAGAACACGAACTTCAAAATACCGCCTGTAAGGTCCATCCCCGCACTTTCCTTCAAGGAAACGTCGCTTCAAATTCCATTGAACAACTATTCACCGCAGACAAAACACCGGCTGTAGTTCAAGCTTATGAAAATTGGATGGCACGTGGAATCAGTGCTTCTTCGCTTAATGAGCTTACCGGCATGCCGGACCGCTTCTATCAAAAACGATTGATTCTTGTCAAGGAGGAAGACGAAGTCGAAGAGCAGGTCAACGCCATGGTTATGGGTAACCTCATACATAAAGGGCTGGAGAAAGTGTACGAGCCATTTGTAGGAAAACCGATCTCACTTATTAATGTGGACCAATGGACAGAGGAGGCCTACGAAGCAGGACTAAACTATCTAATTGAGGTTAAACGCTATTCAAAAAATGCCCTGACTCAAGGTCGCAACTTACTCACCTTAGAGATTTGCAAAAAAATGATCCGCCAATTCCTGCAATACGATGCACGCCGTGTAGAGCAAGGTGCACTGTTCATTAAAGGGGTAGAAACTAAGTTGGATTTTGAAATGCAGCACCCTACACTCCAGATCCCAATGAAATTTATCGGAGTCGTTGACCGATTAGAGGTTTACAATAACGCCTTTATTATCTGGGATTATAAAAGTGGTGCAATTGGCTCCAGTGAACTCAGCCTTACCGGACTGGACGACCTCTGGAAAGGTTCCAAAGGAAAGCCATTACAAATACTTTTATACGCCTGGTTGCTTTGGAAAAAAGAGTTGGTCTCGCAGCCTTTCCCTTGGCATTCAGGGATGTTTAAACTGCAGAGCGGACAGCCTGAACATTTACTTCGAGGTACAGCATTGGGCAAAACCAATGATATCACGGAAAGCCTTTTGCAGGACTTTGAAAACGCACTTTTAGACTACTTAGCAGAGGTTCACAGCAACGGATTACCCTTCATAGAAAAGCCGCGGTATGAATTTAATTAATCGGCGATCATGACTCCACTCGAACAAATTCCAACTGCAGATGATTTAAGAGCAACGTTGGAAAGAATAGCACCGTACATACACAACACGCCGGTATTTCACTCTAAGCGATTTAATGAACGTGCAGGCAGCCACTGCTTTTTTAAAGGCGAACACCTACAAAAAACGGGGGCCTTTAAAGCACGCGGAGCGATGAATGCGGTACTAGTACACCAAAAAATTGCAAGAGGCAAAGGGTTTGTAACGCACAGCTCCGGAAATCACGGCGCAGCTTTGGCTTGGGCAGCATCAAATATTGGTGAAAAAGCACATATCGTCATGCCAAGCAATGCCCCAAAAGCGAAAATAGAAGCCGTACAGAGCTATGGTGGAATCATTGAATTCTGTACCCCTACTCTAGCCGCACGTGAGCAAACAGCCCAGGCGGTGAAAGAAAAAACGGGTGCCATTTTCATACATCCCTATGACAATTATGACATCATCGCCGGACAAGCTACGGCCACGATGGAATTGTTGGATGAACATCCCGATCTAAAATACCTCTTAGTTCCTGTTGGGGGCGGGGGCCTGTTGTCTGGCGCAGCGCTAGCAAACGCCTATTTTGGTGCGGCTACAGTCATAGGATGTGAACCCACAAACGCAGCGGACGCGCACGAGAGTTTTAACAGCGGACGTTGGGTTCCCGTTACTTCAGCCGATACCATTGCCGATGGGTTACGCACCTCTTTGGGAACGCGAAATTTCCCCATCATTCAATCCCATGTCGAAGAAATAATATTGGTTACTGAAGCAGAAATTACGGAAGCATGGCACTACGTTTTGGCTCGGTTAAAGCAGTTTATAGAACCCAGTGCAGCGGTAGGAGTAGCCGCATGTCTTAAAAAATCAATGAGTGGAAAAACGGGTATTCTACTTTGTGGAGGCAATATGGACACCCTAAAATGGCCACTACGATAAGTCTACATGCACTACGATAAGTCTATGTGAGACATAGTGAGCATTTAGTGTATACTTACATAACCAATAAACCTAGGATCTATTCCGCTAAAGGCATCGTCAATATGACGGTGCCTTTTTCTTTGCTGAAAGACGTTATTACCGTCCAAGACTTTGGCGCTTTACTCTTAGATTTATTGAAAGCCATTCGGTCTTTAATTAATCGCAGTCCATGTCCTGTGCCCCCTGTTATAGCGTAATCGCCGTATCCGGAATCTTCTACTTTTAAAGTGAGTACACCTGCTGAAGAATGCGCCTCTACATGAATGCTTGGGGATGTACTTCCTTCATGACCCGCATACTTAAAGCTGTTTTCAACCAATGGTTGAAGCAAACCGGTAGGAATACAAACTTTAAGAAGTTCTTTTGGAATAGTGATGTGCACTGCCACATTTCCGTAAGAGCCCTTTTGCTGCAACGTTGTATAAGCGTGCAATTGTTTTTTAATCGCGCCCAATTCTATAACCTGGTTGTCCTGTTCCTCGAGGAGGGACCGTAAAAATTGGCCTAAGTCAGATAAATAATCTTGAGCTTGACCTATGAGCTCTTGACTTAAAAAGGCACTCACATTGTTTAATTGATTGAAAAGAAAATGAGGCCGAATGGTGTTTTTATAATTCTCTAAAGCCAATTCCGCTTCCTGTAAATTCAACTTTGCGCGAGCGGCCGCCATACGACTGCGGTATGTTAAAATAATACCGATGAGCACTACAATAAACAATAGTGCCGTTACACTTAAGGCTGTTTTCCGCAACTTTGCTTCCCATTGGTATCTAGCGATTTCATTGCGTCCACGCGCCAATTCAAAGGCTAAGAACTTACTTTGACCTTCATCCACAGCGGCAAGAGCTCTTTTGTTCGCAGTTACCTCAGCATTAAGGGCCGTCTCCAAAGTCTCGTCTAATAATGCGTAATCTGTGAGTTGTGCTCTAGATTTTGCTTCTAAGGACCAAAATTCTTTACCGTGTGCAAACCGAATACAACGTGCCAAAGCTTTCTGGTCAAGAGCATCTAAATTCAAAGCTCTGAAATAGATGTTCTTTTTATCGACATCGGGAATTGTTTCATCAATCAATTCAAGCGCCAGTGTGATGAGTGTATCAACTGCCACAGAATCTCTATTAAGGTATTGCAAAGCTTCTGCGCGTACTGCATATGCTTCGCTTGGATTGATACCTCCGTCAACCCTACGACATATGGCCAAAACAGAGTCGCTGTAGGTCAAGACTTCTTCGTACCGTCCGTAATCCAGTAGATAGGTAGTATAATTTCCTGCAGCTGTAGCCCAACCTCTCAGATTGCCTTCCCGAAGACGCATGGTCTCCTCTGAAATTGCTAAAATTTCTTCCCCGGCTCCCAATGACCAATAGGCGTGTGCCTTAAGCAACAATATTCGTTTAATCCCTTCACTATTATTGGTGGAGCGAAAAAGAATTTCGGCTCGTTCTAGATAGGTTAACGCTTCGAAATTCACTCCTTTTCGTACGATCTCGCGTGTAACAAAATACGCGCCCCAAGCTTCCTCTGTCTTATCATTACTCTCCAATAAGTCGGTCACCAATGCCTGAATAGCTGTAGAATCTTGATGCGTCTCAAAAGCTTCGCGAACCGAATCTGGAACTTCCGTCTGTTCACTCTGAGTGCAGCCTATCCACAGTATGGAAAGCATTATGAGGAAGAGTGTTTTACGCATCGTTCTCTAAGGCGTTTAAACGGGCCTTCGCTGCATCCAGTTGCGTGCCGTCAGTGAGAACAATGTAGGATGGGTTTCCAGGCTGGACTGAAGCAATCAAAGCACGTTGCACTACAATGCTTTTATGGATGCGAACAAATGCATCGCTCAACACATCTGTGAAACTCTTCAATGTTCGAGCAATTAAGTGGTGTTCACCGTTGGTCAATACCACCTCTGTGTAATTTCGCTGTCCCCGTAAAAATGAAATGTCGGTCTCCCGTAATTCATGGAAGGTGCCCTTTAGAAGTAATTTGATTTTTTGATCCTGACGTGCCTTTAGTGGAATGAGGGACTCCACTTTAGTAAGGGATTGCTGCAGGCGTTTTGGAGTGATCGGCTTTAGAATGTAGTCTACAGCGGTCTCAAAGGCTTCTAAACTGTAATTTGAATGGGCGGTAACAAATACAATGTTTCCCACATAAGTCTGGATTCTTTTCGCAACATCAAGTCCCATGGTATGAGGCATTTCCATATCTAAAAAAACCAGTTCGGGTGTACTATTTTCGCACCACACTTCAAAATTCTGGTGTTGTGTAAACCCTTTTACTTCGGCGTGAGGCAACAATTTTTCCAACAGAAAAACCATTCCTCGAACCGCGATGATTTCATCATCTAAAATGCCTATATGACTGATGGTTTTCACTTTTTATAACCGCTAAGCATTCGCGCTACATACTTGCCTATAATGTCGAATTCTAGATTGATTCGATCACCCACTTTTAAATGATGGAATACGGTATGCTCATAGGTAAATGGGATAATAGCGACACTAAAACCGCCTTCAACAGAGTCGACGACCGTAAGTGACGTACCATTGATAGTGATGGAGCCTTTCTCTACAGTCACATTGCCCAAAGAGGGGTCGTAAGAAAACGAGAACAACCAAGACCCGTCTTCCTCTTTAATGGAAGTACAATGTCCAATTTGATCGACATGACCTTGAACGATGTGGCCGTCTAAACGTGCACCCATAGTCATGCAACGTTCAAGATTAATGGGATCCCCTTCTTTTAAATCGCCAATAGCCGTTTTAGCAATGGTCTCGTCTATAGCTGTGACGCGATAGGTTCTATCGCCAAAAATTTCAACCACAGTCAGACATATTCCATTATGAGCAACGCTCTGGTCTATTTTTAATTCGCCTGCAAGGTCTGAAGCGACATACAATTCAAGGTTTCCACCGTTCTTTTCGACCTTGGCAACCTTGCCTAATTTTTCAATAATTCCAGTAAACATGAAGGGTTCTTTGTGGTTGGTTAAAATAGTACATTTGACACTAAATGAAAGACGCAATGAAAATCACAACATACACTCCTGATTACAATGGCAGCATCGCTATTGTTTATAACGATTCTAAAGAACTTTCAAGCTATTTGAACGAAGCCCAACTCGAGCGTGTTCATGCCCTAAGTGAAAAATTTGAGGAAAAATGGCTTGAGGTTCAAGCAGGAACCACAGTGGCTTGGGTGTATAAGCTAGGAAAGACTATAAATCCCGATGCACGCGCTGAAAAGATGCGTCAAGCCGGGAATCAGTTGATCCTCAAGGCAAATGCCACCTATCTTGACCGTGTTGCAGTTCTAGGGGCACATGTGCCTCATGTTGCGGAAGGCGCCATTTTAGGTAATTACCAATTCCTCCGGTACTTCTCAGACAGCCACAAACGCAAAAACTCCATGGCCCAATTGTTCGTTTCAAAGGAAGATGAACAAGTCCTGGCCCCAATGGCTATCGCAACCATGGGTACACTTTTCGCTCGCGAATTGGTCAATATCCCAGTTATTGATCTAACAGCAACTGATCTTGCGAATCAAGCAAAAGAGGCCAGCAAACGTCATGGCTTTTCGATAGAAGTCTTGGAGAAAAAGCAAATTGAAAGCCTAAAAATGGGTGGGTTATTGGCGGTGAATTATGGATCGCCCGAACCACCAGTGTTCATTATCATGGAGCACAAACCTAAAAATGCAACCAATGAAAAGCCTCTTGTTTTAGTAGGAAAGGGCGTTGTATACGATACGGGTGGTTTAAGTCTAAAGCCATCGAATTACATGGACGACATGAAATCTGATATGGGCGGAGCTGCTGCTGTGATAGGAGCAATGAGCGCAGCTGCAGAAGCAGATCTTCCAGTGCACATCATAGGCCTTGTTCCTGCTACGGATAACCGCCCTGGACAGAATGCCGTTACACCTGGTGATGTCATCACCATTTCGGACGGTACAAGCGTGGAAGTAATGAATACAGATGCCGAAGGCCGATTAATTTTGTCGGATGCATTGGTCTATGCCAAACGATACCAACCTGAATTGGTTATTGATCTCGCTACTTTGACTGGTGCAGCAGCAAGATCGATAGGTCGCTATGCAATCGTAGGAATGGGTAATGCACCTAAAGAACGCATGCTTGCTTTACAAGAAAGTGGCTACCGCACTCACGAGCGTGTGGTTGAATTTCCATTCTGGGATGAATACAAAGATTTGCTCAAAAGCCCTATTGCTGATATGAAAAACATTGGTGGCGCCGAAGCTGGAGCCATCACTGCCGGTAAATTCCTAGAGCACTTCACTGATTATCCTTACATTCACTTAGATATCGCTGGGCCAGCATTTTTGAAATCGCGAGCCGGCTACCAGGTCGAAGGCGGAACCGGAATTGGGGTCCGTTTACTTTTTGACTTCATAAACAACTTGAAGTAACACTATGAGTGACGCAAAAGAAAATACACCGAACGGACCCAATACCCCAGAAGGTCCGAACAAAGACGGCAATGCAAGGAGACGAAGTCGAGGCGGTAGAAACAGAAACCGTAGCCGCGGTAAAAAAGAAGGTGAAACTCAAGATGGGGCAAATGCGCAGTCTAAGCCAGCAAAGGCTTCAGAAAATGGCACAAAAGAAGAAGGTTCGGGAGGAAATAAAACCAGCCGTGGCCGTAATCGAAACAATCGCAATAAACGTCGAGAAGGAAAAGATGTAAAAGCGTCACCTGTTGGGGAGGAAATCCAAACGGAATTCGAACAACAGAATGACCTCTACGACATTGATTTTTCTAGCACATCGACCACCACCGCGTATCCGGAAACAGTGCTTGAGAAACCGGTGATTGGAATCACCTGTGGCGATCTTAATGGCATAGGCATGGAGGTCATCATTACCATGTTAGAAGATACTCGACTGGCTGAATTGTGTACCCCCGTGGTTTTCGCTTCAAGTAAATTAGCTTCCTACCATAGAAACGCCATAAATAAAAGAGACTTTCAATTTCGTCTCTGTGACACCTTAGAGGATATTAAAGAAGGGGCAAATAATCTCGTTTTGAGCTGGGATGATAATGTTGAGATCAACCTGGGTATACCTACTGATGTGAGCGGCGCCTACGCCCTGAAAAGCATTGATGCCGCTATTGAAGGTTTAAAGGGAGGTAAAATTCATGCCTTGCTTACAGCTCCTATCAATAAACATAATATTGCCACAAGCGTGGAGGGCTTTTCAGGCCATACAGACTATCTGGCAAATGAGTTTGGAAATGACGTGCTGATGATTCTAACCTCGGATCAATTAAAAGTAGCTGCTGTAACCGGTCACGTACCTGTCTCTAAAGTGGCTGAAGGGATCACAGAAGCGTCCGTTAGTAAGGCAATACAACTCCTTGCTCAGAGTCTTAAACGTGACTTTGGTATTGTTAAGCCGCGTATAGCCGTGCTTGGCCTTAACCCGCATGCGGGTGAAATGGGGACCATTGGAAGCGAAGAACAAGAAATCATTCGCCCAGTAATTGAGAAAGCCCAGCACAAAGATGCCGTAATTAAAGGGCCCTTTCCAGCAGACGGTTTCTTTGGTCAAGGGTTTGAATCGAAATTCGATGCAGTTTTAGGCATGTATCACGATCAAGTGTTGGTTCCTTTTAAGTCGTTAGCGATGGGGACGGGAACTAATTTTACCTCTGGTTTAGAAATAGTTCGTACCTCACCTGATCATGGAACAGCCATGCACCTTGCCGGGAAAGGCAAGGCTGATGCTACTTCCATGCGAAATGCATTGTACACCGCAATTGATGTTTACCATAAGAGAAAAGGGTATGATGAAATGACAAACGACCCGCTAAAAAAACAAAAAGAGAAGAGCTAGAAGTTTTCAACAATTTCGATATCTTTGCCCGCTCATTCAGTGATACTTGACTAGTGAAAAAACGCGATTTTGATATTGCCTTCAGAGGCTTAGCGTTAGGACCACACGAGTTCCGGTTCGAATTGAATGATACGTTCTTTACATTCTTTGAATATTCAGAGTACCGCAGTTTAAGTGGTATTGCTGAGCTAAATTTGTTAAAAAGTGAAACTGTCCTTGATTTAGAATGGCAGTTTACCGGAAACATTGAAGCGCATTGTGATGTTACTAATGAGTTGTACACACAAACGCTAAATAACAGCTTCGCAATGCAAATTAAGTTTGGCGATGAATACAACGATGAAAATGAGGAACTCCTCATTTTACCGCACGGCAACTATCAATTTAACGCAGGTCAAATGATCTACGAGTTAGTAGTGCTTAGTATTCCATCAAAGCTCTTAGGACCAAACGCAGGTAACGGCATTGAGGATTTCATTGAAGAGGAAGAAGACGAAATAGAAGAAAAGACAGATCCTAGATGGGATCAACTAAAAAACTTGTTGAATAAATAATTAAGTAGAGATGGCACATCCTAAACGCAGACAGTCGAGCACAAGAAGAGACAAGCGTAGAACACACTATAAGGCAGCCGATCAGCAATTGGCTATCTGCCCAACCACTGGTGAAGCCCACCTGTACCACCGCGCGCACTGGCACGAAGGTAAATTGTACTACAAGGGTAAAGTCGTTATGGAAAAGGCATAAGCCAATCTGTAAAACATTGATTGTTAAAAAAGTAGCTCAGTTATGGGCTACTTTTTCTTTTTTAACCCCCTCGAAGTGTTTTACGGGACCTATTTTAGCCCCCACAACTTAAGAAACCATGAAAGCAGCAATCACAGCAATTGGCGGATATGTTCCTGAATATGTGTTGACCAACGAAGAGTTGGCAACCATGGTTGATACCAACGACGAGTGGATTACCTCACGAACCGGTATCAAGGAACGTCGTATTTTAAAGCCTGAAGAAGGCATGGGTGCTTCCTACCTGGCGGTCAAGGCGGTAGAAGCCATGAAGAAGGAATACGGGGTTGCCGTGGATGATGTTGACCTTGTCATTCTAGCCTCTGTCACCCCGGATATGCCCGTTGCTATAACTTCAGCCTACATCGCTCAAGAAATTGGTGCGACTAATGCATATGCTTTTGACCTACAAGCCGCTTGTTCATCATTTCTATATGCGGTAAGTAATGCAGCTGCTTACATAGAAAGCGGTAAATACAAGAAAGTTTTAGTCGTTGGGTCTGATGTCATGTCTTCTATTGTGGATTACACAGATCGCACTACCTGTATTCTTTTTGGAGACGGTTGTGGTGTAGTTTTAATGGAGCCTAATGAAGAAGATTTAGGAGTCCAAGATGAAATTCTGAGAACGGATGCTACAGGTCGCGACTTTCTTCGGATTGAGGCGGGTGGTTCTTTCCTCCCTCCCTCACATGAAACTATAGACAATAAGCAACATGCCATTCGCCAAGAAGGCCAAAGCGTCTTCCGTTTCGCGGTGAGCCGTATGGCAGATACTTCTGCAGAATTACTAGAAAAGAACAACCTAACTGGCGATGATGTCGCCTATTTAGTTCCCCATCAAGCCAATCTGCGAATTATCGATGCCACCGCTCGTCGTATGGAATTAACCAAAGACAAGGTGGTCATCAACATCCAGAACTATGGCAATACTACCTCTGCAACCATTCCATTAGGAATGTGGGACTACCGAGATAAATTCAAGAAGGGAGATAACATCTTCTTTGCTGCATTTGGTGGTGGTTTTACCTGGGGTGCTATGTGGATCAAGTGGGCCATCGATAAAAAATAACTCGTAACTTCATTTTCTTAAATACATTTAAATATGGACTTGAAAGAAATCCAAGCGCTCATCAAATTTGTCGCCAAGAGTGGCGCACAAGAAGTGAGCTTAGAAACAGAAGATTTCAAGATTAACATTAAAACTGGCCCTGATGCTAGCGACCAGCCAACGATTATACAGGCGGTCGCGCCCCAACAGATGCCAGCTGCAGTAGCACCTGTTCCGGCAGTCACTCAAGATGTCGCACCTGCTGCGCCCGCTGCGGAAGCCGACAATGACTCAAATTACATTACGATAAACTCTCCAATGATTGGAACGTTCTACAGAACGCCATCTCCAGATCAAGATGCTTTTGTAAAAGTCGGCGATTCGATCAAACCAGGTGATGTTCTTTGTATTGTTGAAGCCATGAAGCTGTTCAACGAAATCGAAAGTGAAGTCAGCGGTAAGATTGTAAAGATTCTTGCAGATGATCAAACTCCAATAGAATACGACCAGCCATTATTCTTGGTTGATCCTTCTTAATTCAGTTTAAACCTAATAGGTTATGTTTAAGAAAGTACTCATTGCCAACCGTGGTGAGATTGCCCTTCGCGTGATTCGTACGTGTAAAGAAATGGGCATTAAAACGGTTGCTGTTTATTCGAAAGCAGATGCCGATTCACTGCACGTCCGTTTTGCCGACGAAGCGGTTTGTATTGGACCTGCGGCGTCTTCTGAAAGCTATTTAAGTATTCCAAATATTATTGCAGCAGCAGAAATCACGAATGCGGATGCCATACACCCTGGCTATGGATTCTTAAGTGAAAACGCGAAATTCTCTAGAATTTGTTCAGAACACGGCATCAAGTTTATTGGTGCTACCGGAGAGCAGATCGATAAGATGGGGGACAAAGCTACTGCTAAGGAAACCATGAAAGAGGCAGGCGTACCGTGTGTACCCGGTTCTGAAGGTATTCTTGATTCCCTCGAGCATGCGGCTAAAACAGCTAAGAAAATTGGCTATCCTGTAATGATGAAGGCAACTGCCGGTGGTGGTGGTAAGGGTATGCGAGCCATATTCGCTGAAAGCGAACTTGAAGGTGCATGGAAAAGTGCCCGAAGAGAATCTGCCGCTGCTTTTGGCAACGACGGTATGTACATGGAGAAACTCATTCTTGAGCCACGTCACATTGAGATTCAAGTCGTTGGTGATAGTTATGGCAAAGCTTGTCATTTATCCGAGCGCGATTGTTCCGTACAGCGTCGTCACCAAAAATTAGTCGAAGAAACGCCATCCCCGTTTATGACGGATAAACTTCGTAAGAAAATGGGGGATGCTGCTGTGAAAGCTGCAGAATTCATCGCCTACGAAGGTGCAGGAACTGTAGAGTTTTTAGTAGATAAGGACCGCAATTTCTACTTTATGGAAATGAATACACGTATTCAGGTTGAACACCCAATCACAGAACAAGTAGTTGGATTCGATTTGATTCGTGAGCAAATCAAAGTTGCCGCAGGAGAGAAAATCTCAGGTAAAAACTATTTCCCGGAAATGCACAGTATAGAAGTCCGGATCAATGCTGAAGACGCTTTCAATGACTTCCGCCCATCACCAGGAATGATTGCATCGTTCCATGCACCGGGAGGTCACGGGGTGCGTCTGGATACGCATTGTTACAGTGGTTACATGATTCCACCGTTCTACGACTCTATGATAGCGAAATTGATTGTTACTGCACGTACGCGTAAAGAAGCTATCGATAAGCTCGAACGTGCTTTAGATGAATTTGTTATTGAAGGTGTAAAAACCACCATTCCGTTCCATCAGCAACTGTTGCAAAACGAAGATTTCCGCAATGGAATCTATACGACGAAATTTATGGAAGATTTCGAATTGGTTGAATAACAGTTTGAAACCAGATACTGTAAAAAAGGCCCGGCGCAATGCGCCGGGCCTTTTTATTCTTACCCACTTTTATACTGACTAAAACAGTTTTCTTGGAGCGTGACAATACGGCGTTCCGCCTTTATTGTCGTAGTAATCTTGGTGGTAATTTTCGGCTGAATAGAATTCAGCTGACGGCAGGATTTCTGTGGCTACATCATAGCCTTTCGTTTCAAGTAAACCTTTAAGTTTTTCAGATACCGTGCGTTGCGCTTGATTCTGAAAGAAAATGGCGCTGCGGTATTGTGGACCTATATCTGGGCCCTGACCGTTTCGTTGGGTAGGATCGTGCGTTTCAAAGAAAACCCGCGCAATCTCTTCAAAAGAAACTTGTTCAGGGTCATAAACCACATGCACGGCTTCATAGTGACCTGTCCGTTTAGAACATACCTCGCGATACGTTGGGTTTTTCACCATACCCCCTGTGTAACCGCAAGTAGTGGCTAGTACACCAGGTATTTTCTGCAAATAAAATTCTGTACCCCAAAAACAGCCCGATGCTAAAACTGCTACTTCTTGTCCCTCTTCAGGCGCTGGTATGGCGGCCATCGCATATGCGTCGCTCATCTTCTTGTTGGTTTGGGCCGTGCAGCTCGTCATAAACGCGAACAAGGCCATTGCTAATGCTTTAATTCTCATACCTCCCTAACGCAAAAATGACAAAGGTGGTTCGGCTGAAGTAGAAGCGAATTATAAATTATCCAATGAATCCTTTCTTCAGCAAGACCTCAGCAATTTGGACCGTAT
>JAKMEB010000017.1 GCA_022426185.1 Schleiferiaceae bacterium
ATGTTTTGTAAAAGTTTCATGGCACCTGGAACACCTGCTGGCAGTTCCCTGAACAGTGACAATCCCGTGTAAATTACGGAACCTTTTCCATAATGTCCAACAACGGTGCTATTGGAATAGTTCGTACCTGTACTTTCCATAATTGTAAGTACCTCACTGTATCCCTCAAATGATTTAGGAAAGTACAATCCCCGTTCTTGTACCCAGTAGTCAAAATCTGAAGAGGTGATCACATTTGGGGAAGAAAGTATCGGGTGTTTACTCATGGTAATAGGTGCATCCTCTTCGGTTACACGGTCTCTTCCGATAACTAGTGGTAGCGGCGTAGGCAGTTCAATACCACTTCTCCCCGCTGTCGTGTAGGTCACGACAAAGTTGCCACCACCTTCAACGAAGCTCTTAATTCTTTCGCCACTATTCATGAGCCATTTCTCCGTATTAAAGGCGCGAATCCCAACAAGTACAGCATCTACTTCGTTCCATAAATCCGGAGTATCCTCCGTGATTCGAAGTACCTCATACCCCAAATTCTCTAGGGTTTCATCCATAATATCACCAGCACCTTCGATGTACCCTACTTTGATGCGCTTCTTATTCAAATCCAGTACGGCTAGTGTACTTGAAGCCTCCATGTAGCGGTAATGCGTACCAATGTGCGGGTAGGAAATCTTATGCTCTTCTTTGAAGAGCGGCAAAGAAAAAGACATACCCTCTATCATGGAATGAGGAGCAATATGTAAAGTGAATTTTCCTTTCTCTAACGATTTTGGCACCTCCGCTGTGAAATGATTCCAACCTTTTGAAAGTTCAGCCTCATTGTTGTCACTGTGCCAAACAATAATACCTTCTTGATTTTTGGCTAAAACTGCCCATTGCTTTTTACCTGCGGCACTAGCATGGATAGAGTATCCTACGGCGGCGCCTTTTCCGGTACTCCAATACACTCTTTGGTCAAACTTAGCATGAACGGCGGGTTCAATGGCTAGGGCTTCTCGGTACTCTCCTATGGCGCGATCAACGAGCTTGGCAACGGGCAATAGATGGAGCATAATAATGGATTCATCACTCTCTAAGCGAACCTTGACCACTTTGGTGGCTTGTTCCCTACCCAACATCAAATCAATCTCGAGCTCAAAGCCTTCATCGCCCACTTCTTGAGCGGGATTCAATCCCATGTTTTTTCCAGCGGTCATAACTGCAGCAATAGCTACGTTTACCTCAGGATTCATGCTTTGCACCTTCAGCAAAGCCGGATGAGCCGTGTTCTCCATCAGGGGATTTTCAGAGGTAAATACCTCAGCATACACCCCCAAGAGATGCAACATTACTTTTTGCCAACGCTGGTACTTATCAGAAATAGGGTCCGATTTTTCAAGTAGTGACGCCCCCAGTTCAGCCCACTTAGAAATGGCCTGGCTTCTGTCACCAATCTCTAAAGCAAAGGCAGCGTCAGAAGCGAGTATTGCATCCTCCTCTAAGGTGGAGGTTTCCGTATCTAGATAATCGGCAAGATCGCCACCGCCCCAAAGCTTTTTGAAATATTCCTCACGCGGTCCGCGGTTAATAGCTACACCAAAGCCCTGGCACTTGTGCATGGATCGGGCAGCATCACCAATAGCGCCATAAGTTTCACCTAAAAGGGGATCAAAACCGCTCATATCTAGATGTACGGCCTCTGGGTCGTCCTTTACGCTAACGTCCCACCAGACTGAGGTGTTCCACCAAACGCCTTGCACCGCCCAAGCCGTTGTTTCTGTATCGTATTTCTCATCCGCAGCCAGCTCAGCACATTCAATGGCCAATTCAGCCGATGCAGTGTGGTGACCGTGTCCTGCCCTTTCGTCTGGCGGAAAACGTGTAATGATATAATCTGGCTTGAGTTCACGAATGGTGCGCACAGCCTGCAGCTGTAGGTCGTCGTGGTCCCATTTGGTCCATACCTCGTCTACGCTTTTTGAATAGCCAAAGTCCAAAGCATCCGTAAAGCGCTGGTTTCCCCCGTCCACACTGCGTGCAGCACGCAATTCGTGCTCGCGGATAACCCCTAAATCGGCTCCGAGCTCATCGCCGATCAAATTCTGTCCGCCCGAACCTCGGGTAAGTGATAAATATGTGGTTTCCGCATCAAGCGCATTGGACAACCACGCAATCAATCGGGTATTTTCATCGTCGGGATGGGCCGCCATATAC
>JAKMEB010000021.1 GCA_022426185.1 Schleiferiaceae bacterium
CCATTATGGCGCACCGTTTAAAAGAGTACCAACCCTATAAAGGTGATATGGACCGTCGAATCTCAGGCGTACTTATTACGAAAGAGGCCGGTAAAGCAAGCACTTACTCAATGGATAAGCTCCAAGATCGCGGTAAATTCTTTATTGAGCCCGGTGAGCAACTTTATGGCGGCCAGGTTGTCGGTGAAGCAAATCGTCCTGGTGACCTCGTTGTCAATCCATGTATTGCGAAACAATTGAACAACATGCGTGCGGCAGGTAAAGATGACAACTCAGCCCTATTTACGCCTATCAAATTCAGCTTAGAGGAAGCAATGGAATACATTGGTGCAGATGAATATGTTGAGGTGACACCGGAAAGCATTCGTTTGAGAAAAATCTTATTGAATGAAAGTGACCGCAAGCGTCAATCGAAGTAGCAGATTACACTTTATTTCGAAAAAAGCCCCGCATCGCGGGGCTTTTTTTATGCTTCCATCTCAATAAGAATATTCAATATTGCCGTTGCCGCTTGAGCAATTTTAGTGCCTGGACCAAATATCCCAGCAACCCCTAATCCATACAATAATTCATAATCCTGCGCCGGTATTACTCCACCGACAATCACCAATATATCTTCTCGTCCTAGCGCTTTCAGCTCTGCAAGTACTGCTGGAACTAAGCTCTTATGTCCAGCGGCCAAGGAACTTACTCCTAAAATATGAACGTCATTTTCGACCGCTTGTTTTGCAGCTTCCTTTGGGGTCTGGAACAAAGGTCCCATGTCGACATCAAATCCTAAATCCGCAAAAGAAGTAGCGACTACTTTAGCGCCGCGGTCGTGTCCGTCTTGCCCCATCTTCGCCACCATAATACGCGGTCTACGTCCTGCCTTATCAGCGAATCTGTCGGATACTGCAAGGGCCGCTTCAAAATCCTTATTCATTTTCATTTCATTAGAATAAACGCCACTAATAGTTTGAGTTTTTGCTACATAGCGACCCCAATGCTGCTCTAAAGCTAAAGAAATTTCGCCAAGCGTCGCTCGCACCACGGCCGCTTCTACGGCTAAAGCAAGAAGGTTTCCCGTTCCACTTTTGGCACATTTTGATAATGCCGAGAGTGCTTTATCCACAGCCTGTTGGTCCCTCGAAGCGCGTAATTCTTGCAAGCCAGCCACTTGAGATTCACGAACTTCATCGCCGCGTACTTCAAGGATGTCAAGATCTGCACGCGCACCATTTTCAAAGGCATTTACACCAACAATTACATCTGCTCCACTATCAATGCGTGCTTGTTTTTTTGCAGCCGCCTCCTCAATACGCAATTTGGGGATACCGGCTTCGATGGCTTTAGTCATGCCACCCAATGCTTCAACCTCTTCCATCAATTCAGTTGCTCGATCGATCAAATCTGCAGTAAGCTTTTCTACATAATAGGAGCCTCCCCAGGGGTCTGCGGTGTACGTAATATCTGTCTCAAGTTGCAAGTGCAGTTGCGTATTACGTGCGATGCGTGCAGAAAAATCAGTTGGCAATGCTATTGCTTCGTCTAGAGAGTTGGTATGTAAGCTTTGTGTACCGCCCATAGTCGCAGCCATGGCTTCTATAGCCGTCCGCGTGACGTTATTGTATGGATCTTGTTCCGTCAACGACCAGCCTGATGTCTGACTGTGCGTGCGTAATGCCATAGACTTAGGGTGTTTTGCACCCAATGCTTTTAAATGTTGAGACCAAAGGAATCGGGCCGCGCGCATCTTTGCAATCTCCATAAATGGGTTCATACCTATGCCCCAAAAGAAGCTCAATCGTGGTGCAAAAGAATCAATAGCTAAACCAGCATCTATGCCGGTTTTCACATATTCGAGGCCATCACATAAGGTGTAAGCCATCTCAATATCGGCTGTAGCTCCGGCTTCCTGCATGTGATAACCTGAGATGGAAATGCTATTAAACTTCGGCATATTCTCGCTCGTGTACGCGAAAATATCTGAGATGATGCGCATGCTTTCCTTCGGTGGATAGATGTAGGTATTGCGAACCATGAACTCTTTCAGAATGTCATTTTGAATGGTTCCACTTAATTGGTCCAGTTCCACCCCTTGCTCGATCGCCGCTGCGATGTAAAATGCCATGACTGGCAAAACTGCACCATTCATCGTCATTGAAACAGACATTTGGTCCAACGGTATTCCATCAAACAGCACCTTCATATCCTCTACAGAATCGATCGCTACGCCTGCTTTTCCCACATCACCAAATACCCGCTCATGATCACTATCGTATCCACGGTGGGTGGCCAGATCAAAGGCTACCGACAGCCCTTTTTGACCAGCCGCTAAATTTCTACGGTAAAATGCATTCGACTCTGCCGCAGTTGAGAACCCTGCATACTGCCGTATGGTCCATGGTCGACCTACATACATGGAAGCATAAGGTCCTCTCACATATGGCGGAGCACCCGGTAGTGTTCCCATATGAGATGCGCCTTCAAGATCCTTGCGTTGGTAATGCTGTTTTACTACGATTTGTTCTGGCGTAGTCCATTTCGAATCTGCTCCCATACCTAGGCTTGTCTGCCGTATTCGTTTTCCAATGCTGCCGCCCATCGAATCGGTCGAAGCGGCTCTATTTGACAATCTACAAACTTCTTTTGATGTGCTGCCCGATCCACAGGAGCTTTGGGCTTAAAGCCTTCCTTAAATCCGGTTGCAGCGGGGAATTTATTAACTCCCAGGTAGTGGGCTGGAGCGGCTTTGTTGGCCTCCGTCCAAATTTTATCTTGAATCCAGTTCGATTGTAACGCTTCTAAAATACCGCCCATAGCGCGCACCTCTTGAGCGATTGCCCAAGCCGATTCACAAAGCTCTTGTGTCAAAGTTTCAATGAAGTAGGAACCTGCCGCAGGATCTTCAACGCGATCTAGGAAACTCTCATAGGCAAAAAGATACTGCTGATTCAATGCCAATCGTTCTGCTTCTGCATCATCGGAACCCAACACCGCCGTATATGGACGAATCTGCAAGGCGTCTGCACCACCAGTAATGGCGCCGAAGGCTGCCGAAGAAGCACGTAAAAGATTCGTCTCAACATCAAGAGCACTTTGATGTTGAATGCTGGTCTCTGCATAAATTTCTAAATGCACCTGAGGCAAGCCATAGGTTTCCAGCAAGCGACCCCAAAGCAAGCGCATTGCCCTGATTTTCGCCATTTCTTCAAAGAGATGTGTGCCAGCAGTCAATGCCAACCAATATTGAGCCAACCCTACCTCTCCAAATGCTTCAAGATAAAAGTCTAAATGGGCCAGTGCTAAACCCAGTTGGGTCTCCGCTGATGCACCACAGGCACCATAGAAATTAGCATTGACGCACATGAATTTAAATTGGGGTGGTGCTAATCTGCTTAACTCGCCAAGATCGTACATCTTATTCTCGTCCCAATAACCCGTACGAGCGGCAATCTCGATAGGATCGATGTTTATAAAGCCATTGATTCTATCTAAAGGCAAGATCTCGTTGTGCGCGTGGTGAAGAAGCGCTTCCATGACTTCCGGACCGCTTCCTTCTACTACAAGTCCTAATTGAATGTAGCGTAAATCAATATCGCGAAGAATACGAGGAAGGTATTGGTGGTCGTAGAGGTAAAAGAGCAATCCGCTCGCGCCATGTTTCAAGCGTTGGAGCGCCCAGTCGTTTGCTGCGAATTCTTTCACTACTGCATGCTCTTGCACCATCACCCACCAAGGGTTGGAGCGAAATCCGGGCTGCTGGTCAGGCGCTTCGGTGTAAAGTGGTGCCACACGTTTTCCATGCGGATAGGCGCGGTCATTGGTATCAGTCATCCTGTGAGGATTCAAATTCTATGATGGTTATATCTTCACCTTCCCGGTGCATTCCAAAGTTTTCGCGCGCATATCGCTCGAAAGCCTCAGGATTAGTTTCCAATTGCTCCAAGAGCGTTTTATCATGATCTAAGGCCTCTTCATAAAACTCAATATCATTCTGTAGGTCGTCGATTTGGCCAGACAATTCGGAATGAATGAAATAATTGTTCGTATCTAGAAATATCATCCAAGCCACAAAACTGACTCCCGATAAAAAGTATTTATTTAAGAGGGCTTTTCCCGCCGGATGTTTGAGCATTTTTTTCATCATACCTAAGATACTACATGAATTTAGGTTAGCCTACAATTGATCCGATTTCTCTTTGTCATGCGCACTACTGCCCATAACATCTTGGAGCTTGATCAGCTCTGCATAGGTGCCTGCATTCTGCATCAAAGTCTCATGCGTGCCACGTTCGATCACAGCACCGTCTTCCAATACGATGATCTGATGGGCTTTGCGGATGGTGCTGAGTCGATGCGCAATTACCACAGAGGTGCGGCCTTTCATTAATCGGTCAAGCGCCTCTTGAACCAAGTATTCACTTTCGCTGTCCAAAGCGCTCGTCGCTTCATCAAGAATCAACAACTGAGGATCTTTTAAAAGGGCGCGAGCAATAGCGATGCGCTGACGCTGACCACCACTCAGCTGGACCCCGCGATCGCCTACTGTCGTCTCAAGACCTTCGGGAAAACCCTCGATAAATTCCCAAGCGTTCGCCTCTTTCGCTGCTTCAATAATCATTGCGTCACTGGCCTCTGTATTTCCGTAGGTAATATTCTCTCGAATGGTACCTCCAAAAAGCAAAACATCTTGAGGGACTAAGGCTAAAGCACCACGCCAAGATTGAAGATCCAGAGAAGCCACAGGTTTTCCATTTGCCGTAAACTCCCCTTCGAATGAGGTATAAAAGCGCATCAATAATGAAGCAATAGTGGACTTACCAGAACCACTTTTTCCAACCAATGCTAAAGTCTGCCCTTGAGGTAAATCAAAACTCAATGCCTGTAATACAGGCACATCTGCGCGTGTCGGGTAACTGAACTTCACATCCTTCATCGAAATAGATCCAACTTCAATAGGCGCCTTGGGCTCCTTGTTCGGTTCCATTTCAACCGTCTCGTCCAATAATCCAAAGATGGTTTCAGTAGCGCCTATGGCTTTTTGCAGCTGTGCATATACGTTTGCCAATCCGCCAATAGAACCGCCAATGAACAGTGCGTATAAAATAAATTCGTTGAGCTTTTCTGCAGCCAATTCTCCTTCGTGCACCATGCCCGCTCCAAACCAAATAACCAATGCTATGGCTCCAAATAATCCAAAGGTGATGAAAGAAGAAAAAGCCCCGCGGTAATACCCTCCTTTAACAGCAAGACCTACCACATTTTGTATGCGCTTCGCATAACGGCTCCGTTCCCACGCCTCGTTCGCAAACGCCTTCACGGTTTGAATACCAGCGAAGGTTTCTTCCACGATCGTATTTGACGCTGCAACTTCATCTTGCACGCGCTTTGCGTATTTACGGATGAAACGACCGAAAAATAGAGTCACAATCATGAACGGTGGAATTACCGCTACAATGAATAAGGTAAGTTTAATGGAGGTAAAGGCCAGGATCGCGATCCCACCGATAACCATGGAAAGCCCGCGTAAGAACTCTGCTAATGTGGTAGTCAAAGTCTCGCCTATTTGTGCCGTATCTGACGCAACACGTGAGTTTAACTCCCCTACTCGCCTGCTCGAAAAAAACGCCATGGGCAAGTGCACCAAATGACCGTACAAATCTTCCCTAAGCGCAGCCAATGCACGCTCTGTGACGATGACAAAAATCACCACCCGGAAAAAACCCGCTACACTTTGCAGCGCCAATAGCCCCATCATTTGAACCATATTGCCTCGTAAATTCTCCGCAGACGAAGACATGAGCCCTCCTAACAACTTTGGGAACAATAGCGAGGTCCCCATCGTTATAAGAAGGAAGAAGAATCCAACAACCCACAAAACACGGTGCGGGCGCAGGTAAGAAAATATTTTGCGAAGCTGGCTTAAATCCTTCAATGATAATGGCTTACGCTTTTTATCGGCGTCGGATTGACTGGTATTTCTTCTTCTACTCATAAATGCGAAGTTAAGCCGTATGGCCTACCTTTGCGCATCAAATTTTAAACAATGGCGGGAGCAGAAAACATAAAACCGTACGACAGCGAGGCAGCGAAAAAAGAGCAAGTGGCTGAAATGTTTGATAACATTTCTAAGCGTTACGATTTGCTCAATCACCTATTGTCATTAAATATTGACAAGGGCTGGAGACGCAAAGTCGTGAATATGGTGAAGGCTGATGCTCCAACCCTAGTGCTCGACGTAGCCACCGGTACAGCAGATCTCGCTATTGCCCTAGCAAAAGGCACAGGTGCTGAGATCACTGGAGCTGATATCAGCGAAGGAATGCTTGAAGTGGGTCGAGGAAAAGTAGCTAAGAAAGGGTTAAGTAAGAAAATTATCCTAGAACTCGGCGACAGCGAAAACCTTCCTTATGGAGACGCAACATTTGATGCCATTACCGTGGCCTTTGGGGTGCGTAATTTTCAAAATTTACACAACGGTTTAAAAGATATGATGCGGGTATTAAAGCCGGGAGGACAATTGGTCGTCCTCGAATTCAGCCAGCCGCGTCATTTTCCGTTTAAGCAACTCTATTGGTTCTATTTTAAGGCCATTTTACCTACGGTAGGCAAGCTTGTTTCAAAAGATCCGCGCGCTTACACCTACCTTCCAGAGAGTGTTGAGGCTTTTCCATACGGAAAAGCTTTTGAGCAAGAACTATTAAAAGCAGGGCTCACACCGAAGCATACCCGTCCTGTTACTTTTGGTATTGCCACTATTTACCAGGCACGAAAAGAGGCCTAAGAACGTTCTAGTGACAATGAATAAGAAAGTAGTTTTTTGGGTTGTTTTATGTGCGCCGCTCATGGCCTTCGCACAATTCTCTGGACTGAGAAATCAACCGTTATTCGATAAAACGCCCATCCACTTTGGCTTTCATATCGGGTTGAATTGGTACGACTTCAATATGGATCTTGCGGACCTTAGCGAACAACCGGATCTGTTCAGTGTAACTAGTGAAGCGCTGCCAGGCTACAACATCAACATCGTATCCAACCTCCGATTAACGGAACATTTAGACTTACGGTTTACACCAGGATTCGCTGCGACCGTGCGCAACCTGCACTTTGACATGGTCAATCCATTTACAAGTGAACGAGAGATCATTACCCGTCAGATCGAAAGCTCCTACGTTCAATTCCCACTGCTCTTAAAATTTAAAAGTGTCCGCATCGACAACTACAGATTGTACCTGATGGGCGGTCTGCGCTATACCAATGATCTCGCTTCAAAAGCGAAAGTCGTTGATGATGGTTTGTTCAAACTGCAACGTCATGTTGCAGATTATGAAGTGGGCTTCGGTGCCGATTTTTATTTCGAATACTTTAAATTTTCACCACAAATCAGAGCTGCTTGGGGACTTACAAATCTTTTAGTGCAAGACGGCACCCCTCAGGTTGAAGCTTTTGACGCGTTGCGCAATCAGGCGGTTTTGATCAATTTCACCTTCGAATAGTGGGTACCGGCATCCGCTATATGCTCATATCCGTGGGCTGCTTCGCTGCCGTCAATCTCATGGTGAAATTCTTGCCGCATTTACCGGCGACAGAATTGGTCCTTTTTCGTTCCCTGATCACCTTCGCAATCAGCTATGCCTTGCTCAAACGCAAGGGTATTTCTCCATGGGGTGTAAACAGAAAGTGGTTACTTATTCGAGGAGTAGCAGGCACTACAGCACTCACTGTGTTCTTTTATACCATTCAAAAAATGCCTCTGAGCGCAGCTGTAACCGTTCAATACCTCAGCCCATTCTTTACCGCCTTCATTGCAGGATTCCTTCTAGGTGAGCGCACTAGATGGGCGCAATGGTTCTTTTTCCTGGTATCATTTATTGGTATCGTCGTAGTCAAAGGTTCAAGTGCCCAAATACCACCTACCCTTCTGGGATTAGGTATTGGCTCTAGTATATTTTCTGGATTGGCCTACAATGCCATCCGGAAGCTCAAAGACGAACACCCACTTGTGGTTGTGATGTATTTTCCATTGGTCGCGACACCTGTAATGATCGTCTTTAGCATTTTCAATTGGGTCACACCTTCCCTTCCAGATCTCGTGTTACTCTTTGCCATTGGCATCATGACACAATTTGCCCAATTGTACATGACCAAAAGCTACCAACTTTCCGAAGTGAACACGGTCGCACCACTCAAATACATAGGCGTAATTTTCGCTTTAACCTGGGATATTGTTCTCTTTGATTTTGTTCCTAACGGCCAGATGTTCCTCGGAATCGC
This sequence comes from Schleiferiaceae bacterium, assembly GCA_022426185.1. GTDB lineage: Bacteria > Bacteroidota > Bacteroidia > Flavobacteriales > Schleiferiaceae > UBA10364. The sequence goes on from JAKMEB010000021.1 coordinate 8,260, forward strand.
ATTGGTGATTGGCGGGGTGTTGTTGAACCTACGTTTTAAAGCTCGTTTGAAGCGGTCGCATACGCATAAAGCAGTGTAGCACCACTTATTGCTACGTTTAAGCTTTCCATTTTAGCCGCATTACCTGGAAGGGTGACTTGATCTCCTGCGGCCTTAAAGACTTCATCGCAGCCCTGACCTTCATTACCTAATACCAGAACGTCTTTTGCGGTCCAATTCATTTCTGCAGCCGGCGTCCCATCCATATCTGCAACTAGCAATCTTCTGCTGTGAGCTGTACTCCACTCTACCCATTCTTGCGCAGTCTTTTCCGCGAATTGGAGGTGCGCAAGCGCGCCCATACTCGCTTGAACGACTTTAGGGTTGTACACATCCACACTCCCTTTTACTAATGCGATATGATCTACACCATACCAAAGTGCTGTACGTAGTAAAGTGCCCATATTTCCTGGATCTTGAATGCGGTCAAGCAACAACACTAATCCAGTGTTCTTTCGGAATTCCGCGGAACTTGAGGGCTGTTTAACTATGGCTAGAACAGGACTGGGCGTTTCTAAGAAACTGATGCGCTTCATTTCTTGAAGACTAATGGTTTGGCTAGGTGCGCTTCCTTTATAACCTTCCAAAGGTCCGTCCGTTACGAAGATATTTTCGACTTGAAGCCCTGCACTCATTAAATCCTTGACTAACTTCAAACCTTCCGCAACAAATAGTCCCGACTTTTTTCGGTTCTTGCGTAGTACAAGACTGCGGATTAATTTTTCTTGATTGTTAGTGAGCACGTTGACCAATTTTACTGCTAAAATACACCGCTTTTTCTATCCCGTGCTTTTCGGGACTGCGCTCTTGTTCACTACTTTGAGCTGCACCGGCTTACAGCAGGCCTCCCTCGAAAAGCCTATGCTCGTTAAAAACGACATTCGCATTAACGGTCATACAACAAACAGCGACGACGATTACGACATCATGCGCCAACGTCCGAACAAAGGTTTCGGGAATATTCGAATGTTTGTGAGTTTGTACGGTGTTGGCAATAAAGCAGGAGACCATCCCATTGGAAATTGGCTTAAACGCATTGGTGAGCCTCCTGCATATTTTGACTCAAACGCCTTTAATATTAGCTCAGCACAGCTGAAGCAGCACTATTTCAATCAAGGTTTTTACCAAGTAGCCGATACCGCTTTTGTCGAACAAATAACGAAAAAGGTCGTTGCACATTACCGCATTACTACCGGACCGCAGTATATCATTAAGGACTACCAACTTCGTTCCACCAGTCGATTTATAGATTCCGCCCTTGCACATTACCCAAAAGGCTTAGAATTAGGTGATGGATTAAATGCAGAACGTATCGAAGAAGAGCAACTAGCATTGACCAATTTCCTTAAAGATCAGGGATATTACAGGGGCCAATTAGGCTGGGTTTACTTTGAAATAGATACTACAGCCGGCCCGGACGCAAGTGCAATCACAGGAGTAGTTGATCCGTTCATCTTCGGCAGTAACGATAAACGACAGCGGGTTTCAAAAATCACCGTTCAGCCAACCTATTCTTTCAAAAATGTAAATACCGTAAATGACAGTGTAAGAACAGCGCACGGTTTAGACGTACTTCAAACGGAAAGAAAGTTTCGCCCAGGCTTTATCGATGAACAGATTTACCTAGAACGCGGCACCTATTATAATCAAAGCCTTCTGCGTTCAACCTATAAAAACCTCAACAGTCTTGGTGTGTTCAAAACAGTAGAGTTTAATGTGCAACCCAATGACAGCAGCTTAGAGGCTACACTTCATTTGGAGCCACTGCCCAGACGTTCGGTCAGCGCAAATTTAGAGGGGCTAGGTAACAGTGGCAGTTTAGGTATCGGAGGAAGTTTTAATTGGGACAACAGAAACCTCTTTAAAGGTGGGGAGGTACTTCGACTCTCCCTTGGGGGTGCGCTCACGGAGCAACGGAATTCTTCCAATACAAGCTGGCTTATTGATGCACGTGAACTCAATGCAGGAGTCGCATTGGAACTGCCGAAATTGCTACTTCCAAAAGTACTTACACCGAAAAAAGTAAAGTTTTGGCAACCCAAAACACAATTGGGTGCTCAAGTAGCCTACCAATACCGTGCTCAAGAATTTAACCGATTTAATTTTTCTGCGAATCTCGAATACAGCTGGGCAAGAAAAGGCGTGAAACACGTATTTAACCCTGCACAACTCTCTTTTGTTAGTATCAATTTCGCCAACGACACGACCACCGCCCCCTTTTTATTCGTTGGTTTTCAGAATATCATTTTCGCCACTTCCTCTTATCAATACACGAAAAGCTGGAATAATGATAAATGGCGATACTTTTCAAGTGTTGACGTAAAAACCGGTGGACAGCTTGCTAGTCTCAGTGGAATAACGGAATGGAATGGAAATCCCATAGCACAATTCGCTAAGGCGAGCCTGGATTTCCGTGTCTACCGCAGTTTGGTGCGAAAAAGACAGCTGGTCTCGCGCACCTTTCTTGGGGCAACTCAAAGCTGGGACAGTTCATCGGGCTTTGTGCCTTTTGAACAATCTTTCTTTATGGGCGGAGCAAACGATATGCGCGGTTGGACCGCCTACCACTTTGGACCAGGCGCCACTAATGAAGATGTTCTTCGTGGTAGTGGCTTTTTCTCAGCGGCGCCGATAAAATTGGTCCAGAGTCTCGAATATCGATTCACCATACAACGGGCCATGAAAGGTGCTGTTTTTATTGATGCAGGAAATATGTGGCTTTACGATAAAACGTACACTGGAAACTTCACCAATGAACAGGCTGCAGCCATTGAAGCAGGTAAGTTTGGGTGGAGCACATTCTACAAGCAATTAGGCATTAATACGGGTTATGGTCTGCGTTACGATCTCGAATTTTTCATCATTCGGGCCGATTTGGGTTTAAAACTTCACCACCCAGGGGCTGTAAACCGCTCAAATTGGGTCATAACTGCACCAGAATTACGCGATTTAAACCTTGCATTAGGAATTGGTTATCCTTTTTAATCATGCTGCATTGCTTAAAACATTTGGTTTAATTTAGCGGCTCATTTTAACACCTATAGATTATGATGTCCATTGACAAAATTAGAGAGTTGCTAGGCGATCAAGCTGATGCTTTGTTGAACCACACTTCTACGGCTATCACCAAAGATTCTTTGGCGATTTTACCTTCAGGCAACTTTGTCACGGAATCTTTCACAGAATCTAACCGCAGTATTCAAGTCATGAACTCTCTTCAGCGCCTCTACGGCACTGGACGTTTAGCGGATACTGGGTACCTAAGTATTCTTCCCATTGACCAGGGAATCGAGCACAGTGCAGGCGCTTCATTCGCGCCAAATCCTATGTTCTTTGATCCTGAAAATATCGTCAAAATGGCAATCGATGCCGGTTGTAATGCGGTAGCTTCAACCTACGGGGTATTGGCCACGGTGGCGCGCAAATATGCCCACAAGATTCCATTTGTCGTAAAGATCAATCACAATGAATACCTCTCGCATCCAAACACATTCTTGCAAAGCCCTTATGGGTCTGTAGATGAAGCTTGGAACATGGGAGCTTGTGCAGTTGGAGCGACCATATACTTTGGTCACCCACAAAGCCGTGAGATGATTGAGCAGGTTGCAGCTGCATTTGAGCGCGCACATGAACTGGGTATGGCAACCATTCTTTGGTGTTACACACGTAACGATGCCTTTAAAGTAGACGGCGTAGATTACCACACCTCTGCAGATTTATCGTCACAAGCGATTCACTTGGGTGTAACCATTCAAGCCGATATCATCAAACAAAAACTTCCTACCAACAACGGAGGATACAACGCTACAGGTCACGGTAAAACGCATCCTAAAGTATATTCTGAGTTAACTACAGATAACCCTATTGATCTGACGCGCTACCAGGTATTGAACAGCTACAACGGTCGAATCGGTGTGATCAACTCCGGAGGAGCTTCAACAGGTAATGATGCAAATGACTTTAGTGAAGCAGTAATTACGGCGGTAGTCAATAAGCGTGCCGGTGGTCAAGGTCTTATTTTAGGACGTAAGGCCTTCCAGAAAGAATACAAAGACGGCCTCGCATTGATTGGCGCAGTGCAAGACGTGTATCTTAACGACGCAATTACCATCGCTTAAGGTCAACGTTAGATTTTCAAAGCAAAAGGGCACTCTTCTATGCGATGAGTGCCCTTTTTAGCTACTTTAGCATCCTACAAACTGCACAGAGGAAAAAATACTATGGGTTGGTTTAAAAGAACTGAGGTGGGCATAACCACCGAGACCAAGGACAAAAAGGAAACCCCTGATGGGCTTTGGCACAAATGTCCTAAATGCAAAGTAATCGTGAGCGTGGATGACCATGCTGCGGAGCTGTGGACTTGCGGTAACTGTGGACACCACGACCGCATTAACGCCAGGGAATATTTCCATATACTGTTCGATGAAGGCGTCTTTACTGAGCTCGATCCAGGAATGGAGAGTAAAGATCCATTAAAGTTTAAAGACACGAAGCCGTACGTTGATCGTCTCAAGGCGGGTCAAAAGAAATCTGGTCTTAAAGACGCAATCACCACTGGATATGGCAAAATGAATGGCAAACCTATTGTTGTTGCTTGTATGAATTTCAATTTCATCGGTGGGTCAATGGGCTCTGTAGTGGGAGAGAAAATTGCACGCGCAATGGACCAGAGTTTAGAAACAGGTGCCCCGTTCATCATGATATCAAAGTCCGGTGGTGCTCGTATGATGGAAGCAGCCTTCTCTTTGATGCAAATGGCTAAAACATCTGCGAAGATCGCCTTGCTCGATGATAAAAAGATTCCTTACATATCCTTCCTAACAGATCCAACAACAGGTGGTGTTACCGCATCTTATGCTATGCTCGGAGATATTAATATCGCTGAACCTAATGCACTGATCGGCTTCGCCGGTCCTCGCGTGGTAAAAGAAACTATAGGTAAGGACCTGCCCGAAGGCTTCCAACGTTCTGAATTTCTTTTGGAACACGGCTTCCTCGACTTTATTGTGGAGCGTAAATCACTGAAAACAAAATTGACACAATACTTAGATATGGTCATGGGAGCATAAACTACCCACCAGAATCAAAAAAGCCCCGAGTAATGCTCGGGGCTTTTTTTTTTTAGAATTCCTCTTCCCATTTTATTTTCCTGGATATAAACATGATACCAGCGAGGATTACAAATAAGCCTAAACTCCCAGCCAATAAAGCAAAGTCTTTTAGTTGAATGAGAATAAAGATAAAGCCGTACAACAAGGTTAAGGTAGAAGCAACGTATGCTGCAAGTTTCGTGCTACCCAGTACACTTCGAGCATACAAAAACTCCATGAGCACCGTCATCAAAGCCGCTATAAAATAGGCAGCATTAAAACCGATATGCTCAGAGAAGGACAGAAGCAAAGTATAGAACAGTACTAAGGCCAACCCTACAAGTACATATTGCAATGCATTGACCTTAGCTCCTTTGATAAGCTCTGAGAAGTAGAAAACCATGAACGTCAATACAATAATCAATATGGCATATTTCGCAACCCGATTGGATTTACTGTAATTGTCCACCGTTTTGACAAATTCAGTTCCAAAGTAATCATTTGCGGGAGTGTATTGTTTGTCAATCCACCATTGCGGGAAATTTCTATTGAGGTGACTGACTTCCCAGAGGGCAGAAAAACCGTCGGAAGTAGGCTCGTATTTCGTCGTTGCAAAGCTGCCCTCAAAATTGGGCTCTGTCCATGGAC
>JAKMEB010000036.1 GCA_022426185.1 Schleiferiaceae bacterium
GTACCAGTACGCTCCATAAATCGCCTTCAATTTTCGTGATTTCAAAATCAAGCAATTCAAGAATCTGCGTCATTTTCGCTTGGTCCAATTCAAGACCGATGAGCTTCATGACTTTCATTCGACTAAACTCGATGCCAGCGCGTTCAAAATTCTTGTGTCCTTTGTGGTCAGGAGCACTGGCAGTACCGCCAGTTAATTCGCACAGTAAGGCAACGGCATATGCATGCGCTGCTCCGGTGGCATTGGGATCAACACCTCTTTCATAGCGATAACTTGCATCAGAATTTATACCATGACGTTTTGCCGTTTTACGCACACGAACGCTATCAAAGTAGGCACCTTCCAGATAAATATTCTTTGTAGATCCTTTAACAGCGCTAGTAGAACCGCCTAAAACTCCGGCAATACACATCGGTTTTGTTGCATCTGCAATGATGCAATCCTGTGGATCCAACGATCGTTCCACCTCATCTAACGTAGTGAGCTTTTCATCAGCACTTGCTTGACGAACAAGGACAGTATTGCCCGCTATAGTATCTGCATCAAAAGCATGCAACGGATGGCCAAAGGTGTGCAATACGAAATTGGTAATGTCAACCGCATTGTTTTTTGGTGCAAGTCCTATAGCAACAAGATGTTCCTTTAGCCAATCTGGACTTTCTTTAATGGTTGCATTTGAAATGTAGGTTCCGCGGTAGGACGAACAACCGTTTTCATCTTCAATTTTTAAGGAGATCGGGTTCTCCGCTACTTCGGTGTAGAATGCTTCGGGAATTTCTAATTCAGGCGCTTCCATGCCCTTTGTGAGCATTGCAGCACGCAAGTCCCGCGCTACTCCAATATGTCCCATAGCGTCCGTACGGTTGGGAGTCAGGCCAATTTCAAAAACGAAATCACTTTCAATATCAAAAACGGTACTGCAAGGTGTTCCGGGATGTAAAGCGTCGTCAAGTACCAGAATACCATCGTGATCATCGCCCAAACCCAGCTCGTCTTGGGCACAGATCATGCCCATGCTTACTTCGCCGCGGATTTTACCTTTTTTAATTTTCAATTCCTCGCCGCCTGGATACAACGTCGTGCCGACTGTGGCAACGGGCACTTTTTGTCCTGCAGCTACATTGGGTGCACCACAAACAATCTGAAGCGCTTCTTCCGTCCCTACATTGACTGTGGTAATACGAAGTCGATCTGCATTGGGATGCTGTTCACAGGTAAGTACTTCTCCAACGACTACTCCACGAAGTCCACCAGGAATGGTCTCCACTTCTTCCAAACCTTCTACTTCTAAGCCGGTATCGGTCAATAATTCAGAGACAAGTTCTGGATTAAGATCGATCGGTAAATAACGCTTAAGCCAGCGGTACGAAATCTTCATGGAGCTCAAAATTGATTGAATGCCAAAGTTACACTTTGCAGGATAATCGCAAAGGCTTATTTCGTCGGAATTAGAATAGGTTGAAAAGAACCAATCCATAGATCCCGAAGCGCAGAAACCGCACTAAAGTGAGCAGGACAAAATGTTTGAAAGGGTAGCGGTTGAGTCCACAGAGTTGACATACGATAGGATAGGGAAGTGGAGTGAGTGCTGCGAGAATGATCAAGAGTCCACCAAACTTCCGCAACTGGTTTAGCGTTGATTGATGTTGCTCCAACAGTCGCTTCCTCACAACTCCACGAGTTCGTAAAAATCGGCCAATAAAGTAACTCACCATACCCGCACTGTAGCTTAGTGAGGCAAGTAGAAATAACATCCATCGCGGCTTCAACGTTTCGTCAGCCCATACGATGAGTAGTTCAGGGGTAATGATTCCTAAGCTAATTTCGCTCGTGAAGAAGAGCCCTAGTAATGCTGGAGTACTCAAGGTAAGTGTTACCCATTCCACTGCAGAGTCTATATCAACTATCCAGGTATCAAAAGCGTAAAACAGCCCCAAGACTAGTACGATCGACCCGAACAACTTCAGGAGGTTTTTACGGACAAAGGCGTATCCTCCTGAGCGCTGTAGCAGTCGGTGGTAGCCTTTGAAAAATGTAGGAATGCGCTGGATCATGGGCAACTATGATATCCTATTCCAACCCCATTGGTCTTTATAAAGATCGATCCAGCGCGATTTTATGCTCTGGTGGTCGGGGTGGTCGAGTTGTGCATCATCAATCAATAATTGTTCCACAATCGCTTTGGTCCAACTCAACAGCGGTCCATCATTCAACAAAGAGGCCAGTTTAAATTGCAGCTGTCCACTTTGTCGTGTTCCCATTAAATCTCCCGGTCCTCTCAACTGCATATCCACTTCCGCAATTTCGAATCCGTCTGTAGTACGTACCATGGTTTCTAAACGCGTTTTCGCATCTGCTGAACATTTAAATGAGGAGACCAGAATGCAGAAGCTTTCATCGGAACCCCGACCTACACGGCCTCGCAATTGGTGCAATTGACTTAGGCCAAAACGTTCTGCATTTTCAATGACCATCACTGATGCATTAGGTACATTTACACCAACCTCAATCACTGTAGTGGCGACCATTATATCCGCTTTTCCTTTCGCGAAACGTTGCATTTCACCTTCCTTCTCAACCGCTGACATTCTACCATGAACTACTGCAATCTGATATTGAGGTCTGGGGAAATCACGCAGCAGTTGCTCGTAACCAACTTCGAGATTTTTCAAGTCCAGTTTTTCACTTTCTTCAATTAAAGGGAATACGACATATACCTGTCTCCCAGAGGCAATTTCACGTTGCATGAAACCATTGAGTTTAAGACGATTTTTATCAAAAAGATGCAGCGTTTTTACCGCTTTTCGTCCCGGAGGTAATTCGTCAATAACGCTGATATCGAGATCTCCATATACTGACATTGCTAACGTTCGTGGTATTGGGGTCGCAGTCATTACTAGTACATGCGGTGGATGCTCGTTTTTCTTCCAAAGTTTCGCCCGTTGGGCAACGCCAAAACGGTGTTGTTCGTCAATCACCGCAAGGCCTAGATTGGCAAATTTTACGGTAGGCTCAATCAGCGCATGGGTTCCAATCAAGATTTGTAGGCTGCCTTCTTGAAGCGCTGTATGTATCTCTGCTCGTTGTGCAGCAGTGCTGGAACCGGTTAATAGTGCTACAGAAATTCCGGCAGGATCACAAAGTTCTTTCAGTCCATTGTAGTGTTGCGTGGCTAAGATTTCTGTTGGTGCCATGAGCGCTGCTTGGTAGCCGTTATCCAACGCCAACAACATTCCAAGCAAGGCGACAATAGTTTTACCGGAACCGACATCACCCTGAACCAATCGGTTCATTTGTGCTCCTGTCCGCACATCTCCTCGAATTTCCTTAACTACGCGTTTCTGTGCATTGGTCAATTCGAAAGGCAGATGATGGTTGTAAAAATTCAGAAAAACTGAGCCAACTTCTTTAAACGTATACCCTTTTATTGCAGTTTTCTGACGCAGTTTATTTCGTTGTTGCGTCAATTGAAGGAAAAAGAACTCTTCAAATTTAATCCGCTTTTTAGCTGCTTCTAGGTGTTGCTGTGAGGGCGGGAAGTGAATCCAATTTAGGGCTTGAACGCTACTGATTAATTGATGTTTCGTTCGAAAAGCTTCAGAGAATACTTCCTCTTTCTGATCCGGCTCTTTTTTTAATAGCGCCTTCATTACCTTCCCGATTCCCTTGGAGTTTAGACCGCGTTTGGTCAGTTTCTCCGTAGTAGAATATACAGGTTCTACCGCAGCTTCATGCTGCTCCGTTGGGGCATAGATTTCTGGATGCGGTATGCTTTTTTTTCCGTTGAAGTCATTGATTTTGCCATAAACCACCATCGGAGTATTCAGCTTCAAGCTTTTTCGCACCCACTTCGCGCCCTTAAACCAGACCAATTCTATGAAACCCTCGCCGTCAGTGAATGTTGCCACCAGCCGACGTTGCCTCGGAGCACCTAATTCTTCAATTTTAGTGAGTTGTCCCTTGATTTGTACCTCGCCGCTGTGAACGTTAAGTGAGCGAATACTATGGAATTGGCTTTTGTCTACATATCGAAACGGATAATGCTCTAGGAATTGTGCTACGGTCTTAATCCCGAATTCTTCAGTAAGAAGGGCTGCGCGGTCCGGGCCAATACCAGGCGCGTAGACTATAGGACTTTGGGTAGTGCTCATCGTTGTAAAAGTAAGTATCTTTTCGCCCACGAAAATGCAAAACCAAGGGACAAATATCTTCCGGCTCGTTACGTTACTTGCTGACAGTGCTTTATTGCTCGCACTGTTTGCATTGATTGGCTATTGGCGTTTCGATGATTTACGCATTGCGAATCCCGAGTATTACAATTACTACTTACAACTTTTAGTATTGACCGTTGTCAGTTGGTATGCGGCGGGACGTTGGTCCGGCATTTTTAGCTACACCAGCGGATTAGAGCAGCGCAATGTTACCGTAAATGTGTTGCGTGCGGCCTTGGCCCAATTTGCCATGCTTGCCATCATTGTTGTCGGTTTAAAAGGCTATTACTACAGCCGGGTATTTCTAGCGACATATTTCAGTTTGCTTTACGGTATCGCCTGGTTGTACCGTATGGTATTGGTGCATTATTTGAGAAGCCAAATGGCAAAGGGTAAGTGGCAACGGACCTATGTATTAGCAGGAAGTCATGCAACAGCGGAAGCCTTGAACCAGCTTACAGAACTACGGCCGGAATTGGGTTGGTCCTATCAAGGCCCATTTGATGGCAAACCGGGAGCTGTTGACGAACTCATCTGCGTCCATGCACCGGGTACCTCAGAATATGAAACCGCTGCAAATTTTGCATTAAATGCAGGTATGCGTTTTCGCTTCTTACCTGATATGGGCCCAAATTATGCGGGCCACATGATTTTAGAAAATCTTGAAGGCATTCCGTTATTTTCGCAGCGGCGGGAGCCCCTTTCAAACCGTTCTAATGCCTTCGTCAAACGCATTTTTGATGTGCTCATGTCTTTATCGTTACTCACCGCAGTAGGGCTTTGGTTGTTTCCTTTTTTGGCGCTTGTGCTATTGATTTCTGGTGCTGGTTGGCCTTTCTTTAAGCAACGTAGAGAAGGATTGTCAGGAAAGCCTTTTACGGTACTAAAGTTTAAAAGCATGAACGACTTAGGCGGAAGTAATGCCCTACAACGCTGGATGCGAAAAACAGGTCTAGATGAGTTGCCTCAATTATTCAACGTGCTCTTCGGTCATATGTCGATGGTAGGACCGCGTCCGCATACGGCTGGGGATGGAGCAACTTATGCAGCTTCAGTGGCATCTTATAAGATTCGCTATTGGGCTAAACCGGGACTTACTGGACTGGCTCAGGCACGTGGTTTGCGTGGTGGCGGTGCTGCAGCACGTCCACAGATGCTCGAAGAGCGGATTCGAGCCGATGTCTATTATATAGAGCATTGGTCTCTTGTTTTAGACGCACGCATTATTGTAGAAACTGCCCTTCGTACTTTATTTGCCCCATCAACTTTACATTCAAAATAAAAAATGAAATACCCTAACCTTCTTGATCGGTTTCAATCTTACGTTCAAATAGACACACAGAGCGATCCTCACAGTACTTCCGTCCCGTCCACAGAAAAGCAAAAAGATTTAGCTCGGGTGCTGGTTGGAGAATTGAAGTCTATGGGTGTAGAAGATGCACACATGGACGATTTGGGTTATGTATACGCAACAGTGCCTTCCTCACCAGGCCATGAAAGCGCCCCAGCAGTTTGCTTCTGCGCACATATGGATACGTCTCCAGAATATTCAGGTGCTGGTGTTGTACCCACGTTGCATCACGATTACGACGGTGGCGAATTAAAACTTCCAAAGGACGATATCGTTATTTCGCCCAACGATTATGGAGCTCTAAAGGAAATGAAAGGCCATACTATTGTAACATCAAATGGCGAGACGTTGCTTGGTGCGGATAACAAAGCGGGAGTCGCAGAAATTATGACTGCAGTTGAAGCGCTCATGAATACAAAAACACCTCATGCAACCATGAAGGTATTGTTTACACCGGATGAAGAAATAGGTCGTGGTGCCAATCATGTAAATCTCGAAAAATTGGATGCGGCATTTGGCTACACCATGGACGGTGCAACCAAAGGTTCTATTGAAGACGAGACCTTTTCAGCAGATGGTGCTACGGTCATTTTTAGTGGAGCCAATACCCATCCAGGTTTTGCATTTAAAAAGATGGGCAATGCATTAAAGGCTGCCGGTGTGTTTTTGAGTTTGCTGCCACGTAAAGAGTGGTCACCAGAATCCACCAAAGGGGAGAGAGGCTTCGTCCATCCGTATGAAATTTCAGGCGGAGTCGAGGAAGTGCGCATTACCATGATACTCCGCAGTTTTGATGCAACAGAGCTCGAAGATTATGCAGCATTATTGAATGCGCTCGCAAAACAGGCAGCAAAAGAAGTTAAGCGCACGTCTTATGAAATTGAAATTTCAGAGCAGTATCGTAACATGAAGGAAGTGCTGGACCAGCATCCCCAGGTAGTTCGCTATGCAGAACAAGCCATAGAAGCTTGTGATCTGCCTGTACGTAAGTCTAAAATTCGTGGGGGTACTGATGGATCCAAACTTAGTTTCATGGGATTGCCCTGTCCCAACGTTTTTGCCGGTGAGCATGCTTTTCACAGTCCTTACGAATTTGTGAGCCTACAGGATATGGAAAGTGCGACCGACGTCATTGTTAAAATTTTAGAATTGGTCGCTTTGGATCAAGCATAAAAAAACCGCCCTGAGGCGGTTTTTTAAATGAGATCAGCCTCTTTCAGCGTACGCCCTGTTTAAGGCATCAGCGAGTCGAACGCCCCCTTGTGCGAGACGTAAATGAAGCAGATCGCTGTGGTCGTAAATGTATCGGTAGCCCAGTTTTTCGGGATTATCGAACAGGTAGCATTGGTCGCGCAAAACGACACTTTCTCGTACCCAATCTTTGACATTTGAGTTTTTCCATGATTCAATATCGGAGGCCACACGCGTGGACATTACCCATGCACTGTATTCCGTATACGACATCTTCCAATAGTCAATCATACCGCTGTCCCAGACCCGGTGTAAGTTTGAACTTTCCCAAAAGAACTTCACTTTAACCGTATTGCCACCCATATCGGTGCCGTTTCCACAATGCAAGGGTTGGTGTACATCACCTATTAAGTGTGCCAAAGCTTTTAAGGCAAAAGCCTCATCAACGCTAAAATTATTGGTTGCGATTTCGTTGAGAAATTTTTCAATACCTGCCCAAACGTCCCCTTTTTCAGGGTGTACATGTCCGTCAATTTCATCAACATGTGCAATAGTGCAGTAATGGTAGGGTTTAAGGCTGTCGTAGTCCTGGTCACTCTTAATGAAGTCCATCCAGTTGGCCACTTGTGCAAGATCTTCACCGCCTAATGTTTCCAAGATGTGTGTACGCACTTCAGGATTCAAATGATCCATTGCGATGTGTCCAATAATTCTGTGTCCGGTCAGTCCCCAGGAAAATGCGCTTAGAGAACTCAGGAGCAGCGCGAAAGAAAGTAGTTTTTTCATTAGAAAGAAGATGAAGGTTTTAAATAACCAATAATACGGTCGTAGCGTAATCCCATGCCACGGTTGTACATGATCAAAGTGTAATCGTTTTTAGTTTGCCAATGGGTACCCTCAGTAAGCGCTGTGCTCGCGCCGCCATGAGTTCCAGGGTGTGCAAATATATAATTATAATAGCCCTGTTTTAAAAGAGCCTTGCCTGTGTAGGCTTGTTTGTTGTTGTTGTAGGTAAGTTTAAATTCCGGGTCCAATTTCCAATTACTCAATTGGCCGTAAACATATACCGGAACCTCCAGCTCAGGACTTTCTAAAAAGAAATCTACCCAACAGTAGTCGCCTGCTAAATCTGGATTGCCTACATCGGCTCTTTGAATCAAACGCCGCCCGTTAATGTCATTTTGAAAACTGTACACGGAAATACTACTGTTTTTCTTTTCTTCTAGGTAAACCGACCAACAGGTATCAAGCTGCGAAACTTTCACACCCATTCCTACTTGATTTAAACGCTTGGTATCAAACGAATGAAATTCTACACCGCCTTCAAAAGCATATTCTCCTAAAAAGTTGTATTCCAGCATTCCATCGTTAATGAACGTCGGTTTTAGGCGATTCAATGCATTGTCCCAACGTCTGTTCTGTAGAATGCTCAAGTCCAGGTCTTGAAAAAAGTCTTGAATAGGATAGCCTGCGAGAGCCACTTTAGCGTTTACCATCTGTTGCGTTGAAAAGTTAGTTAAATCTGCCGCTCGCAATACCTGAACGGAGGGCATGACCAAATCTTCATAAACAATGAAACGTCTTCTTATAATGAGATCTGTGGGGTCGTCGTTTTGATAGACTTCCAATATGTAGTTGCCGCTGATTCGTAAGCTTGCATCGGCATTGGGAATGCGAAGTGAATAGTGGGTGTAGGGTACGAAGGTTCCAACACTGATTGCAAAGTCGTTGAGGTAGTTGCCGTCAAAACCGTCTAAGTATTGGTTGATCAATAGATCTGATTTTTCCCAGTCCTTCGTGCAATGGTATATTTTATAGGCATAGTTGTTCCATTCGTATGCCATATCGTCAAAACTGAATTCCAGACCGTTTTTAACGCCTAATTCAAAGGCAGGAAAGTCCAAAGGCGCACCAATAGGAGCGATTTGCACCGTTTTTAGGTATTCAAATGCTACCGTATCTTTCAGTACTTGACCCTTCAGTAGGCTTGAAATCAACAGAATGACAACTGTCATGGACTTATTAACACGCATATTCATAAATATTGGTGTCTAAAGTACAATTAGTCTCGAAATCTTAAGGCTAAATGGAAGACGTATCCTAATTTTGCCACCCAAAATCATCTTATAGTACGATGTCTCAAACCTTTAAGATCCGCAAGGGTCATGATATTAAGTTAGTTGGTGCCGCCCCCAAATCAGATTTGGGTCTAATCACCGCCTCTACTTACGCCGTGACACCTTTAGATTTTCCTGGTATTACACCAAAATTGGCTGTAAAAGCAGGAACACAAGTCAAAGCAGGCGACACTTTATTTTTCGATAAAGACCGACCTGAAGTAAAAATTTGTTCTCCAGTATCAGGCGAAATAGCCGAGGTCAAGCGCGGTGCAAAGCGTAAGATCTTAGCCGTTGTCGTTTTAGCGGACCAAGAAACCACCTATGCAGATCACGGTCCCTTCAGTTTTACTGGCGCAACCCGAGAAGCAGCCGCCGCACATTTTGGAGCAACCGGTGTGGGTGCGTTCATTACTTCTCGTCCTTATGGGGTCGCAGCGGGTATGTCGGAGAAGCCGCGTGCCATCTTCGTAAACGGTGTTCAAAGCAGTCCTCTAGCAGGAGACTTAGCTCACCAACTCGAAGGCAAAGAGAAATCAATTGCTACAGCATTAAAAGCTCTGAAGCTCATGACTGAGGGTACAGTGTACGTGAGTCATGATTCAGATAAAGCGCCTATCGAGGCACTTCAATCCTTAGATGCAACACACCTAAGCTTTACAGGTAAGCACCCTAAAGGTCTTGTTGGTACGCAAATCGCACAAGCGGCACCCATGAATAAAGGGGAAATTGTTTGGACGGTAAATGCGATTGACTTGCCCACTATTGGTGCAGCATTTGAATCGGGTGAATACCGTCCGGAATACCGTGTTGCAGTGGCAGGATCGAGAGTAATGAATGCAGGTTATGCAACGGCTGTACAAGGCGTTTCATTGACGCAGTTTTTATCTGCAAACGTAAATACCGAAAACGCACGCATTATAGCGGGTGACGTACTGACCGGATCGAAAATTGAAAATGACGGTTTCCTTAGTTTTGGTCAAAGCCAACTTACCGCAATACCTGAAGGAAATACGACTGAATTCTTTGGTTGGGTATTGCCCGGTTTTGGAAAATTCTCAACCAATCGTGCCTTTTGGAGTTGGTTGTTCCCAAACCGCGAATACGATCTAGACACCAATATGCACGGTGAAGAACGTGCCTTTGTCGTTACCGGTGAATATGAGAAATTCATCCCAATGGACATTTTCCCGCAGCAATTGCTCCGTAGTATTTTGATCGGTGATATCGAAAAAATGGAACAATTAGGCATCTACGAAGTTGTCCCAGAAGATTTTGCTTTAGCGGAAGTTGCCTGTACGTCAAAATTACCGCTGCAGGAAATCGTTCGTAACGGATTGAATGACCTTAGAAAAGAAATGATATAATAGCCAGATTATGAAGTTTGTACAAAACATATTCGACCAGACTAGACCGCTTGTTGAAAAAGATGGCAAAAGAAACATCCTCTACCCATTGCACAACGCGATTGAGACGATGGCATTTGTTCCCGATCACACAGCGCACTCAGGTGCACACGTGCGTGATGCCATAGATCTTAAACGCACCATGATTACCGTGATTTTCGCCATGGTACCTGCATTGCTTTTTGGTATGTGGAATATTGGCCGCCTGCACTACGGAGCTTTCGGTGAAGAAAGTACGCTGCTTGACAATGTGATCTATGGATCATTCAAAATGTTGCCTTTGATCATTGTTACTTATGCTGCAGGTTTAGGTGTAGAGATTTATTTCTCTTGGAAACGCAATCACCCGGTAAACGAAGGATTTTTGGTTTCAGGTTTGCTCATTCCTATGATCATGCCTGTAGACATACCGCTTTGGATGGTTGCTGTGAGTACAATTTTTGCCGTCTTGATTGGTAAAGAGGTTTTCGGTGGAACGGGAATGAATTTATTGAACCCTGCTTTAACGGCACGTGCGTTCGCATTCTTTGCGTATCCAACATGGATGTCCGGAGATAAGGTATGGATTAACACTACTTCATCAGAAGGTGCGGCATTGGTTGACGGTTATTCAGGCGCAACTGCCTTAGGAGACCTTGCGACTACCGTTGGTCAAGGTTTAGGAAACCCTGCCACGGAGACCGTCATTGCACAGTTCGGTCCTGAAGGAACCTATTCATTGATGAATGCCTTTTTAGGGCTAATACCCGGATCTATAGGTGAAACGTCTGCAGCTTTAATCCTCTTAGGAGGTTTGTTCCTCATATTTAAGGGTGTGGGTTCATGGCGCATCATGTTAAGCTTCTTTATTGGAGGTTTTGTGATGGCTGCAATTTTCAATGCGTTCGCGGTGAACGAGTTTATGGGACTGAATCCATTGCACCAGCTCATGTTAGGCGGGTTCATGTTTGGTATGGTCTTTATGGCCACTGACCCCGTTAGTGCCTCTCAGACTGCAACCGGTAAACTCATTTACGGTTTCCTAGCAGGATTCTTCGGAATCATGATTCGCGTGTTCAACCCCGCTTATCCGGAAGGAATTATGTTGTCCATTCTTTTCATGAATGTGATGGCTCCACTGATAGATCATTATGTTGTAGAAGCGAACGTAAAACGTCGCACCAAACGTTTAGCTAACGCTTAATCCCCAGAATATGAACGTTAATAGCAATGCATATACGTACACCTTCGCTACTGTCATGGTAGTTTTGGTAGCCGTTTTATTAGCAGGTACCTCTTTAGGGCTCAAATCAAAACAAGAGAGTAACGTAAAACAGGAGAAAATGCAGAGCATTTTGGCTTCTGTAGGCGTTGAGGTTGATCGTAGCGGGGCACAGGCCACTTACGATGAAGTAATCAAGGAAGTATTGACCATTAGAGGTGGTGAGGTCCTAAGTACGGATCGTGAAACCGGTTTTAATGTTGATATGGCCGGAGCAGTAAAAGCGGAAAATATGGACCGCGAAGTGCCTTTGTATGTGGCGAAAAAAGATGGTGAGAATTACTACATCATTCCGTTGCGTGGTAAAGGACTTTGGGGACCAGTATGGGGCTTTGTTAGTTTGGAATCGGATGGTAATACGGTGGTAGGGGCCAATTTTGGTCATAAGAGTGAAACACCTGGATTAGGTGCGGAAATCACTACGCCCATGTTTACCGACCAGTTTCCAGGTAAAAAGATTTCTGAAGCGGGGATATTCCAATCCATTTCAGTGGTGAAGCAAGGAACGTCTGCTGGCGATTATATGGTCGACGGAATTTCTGGCGGAACAATCACCTCAAACGGTGTGCATGATATGCTTGCAGATTGTCTCGCTCCTTATGCCGAATACTTCAAAAACATCTAAGCCATGAGTACGGAAGTAAAAACTAAAGAGTCGTTGTTCTCTAAGAAGAATCAGCAACTATTAAAAGATCCCTTTGATGACAACAACCCTATTACCGTTCAGGTATTGGGTATTTGTTCAGCATTGGCAATCACGGTTAAATTGGAGCCGGCTATCGTAATGTCACTCTCTGTGATGTTCGTTTTGGCCGCTGGTAACGTGATCATCTCGTTGATTCGTAATCTCATTCCTAATCGCATTCGTATCATCGTGCAGTTGGTTGTAGTTGCCTCATTGGTAATTCTTGTTGACCAATTCTTAAAAGCCTTTGCATATGATGTCAGCAAGCAGCTTTCTGTTTTCGTTGGATTGATCATTACGAATTGTATCATCATGGGACGTTTCGAAGCTTTTGCTTTAGGAAATGGACCATGGAAAGCATTCCTCGATGGAATAGGAAACTCGATAGGATATGGCGTGATTCTGATCGCAGTAGCCTTTGTGCGAGAACTTTTGGGTTCAGGTCAACTCATGGGTGCTCAGATTATACCTCTAAGTTGGTACATCAACCCAGATACTGGAACAGGATTCTACGCCAATAACGGATTCTTTTTATTTCCACCTATGGCATTGATTGTCGTTGGAATGATCATCTGGGCACAGCGCGCCAAGAACACTAAACTCATCGAAGAAAACTAAGCCGACATGGGACAAGAACTAATCAACTTATTTGTCAAATCGATTTTTATCGAGAACATGATTTTCGCCTATTTCTTGGGTATGTGTTCGTATTTGGCTGTTTCTAAAACTGTCAAGACCGCAGTTGGTCTTGGTATAGCTGTAACCTTTGTTCTGGTAATCACCTTGCCGGTCAACTGGTTGTTAGAGAATTACGTGTTGCAACCGGGTGCTTTAGGCAAATGGTTGGGCGCAGGATTTGAGGAGGTGGACCTAAGCTTCCTTTCATTCATTATGTTCATCGCGGTCATCGCTTCCATGGTACAATTGATTGAGATGATTGTCGAGAAATTTGCTCCTGCACTTTACAGTGCCTTGGGTATTTTCTTACCACTCATCGCAGTGAACTGTTCTATACTGGGCGGTTCCCTCTTTATGCAAGAACGCGCGTTTGGTACCATTGCTGAGGCGACGGTTTACGGCTTGGGTTCAGGTGTAGGTTGGTTCCTTGCAATTGTTGCGATTGCTGCAATCCGCGAGAAAATCCGCTATTCGAATGTTCCAGCTCCTTTGCGTGGTCTCGGGATCACCTTCATCATCACTGGATTGATGGGGATTGCATTTATGAGCTTCATGGGTATTAAATTATAATTAATGGCAGCTATGTTTTTATCTAGCACAGTAATTTTTTCATCGGTAGTCGTTTTCGTGATCGTCATCCTTTTGTTGGTGACCATTCTATTGCAAGCGAAAGCACGCTTATCTCCAAGCGGACCGGTAAAGTTGAATATTAACGGCGACGATGTAGAGGTTGAATCGGGAACGACACTCCTCACGACCTTAAGCAGCCAAAAGATTTTCTTGCCTTCCGCATGTGGTGGAGGTGGTACTTGTGGTATGTGTAAGTGTCAAATTACCGAAGGCGGTGGTGAGATTTTACCTACCGAAACAGGTTTTTTCAATCGTAAAGAAATCGCTGATAACTGGCGTTTAGGATGTCAGATCAAGGTTAAAAATGACATGACTGTAAAAGTACCGGAAGAAATCTTCGGTATTAAGAAATGGGAATGTGAGGTAGTGAGTAATTACAACGTGGCTTCTTTTATTAAGGAGTTCGTGGTGCGTTTGCCAGAAGGAGAGAACCTAGATTTTGAAGCGGGTGGTTACATTCAGGTCGACGTGCCTGCAACTACTGTAGATTTTAAAAATGTAGATATTACTTCTCATCCTAAATTGGGTAAGGCACCAGATGAGTTTAAAGAGGAATGGGATAAGTTCAAGCTATGGGACCTGAAGATGGTCAATCCAGAGCCTTTGTTCCGCGCGTATTCAATGGCTAACCACCCTGCAGAGGGCAATATAGTCATGTTGAACATTCGTATCGCTACGCCACCGTTTGATCGTAAGAAGGGCGGTTGGATGGATGTGAATCCAGGGGTATGTTCTTCGTATGTTTTTGACCAAAAACCAGGTGATAAAGTAACCATTTCGGGACCTTATGGAGAATTCTTCATCAAGGAAACAGAATCGGAAATGCTTTATATAGGTGGTGGTGCAGGTATGGCTCCAATGCGTTCGCATTTATTCCATTTATTCCACACATTGAAAACAGGCCGAAAAGTAAGTTACTGGTACGGTGGTCGTTCCAAGCGTGAGCTCTTCTATTTGGAAGATTTCCGTCAGATCGAGGAGCAGTTCCCAAATTTCAAATTTCATTTAGTGCTTTCTGAGCCATTACCAGAAGATAACTGGAGCGCTAAAGACAGTATGGAGGCTGAAGGTGACGGTTTCGTTGGATTTGTTCACCAAGCGGTGATAGATAATTATCTGAACCACCACGATGCACCGGAAGATATTGAATTCTATTTCTGTGGTCCGCCATTAATGAACGCTGCGGTCCTCAAGATGGTAGACGATTTTGGTGTACCTCCAGAGAATGTCAGTTTTGATGACTTCGGTGGATAATCGAAAAAAAAATGACTCAAAGCCGCTCCTTATGGAGCGGCTTTTTATTTTCACGTTATGAAGAAATATATAGCGCTTTTGTCATTCGCGGTGCTCGCTTCGTGTTCTAGCCGTCCAGAATTGATTCAAATGACGAATCAGGGTCCCGCTCAAGGATCCACCTTTAGTATCAGCTATTTGGTGCCGGAAGGTGTGGATTACCGCACCGCAATCGACTCCATTCTTCTTTCTATGGACCAGCAAATGAGTTTATGGGTGGAGAATAGTGAGATTTCGGTATTGAATAACGGCGATTCGATGTTTCTCAGTACGGATTTTCATGGCGTTATTTTGAAATCACTTATGTTCAGTGAATTGACCGATGGTGCCTTCGATATATCCATTGCACCATTGATTCAAGCGTGGGGGTTTTCTGGCGGATCACGAAAAGACACGATCGCTGTGGATAGTTTGATGAATTTCGTCGGTTACAAAGGAATGCGTGCTCATAAGCCAGGTAAACGATTGGAAAAATATGCATTGCCAAAAGGCTATGCTATTGATGTAAACGCGATTGCTCAGGGTTATACGGTGGATGTTGTAGCCGGTCTCTTAGAAAGTCAAAGCGTTTCGAATTATATGATCGAAATAGGCGGCGAGGTTCGTTGTAAAGGCATCAATGCAAGAGGTCGAAAATGGCGCATCGGTATTGAAGAACCGACGGAAGAACGTGTTTCCGGCCAGTTTCAAACGATAGTCGAGCTGGACAGTATGTCCTTAGCGACGAGTGGAAATTACCGGAAATATTGGGAAGACGAAACTGGGCAGAAAGTCGTTCACAGCATAGACCCAGAAACGGGGCGGCCAGTCATCAGTAATCTGTTGAGCGCAAGCATCATCGCACCGAATGCGACGACTGCTGATGCATTAGCCACGGCTTGTATGATAAAGGGCATTGCTAGTGCTACGAGGATGCTCGAGCGCTTTCCGAATGCGGAAGGTTACTTTATCGTCGGGACGAAATTTGGTGAAATAGAAGTCATTGAGACCCCGGGATGGAAAAAGTATACGATTAACTAGCCTGTTCTAGCTTCGTTTCACATTGGTTAGGATCTTTACCACAATACGAACAAGTTTCGCCATCCTTGTTTAGGAAAGGGCTTTGTGAGGCACAAGTTCCTGCAAATTCCCCATCTTTTTTGGCCCAGATTTTAATAGCGATTCCAGCGAATCCTAATCCTAAAAGCACAACAGTAATTCCGATAAGTTTTAATACAACCATGGTAGGGGTGTTTGAAGATGCCAAAGGTACAACGCACTATTGAAAAAATTAAGGTATTCCATCGCTAATGGAATTCTCTATTGAAGCTGTGGTAACCGACGGCTGTGATGTACATTTGCAAAACCATTTTAACTTAAAACCAGAGACATATGAGAATTACTGTTGTAGGTGCCGGTAACGTAGGCGCTACAGTAGCAGAGAACTTGGTTCGCCGTGAATTGGCGGAGGAAATTGTACTGCTTGATATCAAGGAGGGATTTGCCGAAGGTAAGGCCATGGACATGAACCAAACTGCCACTTTGAATGGATTTGATTCAAAGGTTGTTGGTTCTACCAACGATTACACTAAAACAGCAGGTTCTGCGGTTGCAGTAATTACCTCTGGTATTCCTCGTAAGCCAGGAATGACTCGTGAAGAGTTGATCGGAACGAATGCGAAGATTGTTCAAATGGTAACAGAGAATTTGATCAAGCACAGTCCTGAGATCATCATCGTGGTGATTTCTAATCCAATGGATACCATGACATATTTGACGTCAAAGACTTCAGGATTGCCAAAGCACCGTATCATCGGTATGGGAGGTATTTTGGATTCAGCACGCTTTAAATATCGTTTAACGGAGCAATTGGGTTGTTCGCCAAACGACATACAGGCCCAGGTCATAGGTGGTCACGGTGATACGACTATGATTCCTTTAATCAACCACGCTACCTACAACAGCATGCCAGTGACACAGTTCCTTTCTCAGGAGCAGCAAGAGCACGTAGTTAAGGAAACTATGGTTGGTGGTGCTACATTGACAGGATTGATTGGCACTTCTGCCTGGTATGCTCCAGGTGCGGCAGGTGCTGAACTTGTGGAGTCGATTGTACGTAACCAAAAGAAAATGTTCCCATGTTCAGTATTGTTGAATGGTGAGTATGGCCAAGACGATATCTGCATTGGTGTACCAGTAATCATTGGTAAAAATGGTTGGGAGCATGTGGTTGAATTTGACTTGAGCGCAGATGAGAAGGAGAAGTTTGAGGCTTCTGCTGCTGCTGTTCGTAAAATGAATGCTGCATTAGACGAGAATCTATAAGCCCGAAGGGCCAAAATTTAAAACCCCCGAGCGCGGAGCGCTCGGGGGTTTTTTATATCAAAAATTTCGGCGCTCATTTGAGTATTCTTTTCCCTGAGACGAAGGTGCAATAGCCTTGGCCAAAGAGTCGATACCTTGTTTTCGCAATGATTTGGTACAAGAAGTCGCGCAAGAAGGTTGGTGCCAGATTGAAGATTCGGGTCCAACGGTAGCCGGGAAGTCGCTCTAGGATCAGTAAGGCCGCTGTTGAGCGGATGTAAAATTGGCCGTTGCTATACAAAACAACAGAATCTTCATGTTTCAGGTGTTCCGGTACATTTTCTTTAGCCCACTTGCTTGTCAATGAGGTAAAAAAGAAGGTTTCAAAGAGATCTCTTTTGTGAATCCAGTCCACGCTTTTATTACAAAGGGTGCACGGGCCGTCGAACACAACTACGGCAGCACTGCGGTCGAAGTCCTTATCTGGCATTATTGTACAATGAGCCGCTCTACGCTGGGGCTGCCGTTTTCTATTTGAAAGACCACTAAGTACATTCCTTTAGCTAATGTAAATTGGTTCTTATTGCCTGCGGCAATGGTTCCGAGCAGCCTACCTTGGATGGTATAAATCTGTGCACTTGTGATTCCCGGATTGGTGCATTCAAATTGGAAGGTGCCTCGTGTCGGATTGGGGTAAAGTATACAATGTGCAGGTAACGCGGGAGTTTCCTCAACAGCAATGTCGTTAAAGGCCTTGCCCTCAAAATAATGCAATCCACCGCTCATGTTTCCTAGGATTATATCGGGGTAGCCGTCTGCATTCAAATCTCCCACTGCTGGGTGCAATCGCGAACCAGAAGCACTGAAATGAGTATCTGTACTGCTTAACGTTGGTCTCAGGTTGAAACGCATGTTAGGTCGTTTGGTTGACCGCCCACCGTAGG
The DNA here is from genome assembly GCA_022426185.1 of Schleiferiaceae bacterium. Lineage (GTDB taxonomy): Bacteria > Bacteroidota > Bacteroidia > Flavobacteriales > Schleiferiaceae > UBA10364. Next base: position 18,051 of record JAKMEB010000036.1, read on the forward strand.
GCATTTGGCAACCGTCATTGGTAATACCGTTCCATCCTGTCACATCGCCGTAGCGCATGCTGGCGAATGAGGTGGTTTGAAGTTGCACTGGAATATCACCGGTTTGTGCATGTTTTGAAAAACAAATCTCTACCAACAGGTGATCTGTTCCGTTCCAAGTAAATGGAATATCTAAAGGAATGTCATTCCAGCCAGTAGTCATGACGCGAATACCGCTGTAGACCGTTTGTAAATTTTGAGTGACAAAAGCAGATTGGGTAGTATCCGCAATGTGCGTCATTTTAATATCAAAACCTTGCGTTAGATACAGGCTGGCATTTGTGCCCAATTCGAAGCCGATGGTTTTGATCTGACCGTAGATTCCGCCAGCATTTAGCAGCTCAGCTTTACTAAATACGATTTGGGTACGTCCGTTGCGTTTCGATCCGCCAAAGGGAGTTTCCGTACGCGACGAAGATGCAGTAGTTCCCCCACCAAAAACTAAATCTAAGGCTGTCGCTCCACTCATGATGGTGCGTAAACTGTCCATTTGTACTACGCCGAGACTTTCTGATCCTATGAGAAGGGTAGTGTCTTGACCGTATACAAAGGCAGGAGCGGAATAGCCGTCCGGTGCCTGTGGACTGGTCGTGTTAATGCCGGCCCAAGCTGCGTCGACAAGTGTAAATGCGTTGGGAATACTTCCAGTATGCTCATAATAGGCAATGGCACCGCTTTCGTTTCCTATTAACAAATCCAAATCTCCGTCTCCGTCTAGATCTCCTAATGCCGGTGCAGCAAAGTTACCAACGTCAATGGATTGAAGACTGCCCCGATAAGTGTAACTGTGGGCAGTAAAAGAGCCGGTATTTTCGTAATAAAATAGTTGGCCTGTTTCTGTGCCAACGATCATATCAGGGTCGAAATCGCCATCTAAATCACCAAAAGTAGGACTGAGGC
>JAKMEB010000041.1 GCA_022426185.1 Schleiferiaceae bacterium
GTGTAATAAACTCTGCCACAGGCAAATGCTTTGGGGTGGGCTGGAGGTACTGGCCAAGCGTCAAAACATCCACACGTGCATCAATTAAATCCTGCATAGCCTCTATGACCTCCTCTTCAGTTTCACCAAGCCCAAGCATAATTCCACTTTTTGTTCGGTGAATGCCCTGATCCTTGAGGTATTTGAGGACTAATAGCGAGCGATCAAATTGTGCCTGAATTCGCACCTTCCTTGTCAATCTGCGAACCGTTTCCATGTTGTGGCTGACTATTTCTGGGTTGGCTTCAATAATACGGTCAACATTATGTAGTTCGCCTTTGAAATCTGGAATGAGCGTTTCCATCGTAGTGTTCGGGCTTAAACGACGAATAGCATTCACCGTTTCTGCCCAAATAATTGAACCACCGTCCGCTAAATCATCCCGATCCACAGAAGTGAGTACAGCATGTTTCACCTGCATTAACTTTACGCTACGCGCTACTTTTTCCGGCTCCTCCCAATCTACAGACTGCGGACGGCCAGTAGCTACATTACAGAACCCACAAGAACGAGTGCAAATATTACCAAGGATCATAAACGTTGCCGTCCCTTCACCCCAACATTCACCCATGTTTGGGCAATGACCAGATTCACAGATGGTGTGCAGTTTGTATTTATCTACCAAACTACGAACACTCTTATATTTCTCACCCGTTGGCAGCTTCACACGAAGCCACTGGGGCTTTTTCACGCGTTCTTTAGTTGCTTGAGGCTTTTGTGAATTGTGTTGATCAACCATAGTCTATTAACTTTTAGATGTTGGTTTTGTTTTGATTGAAAGCAAATTCTTCGCGCCAATTTTCGACAGTGGTTTCAGTGACTGTTTGATGCGAACCGTGTGCGAGAACTTTTCCGTCCGAAATTAAGATGAGCTGTGGGCTTTCGTGCCTGATTTTCAAATCTTCCGCCAATGCCATTGACAAGGAACGTTGCGCCAATACATCAATAAAAACCCAAGTCTCCGTGCTCGCTGGCTCCACCAACAGTAGACGCTTCATCGCAAAAAGACTCACGCTGCATCTGGTGCTGTGTTTGTATATGAATACCGGCCCTTTTAAACGCAGATAACCCGCTAGTTCTTCAAAAGACTGCGGGTGCTTAAAAGGGATTCTAGCGGTCGTTTGACCCGAATTATCCGTGTTGCGTCGAAAGCTCAACATGAGAGTACGTAGGACATTTTTCAGTCGTTCCACATGAGGAGAGCGCCAATGTAGCCGCAAGGACTACAGCTAGGGTTAATACTTTTTTCATCATCTCATCGATTAGTTTCGCTTAACTTGCGAATGGTAAAAATAACGCACACGCTTCAAACTTCTTGCGTAATGCAACACTTCCTTTCCACATTTCCTCAGAATTCTTGGTATGACTTCTATAAAGTCGAACAGAAAAAGGAGTATTGGACCAAATTAAATCATTTCCTAGCGAAGGAATACCAAATGCACGCTTGTTATCCCCCGAAAGCACATATTTTCGAAGCTTTCAACATTTGCGAACCGCAAGATGTACGTTGCATCATTATTGGCCAAGATCCTTATCATGGTGCCGGACAAGCCAACGGTCTTGCATTTAGTGTCGCACCGAATCAAAACATTCCTCCTTCTTTGAAAAACATCTTTAAAGAATACAGCACCGATCTCAATACAGAACAACCACTAAATGGCGATCTCAGCAGTTGGGCGCACAACGGTGTATTTTTAATCAATACCGCCTTGACGGTTAAAGAAAAAAGTGCCGGTTCGCACAGGAACAAGGGTTGGGAAATTTTCACTGAAAATGCCATTAAATACATCTTAGAAAAATCGAACGAGGCCGGCTTTATTTGCTTTGGCGCCCCTGCCTATAAACTCGCCTTGAGTTGCTGTGCCGATTTCACCAAAAATGACCCTGTTACCCTGCATACACCTCACCCATCGCCGCTCAGTGCTTATCGTGGATTTTTTGGCTCAAAACCCTTCACAACTTTTAACAACAAACAAGCAGAAAAAGGTCGAAAAACCGTAACTTGGAATCTTCCTTTAAGCCCTCAAGGAAAGTTGTTTTAAACTGGTATCTAGAACTTTAGCCCAACATGACTGAATTGATTTTTCCTTTAATTAACGCTTTACTTGTCATCTACCTAGTCTACCGTTCGCGCGACGCAACTAATGGCTCGGATAGATCAGCAAAAAACAACGATCTACCTGCTTGGGCCGAACAGCAACTTGAAGATTTAAAAACTCGAATTCAACGGCTTGAAAACGACTTGGATGCAAGCCAAAAATCCCAGCAAGAAGTACTTTTAAACGCTGCGACTGAAAAAGCAACGTTAGAGGGCGCACTGGAGGCGGCAAAAGAAAAATTGGCTCATGTCGAGAAAATGCATGAAGCACAAAAACTGGAGGAAGAAAAAACAAAGGAGGGTATGAAAAACGAGTTTAAAGTGCTCGCCCAGTCCATACTTGATGAAAAATCGAAGCAATTCAAGACTACGAATTCGGAAGAATTAGACAAGCTCCTAGCACCGTTTAAGCAAAAGCTTGAAGATTTTGAAAAAACTGTAAAAGACAACCACGAGAACGAGGTGAAGTCTACATCTGCCTTGATGGAAAATATTAAGTCGCTCAAAAACATGAACGACAAACTATCAGAGGAAGCTAGCGGACTTGCAAAAGCCCTTCGTGGCGATAATAAAAAGCAAGGGAACTGGGGAGAATTCGTTTTAGAGCGGGCACTTGAAATGAGCGGTCTTACCAAAGAGAAAGAGTATTTCGTACAAAACAGTGAAACCACGGAGGACGGTCGCAGATTACAGCCCGATGTCATCATCCAATTGCCAGGGAGCAAGAAGATCATTATCGATTCTAAAGTAAGCTTAGTTGCTTGGGATAATTACGTGAATGGCGCAACGGAAGAAGAAACCATTGCGGGATTAAAAGCATTAGCCGTTAGTGTTCAAACACATATTAAAGGACTCAGCGACAAAGACTACCCGCAATTGTACGGCGGGGACACACCAGAATTTGTATTGCTCTTTATTCCAATAGAGGCGGCTTTCATGGAAGTGACCAAATTTGATCAAGGCCTTTATGAATATGCCTTCTCTAGAAAAATCATAGTCGTGAGTACCTCCACACTACTTGCAACGCTCAAAACTATAGCGATGGCATGGCGTCAAGAGAAGCAGACGAAAAATGTAATTGAAATTGCAGAGGCTGGCGGAAAACTCTACGATAAATTCGTTGGTCTCAGCGAAGATCTTAAGAAACTAGGAAGCCAATTTCAAACTGCCCAGAATACCTACCAAGACACTATGACAAAAATGATGGAGGGTCGAGGAAATCTTATTTCACAGGTCGAACGGCTTAAGAAACTAGGCAGTAAAACGAAGAAGGAATTAGATAACAGACTGGTAGATAGAGCCGAATTGGGCGAATACTCTGATAAACAAATTGAGGAAGATTCCTCTGATAAATAACTATGGCAAACGATCAACTCATCTACGGACTTCGTCCTATTCTTCAAGCTGTTCAGGACGGCCAAACTATTGATAAGGTGTTCCTCCAAAAAGGAATTAGCGGAGCACTTTACACCCAACTCGAAGGCACACTGCGCGATGCAGGTATCGATCCAAAATATGTGCCGGTAGAAAAATTGAACCGTGTAACACGCGGCAATCATCAGGGTGCGGTAGCTTATCTGAGCCCCATCGACTTTCATGAATTGGAAGACGTAATTATGAACGTTTTAGAAAAGGGACGTAAGCCACTTATTCTAGCTTTAGATCGCATCACCGATGTACGAAACTTTGGTGCTATTGCACGAACAGCCGACTGTTCTGGCGTTGATGCGATTGTCATTCCTAAAAACGACAGCGCCCCGGTAAGTGCTGATGCCGTTCGTACCTCCACAGGAGCTTTACTAGAAGTACCCGTCTGCAAGGTCAATCACATGAAAGATGCTGTTTACCTCGCTCAAAGCTTAGACTTAAAAATCATTGCAGGAACTGAAAAATCAGAAACACCCATGTATGAGGCACCCTTCAGCGAAGCGTGTATGATTATTATGGGAAATGAAGAAACTGGCGTACATAAAAGTTTGCTGCAACTGGCGGATACGAAAGCACTTATTCCAATGCACGGACAAATCAACTCACTTAACGTAAGTGTGGCCACAGGAATTCTACTTTACGAAGCGGTTCGCCAAAGAAATTAATATGAAAAATGTTCTTGTAGGGTTATTCGTATTGGTGAGTATAGCGCTTTTTGGTCAATACAATTGTCAAAGCACAAAACTTGCTCCGGCCAGTACTCAGATGACCGTATCTAAGGACTACAATTCTCGGTCAGATACCGCTGATCTCGTGGAATTGGATCTTAATATCAACACAACCGGATTTTCGAACAAGCAACTTTCAGGAAAAGCATCCTATCAAATTGATGTTAAGCTTAATTTCACTAAGCTTCGTTTTGATTTGTTAGGTTTTACCGTGGATAGCGTAATAGACGCGTCAGGGCCAATTTCATTTACACAGCAGGGAGAACATCTTATTGTTTCTTACAGCGCCACTGCAAGCGCTATGCTCCACTGGGATATTTATTACCACGGTACTACAACAAAAGACGCCAGCGGATGGGGCGGACTGCATCATGATGGAGCGTACCATTACAATTTAGGTGTAGGTTTTGCTGCGAACCCACATGTGTACGGCCGGAGCCTCTTCCCCTGTTTTGACAATTTTGTGGAAAAATGCATTCTAGATGAAATGAATATTACCACATCCAGCGGTAAAGTGGGTGTTAGTAACGGTATTCTTAAGGAAGTAGATACGCTCACCTCTGGCGATCTTGTGTGGCGGTGGGAAGGTCAAGCGCCACTACCCTCCTACCTTGTTAGTCTTGCGGTCTCAGATTACCAAAAACAAAGCTGGACCCATTCGGGTAAAAATTTCGAACTCTATGGCCGTACACAAGATACAGCTAACATGACTGCGGGCTTCGTAAACCTCAATGCTATCTACGATGCCTTTGAGGAGGAGTTTGGCCCCTATGTTTTCGAAAAAGTAGGCTATGCCATGACCATCACAGGCGCCATGGAGCATGCTGGAATGATTCATTTGCCGCGTACTTTGGCAAACGCCAACCTTAACGGCGAAGACATCATCGCCCATGAGCTGGCTCATATGTGGTTTGGGAATGCAGTTACAACCAAAACTGCGGAAGACATGTGGATCAACGAAGGTTTCGCAGAATTTGGCTCGCACTTCTATGAGGAGAAAGTATACGGGCGCCCTCAGTACGTGAATACGGTACAAAACAACCAAGCCCTAGTGCTTAAGCAAGCCCGACAAAACGATGGTGGACATCTGGCATTAAGCGGCGTAAACCAAAACCAAACGTACGGCACCCATACCTATCAAAAAGGGGCAATGGTCGCCCACAACCTCCGTGAATTTTTAGGCGACAGCCTTTTTAGGCATGCAGTAAAGCAACTCATTGCTACCAACACCTTTGGGAATTACGATGCAAACAGCTTTAAGGAATCCTTCGAGAACTCAACGGGTGAAGATTTGGACGATTTTTGGAACGATTGGATTTACAACCCAGGGTACCATGGTGCTTGGATAGAGTTAAACCATCCTGAGAATGCCAATTGGGCCATAGCTGATAAACTAGTAAACATTCATCATCTGAGCGCCCACACCGGTAACTATACCGCGTCCCAGAAAACCACACCCCTAGTGGCTTATAAACACAGCTA
>JAKMEB010000047.1 GCA_022426185.1 Schleiferiaceae bacterium
CAATAACCCAAGACCTGCTGTGAAGTCACTGCATCGTGATTTGAAAGGCAAGAAACCGGCCGAAATGTGGCAAATATGGCTGAATTGGCGCCAGAATTAAATAAAAAAGTAGAATTCTGTTAATTTTCGATCGTTTTCTGCCCAAAAATCAGAAATACGATTACATTAGTCCCATGCAACAAACGATGAATCCTATTGTCAACTTCAATAACCGCAATTATAAGTGGAAGGGGTTGCTGTATCCATACGTGAAGGCATAGATTACGATAAGCAATTAACCCATTATAAATAGAAAACGCCTTCACATTGTGAGGGCGTTTTTTTTTGATTTAAAGCGAATGAAAAACTTCATCAATTCTGTACGAAAAAGTGGTCCTTTAAGGACAAAAGACAACTTCATCATTACTTCATCAATGGTTAATTCTAATGGCCAATTATCCATTTGGAATTTGATGCAACTATTGAATGAGGTTAAAGGTGGACGTATGAACCAGCTTTTGCTTAACGTGCGGTTTGAGGACAAAGTCAAAAACATGGATCTTAAAATCTACGACAACGCCAATTTAGAGGAGACGCTTGTTGTTGAGAGTAGCTTAGCCCCTAGCGGTAAACGTAGTGTTGATCTTAAAATCTATGTGAGTCGTCGTAAAAAAGGAATGCCTGTTAAGCGCGTATGTAAAGCCGTATACACCTTAGGTATGCACGCAGCAAAGTAGATACATCTGTTCCTTGACAATGGTGATTTGGTTATTCCCGGAACAAGATTTCTATTCACTGCGGGCGCGGCTCGACATGAAAAAAGCCCGGCGCTCTGCGCCGGGCTTTTTTAGTCGTTTACCTTAACCTTTCAAGGCTAACAAGCGCTGGGTAATGAGCGCTATTTTACCTTCGGCATCAGACATCTTTTTACGCTCAGATGCGACGACCGCTTCAGGGGCATTAGCAACGAAACGTTCATTGCTCAACTTTTTTGTTACCCCGACTAAAAAGCCTTGGGTATATTTTAGTTCTTCTTCTAGTTTGACAATTTCTTCTTCAACATTTACAAATGCATCAGCAGGAATGGTATAATTCACACCTCCGGCAACGAAACTGAATGCTGATTTCTTGACCTCGTCGACCTCAACAACGGCATCAACATTCGCCATTTTCTTAATCAACATGTCATATTCAGTGCTATGTGAGGTGCCCTTAGCAATCTCAATGGTCAAGACCTCTTTCGGAGCGATGCCATTTTCATTACGGACGGTCCGTATACCGCCTACGACCTCAGCAAAATGGGCGAACGACTTCAAAATCGCGTTATCTTCAACTTTCAAAGTAGGCCAAGGCGCAAAATTGATGGTTTCACCTTCTTTGCGATCTGCAAGATTTTGCCACAATTCTTCTGTGATAAAGGGCATGAAGGGATGCATGACTTCTAAAAGCGTATTAAAAATAGATTTCGTCGCATCTAGCGCTTCTGCTGATACCTTTTCGCCACGAGCAGGCTTTACCATTTCTAAATACCACGAACAGAAATCATCCCAAACGAGCTTATAGGTAGTCATCAAAGCTTCTGATAGACGGTATTTCGTAAAGCTACTTTCCAATTCTACTAATGCCTCACCGATACGATTGCGCATCCAATTCACCGCCAGCGCTTCAGAAGGGCTCATCTTATCTGCTCCAGTCTCCCACATACCTACTAAACGGAAAGCATTCCATACTTTATTCGCGAAGAAGGAACCTTGAGAACACAAATCTTCATCAAAAAGCAGATCGTTTCCTGCCGGGGCAGTCATTAACATACCTACTCGAACACCGTCGGCGCCATACTGCGCAATCAAATCCAAAGGATCAGGGCTATTACCCAATTGTTTGGACATTTTACGACGTTTTTTGTCGCGAACCATGCCCGTGAAGTACACATCTTTAAACGGACGTTTTCCTTTGAATTGGTAACCCGCCATTATCATACGCGCTACCCAAAAGAAGATGATGTCCTGTCCAGTAACCAATGTGCTCGTTGGATAGAAATAGTCCTCTTCTTCAGGAGTGTCTGCAAATACACTATACGGCCACAGCCAAGAACTGAACCAAGTATCCATGACATCTTCGTCTTGATGTACCTGGTCTGTTCCTAATGCTTGAATAGCTTCTTCTCTTGTCTTACAAACGGTAACATTGCCTTCAGAGTCGTACCAAGCTGGAATGCGATGTCCCCACCATAACTGGCGAGAAACACACCAATCCTTGATGTTTTCCATCCAATACAAATAGGTTTTCTCCGTATGCGGAGGATGCAACGTAATGTCTTTTGATTTTACGCCATCGATGGCCGGCTTTACAAGGTCTGCCATTTTAAGAAACCATTGCATCGAGAGTCTAGGCTCGATGACCGCATCCGTGCGCTCACTTCTTCCTACCTTATTGCGTAAATCCTTTGTCTCTACGAGTAATCCCGCTTCGTCTAATGCTTTTGCAACAGCTTTGCGCGCATCAAATCGGTCCATGCCTTCAAAAGCGCCACCATGGGCATTTAATACAGCATGCTGATCAAAAATATCAATCACTTCCAAACCATGCTTCTCTCCCAGCATGTTGTCATTCGTATCGTGAGCAGGAGTAACCTTAAGGGCTCCAGTTCCAAATTCAATGTCTACATAATCGTCAAAGATGATGGGAACAGCGCGACCAACTAATGGGACAATTGCTTTTTTACCCTTTAAATGCTGATAACGCTGATCGTCAGGATTCACACAAACAGCTGTATCACCAAAGATGGTTTCTGGACGGGTCGTAGCTACTTGCAAAGACTCCTCAGACCCTTCGATCTTATAAGTCATGTAGTACAAACGACTATTCTCCTCTTTATGAATGACCTCCTCATCAGAAACTGCGGTAAGTGCCACAGGGTCCCAATTCACCATGCGTAAGCCTCGATAAATCATTCCTTTTTTATGGAGGTCAATGAAGACGTCAATCACCTGTGTGCTGCGCGTTTCATCTAATGTGAAAGCAGTTCTATCCCAATCACAAGAGGCTCCTAAATGTCTGAGTTGTTTTAAGATAATACCACCGTATTCATCGGTCCAGTCCCAAGCATGTTTTAAAAAGTCTTCCCTACTGAGGTCCGATTTTTTTATGCCTTGCTCTCGCAAACGCTTTACTACTTTGGCCTCCGTAGCAATAGATGCGTGATCCGTACCAGGAACCCAACATGCATTTAAACCCAACATGCGTGCTCGGCGAATGAGCACATCTTGAATGGTATTGTTCAGCATATGTCCCATGTGCAACTTACCGGTAACATTGGGAGGTGGAATGACGATGGTATAGGGCTCCTTTTCACTGACCTCAGCGTGGAAGTAGTTTTTTTCCAACCAATGGTTGTACCACTTTGATTCAATATCCCCTGGAGTATATTTCCCGATTTCGCGCATGAAAAACTAACTTAAGTAAGTTGCAAAAATACAAGGCTTCATTCATTCCATGAACCTAGAGGCTAAGAGTTTGTTAATTTCCTTTGAAAGTGCTCAAAGTACACTTACATTTGAAAAAGAAAAATCATTAAACAGATTATGAAAAAGGTATTCCTAACACTATTCGTAGCCCTATTTGGCTTTGTTGCACAAGCGCAAGAAGAAACTGCTGACGGCGCGAAAATTTCATTTGACCAAAAGGTAATGA
>JAKMEB010000053.1 GCA_022426185.1 Schleiferiaceae bacterium
ATCGATGGAAGAATTGATAGCCTTCCACTTCACTGTTGTGCTTGGCTGTGCCGTAGCGTAATTCACCCGTACCAAACATTCCTCGCCCACCGTAAGTCAACGTTCCCTCTCCCGCCACGTCCGGTGACCCATACAGTGCAAAAGGCGTCTCACGTGTCTCTGCGCGGATGTAATCCTCATAAGGCATCCATACGAATGGGTTGCTTGTCCCAGAGGCATATGGATAACCCATACCTGTTGAACTTTCTTCTACAGCGAAGGTGGTAGCACGACCGCTTGCTTGAAGCGGGAAGAATAAGATATCGGGACAAACCGTATGGCTTTGAAGATAATCCAGTGCACCTTCTGCATGCAATCCTTGGTTGGACAAGGCCAATGTTCCAGTATAGGTCCCGGAAGCTTTATATGCCGGTGTTGGTGGCATCTGGGTCTCAAAACCTAAACTGTAATCGGGCATCACCGAGAGCGGCTGAGCAAAAACGGGGAAGATATCTGCACTATGGAAGGTGGCATCAAAGAGAATCCCGTCTGTAGTTGTATTATCGAGCGAATCAATGGTAAAGGGTTCAAGCGCCATGTAGAAATTAGAACGCTCATATACGCCATCGTGAATGCGCGGGTGATCGTAGTATACAAATGAGTTGTTCAGCGCTTGGAAAATGGGGTATTCAGGATGGTAATCTTTAGAACTTTTGTTATCCGGCTGATCGATAAGGAGTTGTCCTTGCAAGTCCTGAAGTACCGTTTGAACGTTCACTAAAGCCGCTCGTTCGCCGGGCTTAGGATTAAACTCCTTCACCTTAAAACGCATAGAATCTATCTGCGGCATATCTATTTTGAAATAATCGTAGTCAAATGAATAGCCCTGACCCCAATAACTAAAGAGTCCAGCATTGATGCGACCGTCAAAATCAAAATCCATCCCTTCGTTCACCGTGATTCGACCACCGCGTGGATACAGATTTACTTCTTGAGAATCGCTGACTGCAATGCGCGAAATGCCTGCGATGTCCATTTGGTAGTTCAATAGGCTGACCTGAGCATTGTTACCAGTGGGTATGCGCGAGACGAACTGGATCACATCATAGTCCCGCTTGGCTTCCCAATTCAATAAATATTCAAATAATCGGTCCGTCAAACTAATGGTCTGTGCATCTACATCAAAGGTTACGAACCCCTGAATAGCCATATGATAGAGGAAAAATTCACCTTCTTCAGGCGCCATGCGAAGGGCGTAAGTCAATTCCTTCAAGGGCATATCTTCATACCCATAAGCGTAGGCTGCGTCTCTTAATTCACGCAGCGGGTGGTTTTTCTGTAGACCCGCTATTTCTTCCATACGCTGCACACGGAAATACTGCTTACTCTCAAAAACTGCCGCTTGTTCACTACCCAAATTGAGGTTTTTAAAGCTCAATACAGGTGTACCTTGATTCCAAACCAACTGGTCCACGCTCATATCCAAGGCATGGTACGAATCTGTAAACGAAGCCAATCCTAAACCAGTCTCAAAACGAATCACACGCACTTGACCCATGCGAGGATCATAGCGCATTTCACAATACGGATGGTAGATGCTATCCGCTCCTAAATGAGCGATAACTTCTACTCTTTTCGAGCTAAGTAAACTGTCCTTAAAATTAAAACTTCGCCCTTTCAGGGTGAGTACGGTGTCCGATTTATAGGTGAATTTTAAAGCCGCCAAAGCGCTGTCTGAAGCTGTACCAAAAAACTGTGCACCCACTACTCCCAAACCGCCTTTAAAGTGAACTTCGGGATACACATCTTTCAGAATAAAGTCATTGCGATAAGAAGTGAATTTGGGAAAACGCGCATCTTTTAAGTTTACAGAGGATATGCGCTCTTCAAGAACACCTTGGAGCGGCTCCTCGTAAAATTCGGTCGCATACAGTGTAACACTATCCGCTTTGAAATTTGTCTGGTCCACCTTTAGTTTCCAGGGTCCCAATTCTGCATAGATTTCTTTTTCGAGCTGCCCCGCACGAGACCAAATGATGGTTCCTCCCTGTGCCTGCAGTATGCCTTTACGAGGGTAGAAAACAGCGTCTACGCCCATAATCATCGTACTATCGCCGCCGTTTAGGCCAACGATATCAACCATTTCCATACTAAATTGTGGCTCACCCTCTATAAAGTCGAGATTCCAAACACTTGCTGGCGCTTTCCAAACCAAAGATCCCGGTGAAGAAAATTCATGCTTTACCAGATTGCGGTAGAATTGATTTTGATACGTTCGAATCCTTGTGGATGGATTCTTCTTCGAGAATCCATAAAAGTGCTTGAGCAATACTCCAAAACGGTCGTATTCTTCGTTCTCCGCCACATAAATTAATGCCCGCAACAAGGGCTCCCAGGTTTGTGCATCATCCAATCGCTTACGTAACAATTGATTCGCATAATCCAACCAAAGATCTTCCTGATCGTAATCTACTGCTGCTAGAAAATTGGGGACTAAAGAATCTTTAAATACGCCAGCCATTTCCTTTGGAACAGTAACCAGCTCATCAAACTCTTCAGAAAATGCATCTAAGGAAGAAAAACGGGTCACTTTCTGTGCCTGAAGCCCAAAAGAGATAAACAATGCAAGAAGCAACCCTAATTTTCGCATGCGCTATTTCACCATTTTAATACTGCGCCATTGCTCCCGTGCTTTCACACCCTCAAAGGTGAGCCCTAAGGCCTCTGCGGCAGCGCGCAGCGTGGGTATATTTTCTTCGTAAAACCCACTAAAGAAGATACTTCCACCCTTACGTAATGCTTGTACATAATGAGAAACATCTGCTATTAAGACATTCAAGTTAATGTTTGCAAGGATGAGATCGTAGGTGCCCTCTAAAACTTCTGAACCACCTAACGCGGCTGTCATAGGCACGCCATTTCGTTCTGCGTTTTCTAATGTGTTTTCAATGCACCAGGTATCCACGTCAATACCGTGGACCGATTTCGCTCCCCGCATACCCGATAGAATACCTAAAATGCCTGTACCGCATCCCATATCAAGCACATCGGCCTGCTCTGAAGGCGTTTCTAACAGCCACTGAATCATCATGTGTGTGGTCTGGTGATGTCCCGTGCCAAAAGACATCTTTGGTTCAATCAACATAGGATATTCGAACCCCTCGCGTTCCGGGTGAAATGGAGCGCGGATATAGACCCGCTCATCAACTTCTATAGGATTGAAATTTGTCTCCCACTCGGAATTCCAATTCACTTGTTCGATCTCTTGTTCTTCCACAGAAACACGTACCCCTTCCCACTTCAATTGATCCATCGCGCGAGAAGCAACGTAGTCGTCTTTTAAAATGTAGGCAGAAAAGCCCGCCTCCGTCTCTGAGAAGCTTTCAAATCCTACCGCACCTAACTGTGCTATAAACAGATCTCTAAAAGGCTCTACAGGGGAAAGGGATACCGCCAATTCGATGTAAATGGGAGTGTCCGGTACCATTACGCTTTTGTTCTTGCATCGATAATTGCAGTAAAATCTGATGCATTCAATGATGCACCTCCGATCAAACCACCATCAATATCTTCCTTTGCGAACAATTCTGCTGCATTTCCTGGTTTACAAGACCCACCGTACAAAATGCTCACATTCTGTGCAGTTTCCGCGTCAAAACGCGCTGTCAACCAAGCACGAATACCGGCATGAACTTCTTGCGCTTGCTCTGGCGAGGCAGTTTCACCTGTACCAATAGCCCAAACTGGTTCGTAGGCAAGAATAATGTTGTCCATATCGTCTTCAATAAACCCTGCCAACCCTTCCTCGCATTGCTTCAAAATGACATCCATGTAGGCACCACTTTTGCGCTGTTCCAGCGTTTCACCAATGCAGTATATGGCGGCCAATTCATTGTTTAATGACTGAGAAATCTTAGCATTACACGCGTCGTTCGTCTCTCCAAAATACTCGCGTCGTTCGCTGTGCCCTATGATTACCGCATCGATATCCAAAGAGGCAAGCATGGGTGCACTCCATTCGCCGGTGTAAGCACCAGATTCCTTTTCATGACAATTCTGAGCGGCTACAGCGATATAGGGGTTATCCACTAAGGACTCAACGATATCAGATAAATACAACGCCGGAGGAGTTATAATTACTCCCGTCTCTCCCACTACCTCATCCGTGAGACTTTCTTTTAAAGCATCAACCAGAGCCATAGCTTCGGTGTAGGTGGTATTCATTTTCCAGTTTCCGGCAACGATTCTTCTTCTCATGCTGTTTTTACTATTGATGTATTTCTAAAAAAATTCTGCGCGTATGCGCGGGTCCAAAATTGCGTACAAAACATCTACCAGAGTGGTCAATACGACAAACAAGGCAGCAATGACCAGTACACAACCCATGGTGATGGGCAAATCTCGGGTATTTAATGCTTCCACCAATAATTTACCCATGCCATTCCAACCAAAAATAATTTCAACGAAAACAGCACCAGCTAGAAGTGATGCAAACCACCCACTAATGGTAGTGATGATTGGATTGGACGCGACCGGTAAAAGGTGTCTAAAAAATACGGTTCGTTCGCGCAATCCCTTTGCCCGGGCCGTTCTAATAAAATCCATTGATCCAACTTGTAATAAGCTATTGCGGGTCAATTGTAAGATGACCCCCACTGGGCGAATCCCGAGCGTCAAAGCGGGCAGAATAAGATTTTTGAGGTTGAGATACCGCTCACCAGAGTAGTCATCGACGCTGTACAGCGAGCCAGTTAAATTCAACCCGGTCCACGGTCCTAACAGATAGGCAAAGACCCATGCAAAAAGTACCGCAGTAAAAAATGAAGGCAGACTCATTCCTAAAGAACTAAACGTTAATAGCGCCTTGTCCCAAAATGTATCCGGACGGTAAGAAACCCAAGCGCCAAGCGCACCGCCTAGTAGCAATGCGAAGCCAATGGCCGCGGCAGCAAGCAAAGCTGTATTGGGAAAAGTTTGGCCAATCAAACTGCTTACTTGTTGCCCTTTGCGTTGAAAACTTTCACCCAAATCTGGAGCCTTAAACAGCCCGTGATGCTCGTTTGGCCATGCTATGGGACTAATGCGCTTTAGGTACTTCACATATTGTACTGCAACGGGTTGATCCAGCCCATATTTTGCTTTAACCGCAGCCAATACAGCAGGATCTTCGCGTTTACCTAACATCATCTGCGCACTATCACCGGGGACGATGGTGAATAAGAAAAATACCAAGGTCGCCACTCCCCAGAGGGTGAACAGCGCTTGTACTAATTTCTGTAGTGCGAATCTGATCAATGTGGGCTGTCGTTGAAGTGGTACTTTTTGTGCACCACACCTTTTTTAAGAACGACCCAACCTGGATTAGAGCGGACCATCGTTTTTAAAGTAGTCTCATCCGTGAAGGCAAAAGCCGTCGAATCTACGAATCCATAGGGCAAAAAATCTTCCGGCATGGACGCCGACAGCACGAGATAAGGAAGGTTGTTTTCCTTTAAATATTCTGTCGTCTGCAGCACCGGAGCCCAGCCTTGTTGCTTTGTTTTGCGAACATTGTAAG
>JAKMEB010000078.1 GCA_022426185.1 Schleiferiaceae bacterium
GAGCCTGTTGCAGCTTCTCAAAAACCAGAAGTCCCAGTTGCTTCCGAACCTAGTAAGCCGACAGCTCCGGTGAATGAGCCTGTAACTGCTATTGAACCTAAAATAGAGCAACCTACGGCGCCGAGAAAAGCAACTACAGTTCCTGAGGATCTTTCTCATTTGCCAGAGGCGGTAAGAAATGCCATTTTAAGGTCGCGCGCTTTACGCGGAGGGAGCGCACCCGCTGCTGAAACGAAATCTCCTGAGCCGGCAAAGAAAGCGAAAGCTGCCATTGAGCAGACGACTGTGGATAGGCACAAAGCGCTCGATGCCGAGGACACAAATAATGAAGTCACTGTTACTGAAAGTCTCGGTGAACCACCAGTTGTGGGAGTAAGCGCGCCAGACCAAACAGAGGGAAAGGCAGAATACACAGAAGTTCAGTTAGAGGAAGAAAATAAATCAGTCAAAATTGAGGTTGATGTACCGTCTTTTGAGCTAGAAACAGATGTAAACGAGCATACGAAACAAACCGAAGAGGCAGAGCCTTCACTTTCGAATCAAGCCCCAGCATGGGAGGCTCCTGAAGAACGTGAGATGCCTTTCAGCGAAAAAGCTTCTTTTTTGCAATGGTTGAATGCGGATACAAGAGCAGCTTCTCAAATCACACCAAAGACGAAAAAGGCAGATGCTTCGGGTCGGGATATTAAAAAAATAATTCGTGAGCTGCCTAAATTTGAAGGCAACAAACGCGATGGAAAAATCAACGTGTTTAGCCTTGAAGCAGACGGCCAAGGGCGCTTCGTAACCGAAACATTGGCAGAGATTTACTTGAAGCAAGGGCTTTTTGATAAAGCAATTAAATCCTACGAGGTGCTAAGTTTGAAATACCCGGAAAAAAGTAGTTTCTTTGCCGACCGAATTAGAGCAATTAAGAAACAAAAGAACTCATGATAGCATTATTCTCCATTTTGATCGTAGTAGTCTCGATCCTTCTCGTTTTGGTGATACTCGTTCAAAATCCCAAAGGCGGTGGCTTAAGCTCTGCATTTGGTGGTGATAGCCCACAGATGTTGGGTGGCGTGAAAAAGACAACAGATTTTTTAGATAAAGCTACGTGGGCTTTGGTCATTGGTTTATTTGTTCTTGTGATCGGAATGAACCTCGTTTCAACTGATGGAGATGTGATTCTAGAAGATACACTCATCAACGAACAAGTTGAGGACGCCATGCCGTTCCAGCCACAGATGCCGGCGGCTCCTGCTGGAGAAGCAGCTCCTTCAGGTGATGCACCTGTAGAAGGAATGCCAGAGAGCGTTGAATAAGTAGTTGTTAGACCCAGATACAAAACCCGCGTAGCAGAGCTGCGCGGGTTTTTTATTTTTAAAGTGTCAAAATTTCGCGCCGCATTGCTGCGCGATGACAGTCTGACACAGAAACTATTTTGGCACAGAATTCCATGTATAAATGAGGAAACTTAAACTAAAAACATAAATCATGGCAGATTTAAACATTCGTCCATTAGCTGACAGAGTAATTATTGAACCTGCAGCTGCTGAAACTACGACGGCATCTGGAATCATTATACCAGATACGGCGCAAGAAAAGCCTCAAAAAGGCAAAGTAGTAGCCGTGGGCCCCGGTAAAAAAGATGAGCCCATGAGCGTAGCTGTAGGAGACGTAGTGTTGTATGGTAAGTACAGCGGTACAGAATTCAAATATGAAAGTGGTGATTACCTCATTATGCGTGAGGCAGACATCATGGCAATTGTTTAATTAGAGGTAAAAACCAAAAATCATGGCAAAAGAAATTTCATTTGACGTAGATGC
The DNA here is from genome assembly GCA_022426185.1 of Schleiferiaceae bacterium. Taxonomy (GTDB): domain Bacteria; phylum Bacteroidota; class Bacteroidia; order Flavobacteriales; family Schleiferiaceae; genus UBA10364. The sequence goes on from JAKMEB010000078.1 coordinate 1,810, forward strand.
AAGAAACAGCCTCAAGGCAGGTGTTGATGCATTAGCTGATGCGGTAAAAGTGACTTTAGGTCCCAAAGGTCGTAACGTAATTATAGAGAAAGCATTCGGTGCACCACACGTCACAAAAGACGGTGTCACGGTAGCTAAAGAAATTGAGTTAGAAGACAAGTTGCAGAACTTGGGCGCTCAAATGGTGAAAGAAGTGGCTTCTAAAACTGCGGATATCGCAGGTGATGGAACCACAACAGCAACTGTACTCGCTCAAGCCATTTACCACCACGGTTTGAAAAACGTTGCTGCCGGAGCAAATCCAATGGATTTGAAGCGTGGCATCGATAAGGCCGTTTCAGCTCTAGTTGCTGAACTAAAGGCATTAAGCCAAGAGGTAGGCGATGACAACAGTAAGATTGAACAAGTAGCATCTATATCTTCAAACAACGACAGTACCATCGGTAAATTGATCGCTGAGGCGATGGCCAAAGTGAAAAACGAAGGCGTAATTACTGTGGAAGAGGCGAAGGGAACAGAAACTTACGTTGATGTTGTTGAAGGTATGCAGTTCGATCGTGGGTACTTGAGCCCCTATTTCACAACCAATACAGAGAAGATGGTTGCGGAATTAGAGAACCCACTCATCTTAATTTACGATAAGAAAGTGAGCTCCATGAAGGAACTGCTTCCTGTCTTAGAGCCTTCAGCCCAAAGTGGTCGTCCGCTGTTGATTATAGCAGAAGATGTAGATGGAGAGGCGTTGGCAACTTTAGTAGTAAATCGCATCCGTGGATCGCTCAAGATTGCTGCGGTTAAAGCACCAGGATTTGGTGATCGACGTAAAGCAATGCTAGAGGATATTGCCGTTTTAACGGGCGCGCAAGTGATTTCTGAAGAACGCGGAATGACCCTTGAAGGAGCTACTATGGAGATGCTGGGAACGGCAGAAAAAGTAACGATTGATAAGGACAACACTACGGTTGTTAACGGAGCTGGTGACCGCGAAGCCATTGCTGGCCGTGTAAGCCAAATCAAAGCACAAATCGAAAACACTACTTCAGATTACGATCGTGAGAAACTACAAGAGCGTTTAGCGAAACTAGCTGGTGGTGTCGCTGTCCTATACGTAGGTGCTGCCTCTGAGGTAGAAATGAAAGAGAAGAAAGACCGCGTTGACGATGCACTTGCGGCCACTAAGGCGGCAGTAGAAGAAGGTTTCGTTCCCGGCGGTGGTGTTGCTTTTGTTCGTGTAAGTTCAGTGCTTGACAACTTAAAAGGTGAAAACGAAGACGAAAGTACCGGTATGCAGATTATTGCGAAAGCTATTGAAGAGCCGTTACGTCAAATTGTACATAATGCAGGTTTAGAAGGTTCAGTAGTTGTCTCCAAAGTAAAAGAAGGCAAGGACGACTATGGATTCAATGCAAAGACCGACGTTTATGAAAACATGTACGAGGCGGGTGTAATAGACCCTACTAAAGTGACGCGGGTTGCCCTTGAAAATGCAGCTTCTGTAGCAGGTCTATTGTTGACAACGGAAGCAACCATTACTGAGATTCCAAAGGAAGAGCCAGCAATGCCTCCTGGCGGCGGTATGGGCGGCGGTATGGGAATGATGTAAACCGCATCTAACAGGATACTAGTGAAAGCCACTCCGATCGGAGTGGCTTTTTTTATGGTATGAAGTCCCAATTTACTGGGGCAATTACTCGTTATAGGGAAAATGCCTCAAGATATTTCGCGATGTAGGCTTCGCGGTCACGATACTTATATTGCATAATGTATCTTGGGTGTTCTAAGGGTATCAATTCTGGAGTAAAATGGAATTCTTTATTCAATTGGGAAAGAAATTTCAAGTTCTTTCCGGTTCCAAAAACTAGAATACGTTCATTCTTACCGGCCAGTTCAATTTGTGCACGTATCTGTTCCAATAGATAAGGAGCAAGTGCTTTGGTAAAGCTCGTTCGGTCGTAGTAATTAAAATTGACCCGGTTTCCGTTCTTAAGAACGGTAAAGCCCAGCGGACAAACAGATCCAATAAAAAATTCTTGATAAAAGCGTGCTGCTCCCCCGAAGGCATTAATGGCCTCATAAACAAAAACAGAACTGGGTTCATGCGTACTGAACGTATCAAATGCGATACCACATTCAACAAGCCGTTTCGTATCTGTAAAAGGAATGCCTGTCGCTCCAGCACCAAGCCTACCTGGGTTAATTCCTAGGATAAGATTGCGAGGTGTGTTATCACTATAAAATGTATGGTAAAATTGGGACAGGGCTTGTTCTTGCTCTACACGTGCACCTTCAAATGGGTTGAGCACGGCCAAATCTGAATCAAGGAGCGTTTGATCGAAGTTTAATCCGTAATAGAATTCCAAGATGCGCTCGGCCTTGGTCATTTTTTATTGAATTGGGTCATGGTGAGTTTTGATCCTGCAAGCGCAAAACTTTGGATGGCTTTGACGCAATGCTCGATCAGACTGGGGAGTTCGACGAGTTCATCCTTATTCCATTCACCCAGTACAAAGTCAACCTGGCGGCCTTTAGGAAAGTCGTTTCCAATACCGAATTTAAGCCGTGAATAATCGTTACGGCCCAATTTTTCTTGAATATCCTTTAAGCCGTTGTGCCCAGCATCCGAACCTTTTTCACGAATTCTAATGGCGCCTAGCGGAAGAGCTAGATCATCTACGACTACCAATACATTTTCAATGGGGATATGTTCTTCCTGCATCCAATAGCGGACTGCATTTCCACTAAGATTCATGAAGGTGGTGGGCTTGATTAAACGAAACGAACGTCCTTTAATCTTAGCGACTGCGGTAAGCGCGTAGCGCCCAGGTTCAAAAACAACATTGGACGCCTTTGCAAAGGCGTCCAATGTCAAAAAACCTATGTTATGACGGGTATTATCATATTCAGCACCAGGATTACCTAGGCCTACAATGAGGAATTTCTTCATACCCGTAAAGGTAAAAATTATTCAGCAGCAGCTTCTGCTGTAGCTTCAGCACCTTCTTCAGCACCTTCTTCAGCATCTTCTTCGTCTTCGTCAACAGCACCACG
>JAKMEB010000082.1 GCA_022426185.1 Schleiferiaceae bacterium
ACCAAACACATCCCGATGAATTTTACACGTTTGCTCACAGCCAAAATTCGTGCTGCAAGCGATGACCATGTGTACCAGATTGGGGAAACCTACGGCTCGGATGAGCTCATTGCCAGCTACGTCGGTAGCGGCAAAGGCGATGCCCAATTCAACTTCAACCTCTACGATGCCGCATTCGAAGCCTTCACGCAAGAAGGGGCCACATTCGACCGATTGCGCAAGGCTTTAGAGAGCAGCCTGACCTACTACGGCCACCACCATTTGATGGGTAATATCTCTGGCAATCAGGACAAGCCTCGCTTCTCCTCTATGGCCTCTGGACACCTCAGCATGAGCGAAGACAGCAAGCTAGCCGGTTGGACACGCGAAATCCCAGAACCTACAGAGCGTGGGTATAGAAAAATGGTCGCCATGCACGCCTTCAATATCGCGGTTCCAGGCATTCCTATCCTCTACTACGGCGACGAGATTGCCCTTCACGGAGGGAACGACCCAGATAACAGAAAGATGATGCCGTTCGACTTTTCACCGCGCCAACAGGAGCTTTTTGATCGCATTGCGCGACTCAATGAAAATCGGACCAATATCATGGCCTTGAACTACGGTTCAACGACCGTTTACCAACCTGAACCACACCTGCTCATCATTGTACGCAAGTATATGGAACAGGAGGTGCGCTTCTTCTTTAACAACAGTAATGAAGACCGCTATCTAGAAAATTGGGACATCACAGTTCCTGCCGATGGCGAAATCTACCAAACCCGCAATTGCGGCCAACTCAACCAAGATTAATTCACACAACATGAAAAGAACTATTCTTATTGCCTTCGCTGCCGCAACAGTATTGATGGCTTGCCAGCATGCTGCGCCTGTCGCCTCTTTGCCTGAATACGATGGCCCTAAGCGCCCAGAATGGGCAGCTAGCGACAATATTTATGAAGTAAACGTCAGACAATACACAGAGGACGGCACATTGAAAGCCTTCCATTCTCACCTACCACGATTAGCTGAGATGGGCGTAGATATTTTGTGGTTCATGCCCATTCAACCAATCGGCGTAGAAAACCGCAAAGGCGAACTAGGCTCGTACTACAGCATCTCAGACTATACCGCAGTAAATCCGAATTTTGGAACCTTGGAAGACTTTCAGTCCATCGTAAACCAGGCTCATGAACTAGGTATGAAAGTTATCCTTGATTGGGTGGCGAACCATACTTCATTTGACCATGTTTGGGTAGCAGAACATCCAGAGTTCTATACTAAAGATGCAGAAGGCAATTTCCCTATTGTTGCCATTGATAATGATGGTAATCCTACAGATTGGACCGATGTTGCCGATCTGAATTACGACGCGCCCGGTATGCGTGAGGCTATGATTACTGAAATGGATTGGTGGGTTGCAAACGTGGGTATTGACGGATTTCGTTGCGATGTAGCAGGATTTGTTCCAAACGATTTCTGGAATACTGCAATTACCACCTTACGCGCCAACAACGGCCCTCTTTTCATGTTGGCCGAATGGGAAGACCCCGCGCTTATAGAAGCTGGTTTTAATGCTGTTTATGGCTGGGAGTTCCATCACATCATGAATGAAATAGCCAAAGGGCATAAAGGCGTAAGCGCTATCGCTGAATATGCAGCGAAATGCGATACCGTATGGCCTTCAGAAACCATGAAAATGTACTTCAACACCAACCACGATGAAAACAGTTGGAACGGAACTGTTGAACAGCGTATGGGTGATTTAGGCAATGCAATGTATGTACTCGCTTCTATGATGAAGCGCAGCTTCCCGTTAATCTATTCCGGTCAGGAAGTAGGGCTGAATCATCGATACCCTTTCTTTAGTAAAGACACCATCGGTTTAGATTGGTCGAAGTCACATGCACAGTCCGATTTCTTTGCACAAATGTTAGCCTTAAAACACGAGCATCAGGCATTATTCAATGGTGAACTCGGATATGACATGGCATTAAAAATAGATACTTCAACGAACAGTATGCGTATCTGGCGCGGCGAGGAAGGTGAGACGGATGGGGTGATTGCCATCTTCGAATTCAGCGAGGTTCCTAGCGCTTTCGAGGCACCAGTAAATTTTGATCTTATCATTGATGTAAAAGGGGCACAAATTTGGGCTTCAAAATTGGACTGATCCTTTTGTACCTTTAGTCTTCCAAAGAATCACCCCATGTACAAAATCTCAGGAAAACACTCGTTTGAAATTTCGCCCGAAGGCAATGCCGTCGAGGGATTGCTTGACGGAGCTTATTACAATCTCGATATTGAAAAGATTGATTCTAGAACCTGGCATATCCTAAAAGATTACAAGTCCTACTACGTGCAATGGGTGGAGCGCAGCGAAGACGGCAAGACCTTCTCTTTAAAGATCAATGGCCAATTACTCGAGCTGAACGCGAAAGATCATTACGACCTGCTGCTTGAGCAGATGGGTATGTCTGCAGCGAATACCGCTAAAGCATCTAAGCTCAAAGCGCCTATGCCTGGTAAAGTCCTTGAGGTGATGGTTCAGACAGGACAAACCGTCGCCAAAGGTGAGGGTCTACTCATCTTGGAAGCCATGAAAATGGAAAATGTACTTAAAGCAGAAGAAGAAGGAATTATTAAATCTGTGAACGTTTCTGTAGGAGATGCTGTTGAGAAGAATAACGTACTTATTGACTTTGAATGATATGAAAAACACACTCCTACTAGCAACACTAGGCGCAATCGCATTTAGCTGCAGCCAACCTGCTGAAGCGCCAGCAGAAAACCACGAAGGACACGACCACAACCACGAGAGTATGGCTCCTGAAGAAATGGACGAAGCCACCGGTGGCGTATTCTTTGCCAACCTTCAAAACGGCGATACCGTAAGCAATCCTGTTTACGTTGAGTTTGGGGTAGAAGGCATGGATGTTCGCCCAGCGGGTGAGATTGTAGAGGGCACAGGCCACCACCACCTATTGATTGGCAATGCTTTCCTCGCAAAAGGCGAAGTAGTTCCTGCAGATAGCGTAAATATCCACTACGGCGGCGGTCAAACCTCAGATACAGTAACCCTACCCGTGGGTGAAGTTCGTTTAGGCATGCAGTTCGCCAACGGCGTACACGCCTCTTACGGACGCGACATGAGCGCCTCAATCAAGGTGTTTGTGAAGTAACTAAAGACCATTCTAGATTACATAAGCCACCCAATAGGGTGGCTTTTTTTGTGTAGGATACGTATGGGAACTGCGGAACACTACTTAATCGTATACGCCAGACCTACACCCAACACAGAACGGCGTTGCCAAGCATCTATTTGGTCGATGTCCCGAATGAGTTGGAGATGCGCATTCACAGAAAATGCCTCTTTGATCTTATACAGGGCGATGACATCCAGCATGAAATCAGTCGCTGAAAAAGGACCCCAATAGTTGTAGAAGATATCAGACTTCGCCGTGACCGAAAATGCATCGCTGAACTGTTGGCTGTAGTTCAAAGTAATCTTAGCGCCGGCCTCTAAACGCCATGTGGCGCCAGTATCTACACCAAAAGCGGCTTTATCTCTTAAATCGGCATCTAACACCGTAGTACTCTTACCGGCCAGGGGCGATAAAAACACCTTCCAATGCTCGAATGAGTTGTTCCCTACGCCAAAGGAAAATTGCCCGTATATGGGTGCCCCAAAGGTTGAAATGGGTACGCCCGAAGTGTCTCCTTTTGCGTAACCCGGCGCTAGTTGTGTCCGCACGTTAAACTGACTAGATAGGTTCCATTCCGTCGTCTTGGACGAACCAGTGAGCGTCGTAGTAAATTCTAAACGATCGGCATTTTTAGTCAGTGTACCTGCCTGTCTGCTCAATCCGTAGTTTCCTTCTAGCAGGTGAACAGTCGTAAAATTTATGCCCTTTTTGACCCAATTCTCGCGCAATAAAAAGCTCACATTTGAGCTGTTCTCTCCCCCTGCATTCCAATTGTCTAATTCCGTAAAAGCGCCCGAAACACTGTAAATCGCCTGCCTTTGATAACCCGCTATAGCAGTATCGCTTTGTCCCAAAAGAGCTAAAGGCATCAGTAAAACGGCTAGGAAAAGTGCGCGCATTATTTGCTCTTAAATGCGCCAATGGCATCTTTAGCTTCCTTGCTTAGAATAAGCTCGCCGCTAATGGCAGCACGCTCGGCCAACAAGTCGTCCCAATGCTCTGTGCCTTCCCAGAAGACTTTCTTGAGACCGCGCATGGCAGGAACAGATTTGGTTAACAATCGGCCCGCTAACGCCTCAATGGCCACATCCATCGCTGCGGCATCTTCGAAAATATCATTGTACAAACCGCGCTGGAAAGCCCACTCTGCTGAGCGCCATTCCGTGGCATTGATGGCTAAATCTGACATGCCCGCTAACCCAAGCTTGCGCTCCACTGCAGGACCCACCACAAAGGGTCCAATACCCACCGCCAGCTCGCTGAGCTTGACCGCGGCGTGCTTAGTCGCATAGCAATAATCTACGGAAGAGGCGAGGCCTACACCGCCGCCGACAGCCTTTCCTTGAACCCTGCCAATGATAAGCTTGGGACATTTACGCATGGCATTAATGACGTTTGCAAAGCCGCTGAAGAAGACCTTTCCGGTATCCAAGTCTTCGATGGAAATGAGTTCATCAAAGCTCGCTCCGGCGCAAAAGGCACGTTCGCCCGCACTCTTCACAAGGATAAGTTTCACCGTATCATTTTCGCCCAATTCCGTGATGGTATTGGCCAATTTCGCGAGAACCTTGCCCGGTAAAGAATTGGACAATGGATGAAAAAACTCTACCGTCGCTAACCCGCGATCGTCAATGGCCACGTTTACGCCGCCTTGGTTCACTGCTTCGTTCATAGGTTATAATATTTGGGTATTGTGTTCGGATGAATATTCATCAACTCTGGTCTAGTTTCTTCACCATGGTCAAGATGGTGGTAACGGCCACTACCTCATCAGTGTCGTCGTAGACTTCCACGTAGTACTTCACGATGCCTTTAGCCACATCGTCTTCACTGCGCTTCTCTTGATCAATCTTTTCTTTTACAGTCAATTTCACGCCGATGGTTGTCCCAGGGTAGACGGGCTTAGTGAATCGGCATTCATCGATACCGTAGTTCAACAGCACCGGACCTTTCTTCGCCTCAACAAACAAACCTGCCGCTTTGCTCAAGATGAAATAGCCGTGCGCCACTCGACCCTCGAAGATGGTTCCCTCAAGCGAAGTAGCGTCCATGTGTGCATAGAAGTTATCGCCGCTCACATTGGCAAAGTTCGTGATGTCCGTTTCCGTAACGGTATGCTTCGCTGTGAACACTGTCGCACCAACTTCAAGCTCTTCAAAGTGCTGACGGAATACGTGCGGCATCGCCTCAGGACGTGATGCGCCAGGCTGGTACTGCTGGGTTATGGCCGTGATATCGTCCGGATGGCCCTGAATGGCTGTACGGTGTAAATAGTGCAACACGCCACGCTTTCCGCCCATCTCTTCTCCGCCACCGGCGCGTCCTGGACCGCCGTGTTTCATGAGGGGCATCGGCGAACCGTGACCGGTGCTTTCCTTGGCCATTTTTTCGTTGATGATGTGGATACGACCGTTATAGGCCGCCGCTTCAGAAGTAAATGCAACAATGTCAGTAGTGTTCTTGCTCACGAATGAAGTCACCAAAGAACCGCGTCCCATCGCCGTAAGTTGGACCGCCTCATCAATGGTTTTGTAGGGCATCAATGTGCTCACCGGACCGAAAGGTTCCACCTCGTGCACCTTAGTGTTGGCAAATGGATCACTGTTCACAAAGAGCTTAGGCGTGTAAAAAGCACCTACTTCCGTAGCGCCTACAAGATCGAGGTCTGGATTAAAGACCAATTCCTGTTCGGCCATCAGCTTGTTCATCTCCGCCTCTACACGACCGATCTGGTCGTGCGTTGCCAAAGCACCCATGCGCACGCCCTCTGCTTGAGGATCGCCAATAACCGTCTTTTGCAAGCGCGCAATCACTGCTTCTTGAACCGCTGGCATCAAATGTTCCGGCACCATAGCGCGGCGAATGGCAGTACATTTTTGACCTGCCTTCACGGTCATTTCATTGACCAATTCACGCACAAATAGCGCAAATTCTGCATCCTCAGGTTGTACGTCTGGACCTAGCACAGCAGCGTTCAAACTATCTGCTTCCAGGTTAAAGGGCACCGAGCGCTCGTTCAAATGAGGAAGGCCACGCAACACCTGACCGGTAGCTGCGGAACCTGTAAAAGTTACTATGTCTTGGAAGTCCACATGGTCTAAAATGCCTCGGCCCTTACCGCTCACAAGCTGCAAAGCACCTTCAGGTAAAATGCCGCTGTCAATAATCGCCTTGACCATTACTTCGGTCAAATAAGACGTGTATTCCGACGGCTTAACCACAGCCGGAACACCAGCCATTAAATTGACCGCTATTTTCTCGAGCATCCCCCATATAGGGAAGTTAAATGCGTTAATGTGGACCGCTACCCCACGACGCGGCACCATAATGTGATGACCTATAAATGTCCCTTCCTTTGAAAGACGGGCTAAGTCACCATCAACATAATAGGGTAGGTCGGGAAATTGACGACGAAGCGATGCATTGGCAAATAAGTTGCCTATTCCCCCTTCAATATCAATCCAGCTGTCCACTTTTGTTGCCCCTGTAGCCCAGCTTACATCATAGAATTGACGTTTAATGCCGTTCAAATGAAGTGCCAGAGCTTTAAGCATACGGCCACGCTCTTGAAAAGTCATCTTGCGAAGCGCAGGACTCCCGACGTTTCGTGCATAGTCTAAAATCAATTTGTAATCCAACCCATTTGAGCTTACCTGGGCATAATCTGCACCGGTAATAGCATGGCGAGCAGTATATTCTACTCCAGTTCCTGTTTCCCAGTTGCCCAGGATGTAGTTCTTAACTGTATTCATTTATTTGTGCGTTTGATAGGTTCCTTCATGATTGGGCCGATTGGGCTCGACCGCTTCCAATGGCGCTACTTCCTTCAATGTCGAATGGCATTGTTCGGCCAGTTTCATGTACAACTCTGTTCCTTCCGTCTTCCAAGCCAACATCTCGTCGCTCACCGCTTTCACCACCTTTCCGGGATTGCCCACGAAAATGCTGCGAGCGGGAATTACTGTGTTTTGCGGTACAAAGGCCAAAGCACCAACGATGCAGCCGTCACCCACTTCGACATTGTCCATCACAACTGCATTCATTCCTATAAGCACATTCTCACCCAGCGTTCCGCCGTGAATGATTGCACCGTGCCCCACATGCGCCTTACGCTTTAAGCGAGTCTCCGTTTTTGGGAACATGTGTACCACACAATTTTCTTGAACGTTAACGCCTTCTTCAAGGATAATTCGTCCCCAATCGCCGCGTAAAACAGCTCCAGGTCCGATGTAACAATGCGGCCCTACGATTACATCGCCCGTTACATTTGCTTGGGGATGAACGAAGGCCGTAGGGTGTACGACGGGAATGAAATCAAGGAATTGATAAACAGCCATCTTATGCGCGTTCTAAAATGGTTGCGTAACCTTGACCAACGCCTATGCACATGCTCACTAAAGCGTATTTTTTTTCGGTCTCCTGCAACTCTAAAGCAGCCGAATGGAGGATGCGACCGCCTGTTACCCCTAATGGGTGTCCCAATGCTATGGCGCCTCCGTTCGGATTTATCCGAGGGTCGTTATCTGCTAATCCAAGTTCCCGCGTACAAGCCAATACTTGCGCTGCAAATGCCTCGTTCATCTCAATAATATCCATATCGTCTAGGGTTAATCCGGCCTTAAGAAGCGCCTTTTTCGATGCCTCAACAGGACCAATTCCCATGATTCTAGGTTCTACCCCAGCCACCGCTGAACTCACAATACGTGCAAGCGGCTTCAGTCCGTGTTGAGCAACAGCTTCGCCACTGGCCATTAAAAGTGCCACAGCACCGTCGTTCAATCCTGAGCTGTTTCCGGCGGTTACCGATCCCTCTTTTTTAAAGGCTGCACGCAAGCCTGAGAGTCCCTCCTGGGTCGTACTTGGCTTCAAAAATTCGTCGTCTACAAAGACGATTGGAGCCTTTTTACGCTGAGGAATCTCCACTGCAAATTTCTCTAGATCAAATCTTCCGCGCTCTTGTGCTCTCGCCGCTTTTTGCTGCGACCATGCCGCAAACGCATCTTGATCTTCACGACTGATACCGTACTTTTCGACTAAATTTTCTGCCGTTTCTCCCATAGCATGAGTACCGTACAGCTCCTTCATTTTAGGATTGACAAAGCGCCATCCAAAAGAGCTGTCGTACATCTTGCTATCCGTGCCATAAGCGCTTGAGGGCTTACTCATGACATAGGGGCCCCGACTCATGTTCTCTACGCCACCGGCAATAAAAAGATCTCCGTCTCCAGCCATAATCGCGCGGTGCGCGTGAATGGCGGCACTCATTCCCGAAGCACACAAACGATTGACAGTTTCGCCAGGGACGCTCCAAGGAAGACCGGCCAATAGTGCTGCCATGCGAGCTACATTTCTATTGTCCTCACCCGCTTGGTTGGCACATCCTAAAATGACATCCTCAATAGCTGCTGGATCCACGCCCGGGTTCTTCACCATGAGTTGAGCAATAGTCATAGCCGCTAGGTCATCTGGACGAACTGCCGCTAAAGTGCCTTTAAATTTTCCAATAGGCGTTCGTACGCCGTCTACGATATACGTCTGTTTCATAGGTTCCATTCTTTAGAGGTGCGGTATACGGTTCCTTTGAACCATGCCACGCGCGCTCCCTCAGGATTTGTGATGTCTATTTGATACAGCCCTGTTTTATGCGTTTCGCTCAACAAGGAGGCAGATGCAGTAAGTTCTTCTCCCGCACGAACCGCTTGTAGATGGTGTATGCTGGTTTCAATAGAAAGGCTTTGTCTGCCTCCGCCGTTTGCAGCGAAGGCCAGCGCGGAATCTGCTAAGGCATAGGAAATGCCGCCGTGGGCAATGTGAAACCCGTTCGTCATTTCATCTCGTACCGTCATTTTAAGCAACGCCTCGCCTGGGGCATTAGACACTACACGAATACCCAGCCATTGGCTAAAAGCATCGTTCTCCATCATGTGACCTACTATTTCTTTCGCTTGATTCATGCTACGCGTCGCTTTCGGTTTTGTCTTGAAGGACCGCCATTTCCATCGCTTCGATAGCGCAATCCAACAAGAAAAGAGCATTGCCTTTTGCTTCTTCGGTAGTCGTGTTGTTTTCTACTACATAGAGGTATAATTCACTCAAGGTGTTTGGCGAACTGCTCAATTTAATAAGCGCGGAAATATCTAGACCGTGCTCTTCTTGATGCGATTCATAGACCTCTAATTTCTCTTCGATAACGCTTTGCCATTTCTCATTGCTTAACGGGGTTAAGCGCCATCCCATTTTTTGAAACGACCACTTAAGCAAAAGAACGGACTTTAACATCCAACTGTGTGTTGCTTCGTCCATGCCTTCGTCTGCGTCCATTAATGTCCCCATAACAAAAGGTTGCTGCTCCAAAAAATCCATAAAGTTCTGTTGATAGACAGCGTCTGACCAGCCTTCTACTTCTATTATGGAATCTTTTAGGCTTATGGCCCCGTCGTTTTGCAGTGTCTTCATATACTACGAATTTAAGCATAAAAAGGCCCCGAGCGTTTCTACTCGAGGCATTCCAATTAACACCGCTAAACAGGACAATCGCCCGTTACGATTTCCCTTCTGTAAATACCGTTTTCGACAGCTTATAAACGCTACCGCAAGAGCTCTCGATAATTAGCTAGTGGCCTTGACCATTATTCTATGAGGTATGCCATCTTCGAGGAATTCTTCGCCTTGAGCTTCATAACCCAACCGACCGTACCATTGAAGCAGGTACGACTGCGCCATCAGCACTATCTCACGCTCTTCATGGAATAAATCCCAGGCCCACTCTTCTGCACGAACCATAATCTCTATGCCTAATTCTCTTCCACGTGCTGATTTTTCAACCACGACACGTCCTATGCTAACCTGTGGATAAGCCGTTCCCGGGGGTAAAATACGTATATAGGCCACCACAACACCTTTAGTGTTTTTTGCGTACAAATGGTAGCTTTTCTGATCCTGGTCGTCTAAATCTAAATACACGCAGTTCTGTTCAACGACGAATATATCTGAACGCAATCGGAGTATAGCGTAAAGATCCTTTTTAGGAAGGGATTCAAAAGAATGTCTATGCCACTGCATGCTGTTGTTGTTTTTGAATGAGTTGATGGTAGGCCAGGACTATCAAAAATTGGACCCCAAGCAAGGTAGTTATGGTGCCTGCTATGCTTGTGTCCAATAAACGGCTGCACCCATATCCTCCTATTGATGCCAATAGGGCAATGATACCAGCACCTATGAGAAGGTGAGACAATTTATCGACCATAAGATAGGCCGTTGCAGCAGGAACAACAAGCAAGGCCACGACTAAGATGGCTCCGACGCTTTCGAAGCTCACCACAGTGGCCAAACTCACCATAGCCATTAAACTAAGGTTCCAGGCCACCACACCTATACCCAAGACGGCGGCATAATCCTCATTAAAGCTGGACATTTTAAGGCCTTTATAGCCAATGAAAATATAGAGTAAAACCGCAATAAGGAGCAGCCCAGAAGACCAAAGCGCAATTGGTCCCATATTAAGTGCTCCCGTAGACCAAGTATTAAATGGCACATACGCAATCTCACCATACAAGACACATTGCTGATCTAAATCTACACTGTCACTCCAAAAAGTAATAAGTATGACTCCGAGCGCGAAAAGTGTTGTAAAGGTCATTCCTATGCTTGCGTCGCTTTGAACTTTTAATTTTTTACGCAATACCTCGATAACAACGGTTGCAAAAACGCCCACGGCAGCCGCTCCTAGGAACATCCATAACGATGCGCGACTTTGGCTTAGCCAATATGCAACAGCAATGCCGGGAAGTACAGCGTGCGAGATGGCATCGCCTACCATGGTCATTTTACGCAAGACCAGAAAAGTGCCAAGCAAAGCACAGGATACTGCAGTAAAAGACGCGGTTAATGCTATAGCAAGGGTTGGGCTCATTAACGCAAATGTTGGGCTAGTGGAAGCCTATAGCTTACGCCGGTACCGAAGAAAAGACCGCTGGTATTTAATTGAGTGGTAACATACGGACTGAGGTCGAACCCTGCGTATACGTCGAGTTGAAGATCGTTGGACAACAACTTCGTAAACCCGCCGTCAAAATAAGGAGTACCAAACAACTGCTGGCCTTGGACCTGCCAATTGCTGAAATATTCAACATATACCCCAAAATCCTTTCCTAGATCATAGCCCAAAGCCAATGAGAACATCCCTCCATCCACAAAGCCGTTTGAGCCGCTCATGCCGCCAGAAATTCCAATATTACTAGCAATGCCCAATCTTGAGGTCAACCCTTTCTCCAGCATCAAGCGTTGCTCATGGAAGACTACATTGCCCTGGCTCGGTGCGCGATAGTCCCCTCCTGCGATCCACGGCAAAGTGATATGACTCAACCAAGTAGTCTGTGGCAACACATCGGATTCTTTGATCAGATTGTACTTAAAGCCAAACGTTACCGGGCTTATGCCCGTTATTCGCTGAATCGGGTTAATCCAGGTTGACTGTTGAGCTATACGTTCGGTATTTGCATTGATAACCGCTCTCACCTCAAATCGCTGATTAATTCCAAATCTAACGACCTTTTCAAATTGATGCCTATCAGTGATAGAGCCGCCTGGTAAAGACTCTTCACCGTGCGAATACTGATACCCCCCTTCGTACTGAAACCAACCTACTGGGGTAATCTGAGCACTTTCGGTAATGTCCGGACGATCGGTCGCGATTGAGGGCATTAAAATAACTGGCGTATGTGGACCTGCCGGATCGACAATCTCTTCTAATTCCGGACGCTCCTGCGCCATGCCCCAAAACGATGAGGCCATTAAAATTACTATACTAATCTTCTTCATATGGGATAGGACTTTGGTGAGGGTCCAATTCTGGATTCCCCAATTCTTTAACTATTAATGCTTCTATTTCAGGGGTAATGATGTGTTCCATGGTTTCGGCCTGCGGGTGGATGTGGTCTGCGGCCATGCCTAATCGCTCGGTGAGGTATAGCTCCCACAAGCGGTGCAGACGAACCACTCGGCGACCCTCCGTTCGGCCTTTTTCAGTTAGTGCAAAACCATCTTCGCGCTCCACCAGTAAATACTCTTTTTTCAGCGACCGCAGCGTTTTATGCAAACCATCGAGATGCTGACGTCTTATCCCAACTATGGTTTCAGAGGTCATTGCGACGGTACGCCCTTCTCTTTCTTCGGCACCATAGAGCAGTTTCAAAAGATTTTCTCGCTGGGTTTTTAATTGATTTCCTTTTGCCCGTTTTCTGCGAGAGAGCCATCCGTTTTCAGGAGCAAAAAGCAGCGAAACAAAGGCGATGCCGCCCAGCGCCAGCACAATCCATGGGCCCGTTGGCATTTTAGGTAAACTAGCGCTTACCACTGTTCCTAATACCGCGGATGTTGCAGCAAAAGCTGCGGAAAGCACAAGCATCAAACGAAGGGAAGAGGTCCAGGAACGTGCAGCAGCAGCAGGAGTGATTAGTAAAGCAGCCATCAACACAACACCGACAGATTGAATTCCTACCGTAACCGCAAGTACCGTTAGCACGGTGAACACAAATCGAATCCATTGAATAGGGAGGCCTATAGCAGCAGCAAAATCTTCATTAAACGTCATTAATTGAAACCCTTTATAGAAGAGTGCGACGCTGGCTAATAACAGCAACGCAAGGGCTGCAAAAACATATAAATCGGAGAGCGTAATGGCGGCAGCTTTACCCAAAAGGAATCGTTCTAACCCAGCTTGTTGGCCATGCCCCGTGCGCTGAACCGCGGAAAGCAACATGATTCCGAAACCGAAAAACGTCGAGAGTACTAGGCTAATGGCTGTATCACCTTTCAGCTTAGTGCGTTGTTCTAAATAACTTATACCGTAATGAGCGGTGAGTCCCGCGAGTAACGCGCCAAAAATTAATGCGAACGGGTTGCGTCCGTCACCAATTATAAAGGCAAGGACCACTCCTGGAAGCAGTGCATGCGCAATGGCATCGCCCACTAAGCTCTCTCCTTTCAAAAAACTAAAAGCACCAACCACAGAGGACGAAGCCGCCAACAGCAGGGTACCTAATAGTACTTTTATGAAAACAGGATCAAACATTACCCTTTCGGTTGGTCTTCTTTAAAGTCCGGTTCACGAAGCGGAAATTCCGTATCGGAAATAAGATCGCCTAGTTTAGAGAGAACGGTTAATCTACCACCGTAAGCCTCTTGCAATAATTCTTTTGTAAAAACTTCCTCCTTGGGACCTGCTGCAACTAAACGTGTGTTTAACAATACAATCCAGTCAAAATATTCATTAGCTGTCTGCAGGTCATGGTGCACAATCACTACCGTTTTGCCCTCGTTTTTCATATCACGAAGCAACTTT
The DNA here is from genome assembly GCA_022426185.1 of Schleiferiaceae bacterium. GTDB lineage: Bacteria > Bacteroidota > Bacteroidia > Flavobacteriales > Schleiferiaceae > UBA10364. Next base: position 13,528 of record JAKMEB010000082.1, read on the forward strand.
AATATCGCGTCTTCTGTCGCTGCATCTACCCCTACAAAAGGTTCGTCCATGAGGTAAATGTCCGCTTGTTGTGCCAGCGATCGCGCGATAAATACACGCTGCTGCTGGCCGCCTGAAAGCTGGGAGATTTGCCGATCAGCAAATTCCAAAAGATTTACTTTTTCTAAGGCTTCCGTCGCTATTCTACGGTCCTCTTTGGTGATGCGCTTGAACAAGTTGTTTTTGCGGTATCGGCCCATTAACACCACGTCCATGACATCTGCTGGAAAGTCCCAATCCACGCTTTCACGCTGTGGCACATAACTCACGCGTTCACGGACTTTATCTAAGGGTTGGCCATATATTTCTGTATAGCCGCTATCCGGTTTCATCAAGCCCATAACGGTTTTGAGCATGGTGGTTTTTCCAGAACCGTTGGGTCCTACAACACCGATAATCTTACCCTTAGGCAATTCAAAATCAACATCCCAAAGCACTGGTTTGCTGTGGTAGCTGACCGTGAGATTGTGTACTTCAATGCTCTTTTCCATTAGTTGAATGATTTTAATAGCTGTGCGGTATTGTGCTTAAAGGCGCCAATCAAAGTAGCTTCCGGCGTGCCTTTTTCGCCTAATGCGTCACTGTATAGCGCCTCTCCAATGCGCACCTCGCCGCCTTTTTGCGCCACTGCTTCTTGAAGTGCTTCGATGCTTTTTGCATTTACAGAAGTTTCAATAAAAACGGTTGAAAGACCGCGGTCTAATATGAATTGTGCAGATTCTGTCATGTCCTTAATTCCAAATTCGGCCGCAGTGCTAATTCCTTGCAAGCCATGTACTTCAATACCGTAGGCACGGCCGAAGTAAGAGAAGGCATCATGCGCGGTGACCATGGCACGCATAGAATCGGGTACCACATTGATTGCCACGGTCATCTCGTTATGTGCCGTAAGCAGTGCCTTGTAATAATTCATCGCATTTTCTTCAATAGCTTCGGTGTGCTCAGGAAACTGATCGATTAAGAAAAAAGAGAGTTTGCCTACACAACGCTCCCACAGCTGAAGATCGAACCATATATGCGGGTCGTACGTGTTTGGCCCCACCTCGATAAGCTCGTGCATTCTTAAAGCGCTACTCATCGCATGAACCGGTTTTTGTTCTCCCAATTTGTCCAAAATATCAGTCATCTTTCCTTCAAGGTGGAGACCATTGTGTAGGATCAGACCCGCATTACTGAGCTTGGCAACATCGCTCTCCACGGGCTTATAGCTGTGCGGGTCAATGTTGGATTGCATAAGCGCTTCAACCACAATATCGTCCGGGAGCAATTGTCTGGCGGCATCTGCCACCACAGAAGTAGTACACAAAACATCTATTGACGGTGCTTTGGAGCACGATAAGGTTAATACCAGAGTAGTAAATAGAACTAGTTTTCTCATAATCGAATGGCATAAATGTTGGCACACATGTCTTTGCTAAGCCAGAAAGAACCTGATGTTGAAGACAATTGGACACTCGCGTCAAACGCTGAAGTCGCTTGGACCATATAGGTGTTGCCTAAATTGATGTTCATTGTATCTAATTGATCAAAAAATTCAGTACCGGCATCTTCTACACGAACAATACGAATCTCATTTCCGGTAACAAATGCGCCAACAGGCTGGCCTAAAACTGGCGGCATTTGACCGTCGCGCTCAGGGATGGGGTCCCCGTGTGGATCGTGTTTTGGACTGCCTAAAAATTGGAACAAGCGATCGACCAGTTCTTCACTTTGAATGTGCTCCAACTGTTCCGCAAGCGGGTGTACCTCTTCCCAGCCAAACCCCAGCTTATCTACCAAGAAAGTCTCCCACAAGCGGTGCTTGCGCAAAATCGCCTTAGCAAGACGCACGCCTTCAGCAGTCAGTTGAACGCCTTTGTAAGGGACAACGTCTACTAAGTCTTTTTGACCCAGTCGTTTTACCGCTTGGGTCACAGAGGAACCTTTCGCACCGATGCGCTGTGCAAGGTCGCCATTACTCACCGGTTGATCACCTCCGAGATGGTAGAGCGCTTTAATGTAATTTTCTTCGCTTTCCGTGTGGGTTTTCACTTTGGCTATTTTTTATTTTAGGCAAAGCTAAATAATATTTAAACACCAACTGCGAAAGACAGTAGAATCCTAGAAATAACCTACCTTAGCTTAAGTGAACAGGCATACTTATTTCATATCAGACGTCCATTTAGGAGCACCTTCAGTTCGTGAAAGTCAGGAGCGTGAACGCATCCTAGTGTCTTTTTTAAAACACATTGAAACAGACTGCAAACAACTCTTTATCGTTGGCGATCTTTTTGACTACTGGTTCGAATACAAACACGTTGTTCCAAGGGGTCATACCCGCGTTTTAGGGCAATTGGCGCTCATGGTAGATGCTGGTCTCAAGCTCGATATCTTCGTTGGGAATCACGACCTATGGATGGGAAACTATCTGGAGGAAGAGCTGGGCGCAACCGTTCATCACGGACCGCTAAAGTGGTCGCCAAACGACGGAACGACTTCTTTTTACCTCGCACACGGAGATGGTTTAGGTCCTGGCGATCGTAAATACAAAGCGTTAAAAAAGCTCTTTACAAACCCAATCGCCATTTGGGCCTACAAGCGCTTGCATCCTAATTTTGGAGTAGGCTTTGCCGCATGCATGTCAAGGGTTTCACGCAACAGCCAAAGCGTTGATG
>JAKMEB010000096.1 GCA_022426185.1 Schleiferiaceae bacterium
TTTCTTTCTGAATATAATCCCCTTGACGGGCTCTTACGAGATACGATGTCCAATCGGTATGATGTGCACCAGGAACCAACAATCCCCCGGAAATCAAAGATTCATTTTCAGGGATTTTCTGCCAATGCGGACCGCATGCCACAACCTTCCCCTGTACAGTAGCTTCCAGCACGTTGTGCGTTGCTTTACCAAAGCCCCCGCCTACGATAACGGCATCTGCCAGCATGTACAAGCTGCGTAAAACACCAAATTCAGGAATGAGGAGCACATTAGTTGATTGAGGTTCATCTTTTAAAGAATCACTGACCTTACCATTAAATGCATCGGATAATTTAGAAGCCTCTTTTAGATCATGCGGCACGATCCAAACAGAATACGCACTGTGATTCGCCTGTGCCAAAACGACCGCATCCATTTCATGCGCGCTGCCGACCACTAAAATGGGCTTTTCTTGTGCGGCACTCCAGCGCTCAAATTTTTCAGGCAGCTCGATATTCATTAAAGTAGACGCATAATCGTATTTAGGGTTACCCAAAACCACCGAATGAACACCCGCAGCACTCATCGTTGCAGCATCCCTCTGGTCCACCATTCCCCAAGTACTTACAGCCGATTTAAATGTGCCGCGAATAAAAGGAAGCATGGGACTTAAATACCAGGGGGGTCTGAGTGCACTCATACCTATGACCACCGTTGGAACATTGGATCTCTTTAATCCCGCAATATGATTAGGCCACAGATCGTAGCGTACAAATACTGCTAACGAGGGATTGCAATAGTCCAACCATTTCCTCACCTGCGAAGGCGCATCGACGGGCAAATAATGCACTGTAGCGCGGTGATAATTCCTACGCGGCTCATACCCTGAGGGGCTGAAGAAGGTTACTACACCGGACCATTGTGGATTGTTGTCCAGGAATCCCTCCAAGATGGGTTTGCCCATTTCGAACTCACCCAGGGAAGCGCAATGCATCCAAACGACTTTGGCTTTAAGCGGTTCCTTTTGTTTCCAAGCCTTATCAGCTCCAACTGTTCCCAACCAGCTCTTTGAGGGTGCGAAAATTCGCGCCATGCGAAAGACGAGTTCGGAGAAAAAAGGATAGAGTACCATTAATCGGTCAAAAAGAAGCTTTCTTGTTTTGCATAGACGGGCAGTAACCAGGTGAAGTTGAGTCCAACACTCAAGTCTAATTTTAACGCTGAATCTTCCAATCCAGTATCTACATTAAAACCACGAACACTTCTGGTCACTGCGGTATTAATGGTCATTCCCAACATAAAATTGATGCGCTCGTCATTGTCGAGACGCAAATAGCGTAAAGAGGTTTTTGAGGCGATCCCGCGGTGCAGACGGTCGTAGCCGTAGATCATAGGAGGTAGCAATTGCGGAAAATTTCCGCGTTCGTTTCGTACACTAATTTTAGTCTGCTGAAGTCCAAATCCTTGGAGCACCATCCAACCAGAATTGGGGTTGTAATGCGGCTTAAAGATTCGACCCGTATTCAAACTGATTTGCGCACCGCTAAGGCCTGCGTTCATTATGGCAAATTCTCCATTTACGCCAATGTAATTACCGATTTCATCGGTCAAACCACCAAAAATCGCATCGGTATTTTTCACTGAGGTGCCGTAAAACGCATCGAAATCTAGCCCGTAGAATTGGTTTTTTTTATTCTTTCGCTGATAGGATACCGTCACTGCGGCAAAGGGCTCATACCGATCTGCAAGATCGGCCACTGGCAGATAGAAAGCTGGTGACAGCCCCCACAACTGGACGGTACGCAAACTGTCCTTTGTAGTCAATTGGCCCCAAGCGGGTGACGAAAAGAGGCAGATGCTGGCAAAAAGCAGCGAAAATTGAACAACTTTTTTCATACGTGGTAATCTAACTGCAAGGTAAGGGCAATTGGTCGTTCGTAATAATGTAATTTTAGGGCACTCATTCCGTTACAAGAGTGAAATTAAGGAACCCAGCCATTCAATTATGAAAATTACGGTAGTAGGAACAGGATACGTAGGATTAGTCACAGGCGCATGTCTAGCGG
>JAKMEB010000031.1 GCA_022426185.1 Schleiferiaceae bacterium
CATCAAATACGGCCCTAACTGTAGGTCCCAAAATAGAATACAGTTTAGTACACACCTTTAATCAATACACGCACGAACCGGTGAGCATTATTGCTGCCACGCCACTTTTGGGGAAACTCTTTGGCAAAAAATTCGTGGAGGGAGATACGGCTGCCTACGAAGCAGGTGCAAAAAAGATTCCGTACCAGATCGAGAAAACCGTTACGGGTACAGATTTAGTGGGCTTGAAATACGAGCAGCTTATGCCGTACGCACTACCTAATGAGCGCCCTGAAGACGCTTTCCGTATTATTCCTGGAGATTTTGTAACCACCGAAGACGGAACGGGGATTGTACATACCGCACCCACCTTTGGTGCAGATGATGCAAAAGTTGCAGCAGATGCAGGTGTACCCCCCTTATTGGTTAAAGACGAACAAGGAAACCTCGTCCCGTTGGTAGATTTAAGAGGTAAGTTCCGTCCTGAAATGGCAGATGCTGTCTTTGGCTTCGGAGAAGAATACATCAAAGCGGAATACCTCACCGAGGAAGAGAAAGCGGTAGAATTGGCTCAGCAACAAACCTTGTTGAAACCCATTATACCTGAGCTTAAAGCCTACCTCAGCGTGGATGAGCGTATTGCTTTGAAATTGAAAATTGAAAATAAAGCGTTCAAGATTGAGAAGTACGAACACAGCTATCCACATTGCTGGCGTACAGATAAACCTGTCTTATACTATCCATTAGACAGCTGGTTCATAAAGTCTACCGACAAAAAAGACCAGATGATTGCGTTGAACAAAACAATCAATTGGAAACCGGCTTCCACGGGTACTGGACGCTTTGGGAATTGGTTGGAAAACCTCAACGACTGGAACCTCAGCCGTTCTCGTTTCTGGGGAATCCCGTTGCCCATATGGAGCACGGAGGAAGGTGACGAACATTTATGCATCGAAAGTGCTGCGGAACTGAAAAATGAAATTGAAAAAGCGATTGCCGCCGGTTTCATGAGCGAAAATCCAATGGGCGATTTTGATCCAATGGACATGAGCGACGAGAATTACGCTAAAATAGATTTGCACCGTCACATCATGGACACTGTTGTGCTGGTGAGCCCTTCAGGCAAGGCCATGAAGCGCGAAAGTGACCTGATCGACGTATGGTTTGATAGTGGGTCTATGCCCTATGCACAATGGCATTACCCCTTCGAAAACAAAGAAAAAGTGGACGATGGAGGCGCGTATCCTGCTAATTTTATTGCTGAAGGAGTAGATCAAACGCGCGGATGGTTCTTTACCCTGCACGCCATTTCATCAATGGTTTTTGATAAGGTAGCCTATAAAAATGTCATCTCTAACGGCCTGGTCTTGGATAAGAACGGGATGAAGATGTCGAAACGTTTAGGCAACGCCGTAGACCCGTTTACCACAATGGACGAATATGGAGCGGATGCACTGCGTTGGTACTTATTAACCAATGCTGCACCTTGGGATAACCTGCGCTTCGATATGGAAGGATTGCAGGAGGTCCGTCGCAAGTTCTTCGGCACCTTGCACAACACCTATGCTTTCTTTGCCCTATATGCAAACGTAGACGGTTTTCGTTATGAAGAGGCTGAAATACCTATTCATGAACGCCCAGAAATGGACCAGTGGATTTTATCTGAACTGCACAGTCTCATTGCGAAAGTAGAAGATGGTATGGAAGCCTTTGAACCCACCCGTGCGTTCCGACCTGTTCAAGAATTTACTACGGAAAAACTTTCGAATTGGTACGTTCGCTTAGGCAGACGTCGCTTCTGGAAAGGCGCGTATGAAGCAGATAAAATAAGTGCCTATCAGACGCTTTGGACGTGTTTAGAAACGTTGAGTCGACTCATGGCGCCGCTCGCACCGTTCTATGCAGACCAATTGTACACGGATCTCTATAATGGAATTATCAAAAGCGGCGAAACCAGTGTGCATCTTACAGACTTCCCTTCAGTAAACGCACAGGCTGTTAATGCGCCTTTAGAGAAAAAAATCAACCTTGCTCGTCAATTAACTTCGATGGTACTCTCTATTCGAAAGAAAGAAAACCTCAAAGTACGACAGCCGCTCGCTCGCATATTGGTTCCGGCATTGAACGATGGTGATAAAGACTTACTGGAAAGCATTCAATCCCTACTGCTCGCGGAGGTGAATGTAAAAGCCCTTGAAGTCATTACACCTGATGCGGGAGTGTTTGTGAAAAAAGTGAAGCCCAACTTCAAAGCATTGGGTCCCAAAGTCGGAAGGCATATGAAGGCCGTAAAAGCTTACTTTGAAGGCATGGACTCTGCGGCTATAGATGCCTTTGAGGGTCAAGGTTATGTAGAATTCGAGGATCAAGGCCAAACCGTGCGGGTTGATCTGGCAGATGCGGAAGTCGTGACCGAAGATATCCCCGGAATGTTAGTAGCTACCAGTGATGGTTTGACTGTAGCTTTAGATGCAGCACTAACGGATGCTCTTCGCAATGAAGGATTGGCTCGTGAAATGGTTAATCGCTTACAAAATCTACGAAAATCAACAGGTTTAGATGTAACTGACAGAATTGATGTACATATTAACGGGTCCGATTCCTTAGAATTGGGCATTTCACCCTTTATCGCGTATATCAAAGACGAGGTCCTCGCAGACTCCATCTCTTTTGGCAGCAATGCAGGTGAAATCGTCGAAATAGAAGGGGAAAAAATTAATGTTTCTATTTTAAAGAAATAGTTTATTTTCGACCTCCTCGTAGCCCAGAGGGCAATCATTTTAAATGCAACCAACTATGGCTGAAGAAAATAAAACAAAATTTAGTGACGCGGAACTTGCTGATTTCAAAGCAATCATCTTAAAGAAGGTTGAAAAAGCGGAGCAAGATTTGGATTTACTTCGTGAGCAATTCGCAAATGATAAAAGCAATGGAACAGACGATACTTCTCCACAGTTTAAGTCGTTTGAAGAAGGTTCTTCGGTGATGAGCAAGGAGCGAAATTCGCAGTTAGCGACGCGTCAAGAAAAGTTTATACGCGATCTTAAGAATGCTTTGGTACGTATTGAAAACAAAACCTATGGTATTTGTCGCGTAACAGGCAAATTGATTGATGCAGAACGATTGAAATTGGTTCCACATGCCACTTTGAGCATGGAAGCGAAACTAAATCAGCGTTGAGAAAAGCACTATTCATAGTTTTAGGGGTACTCTTTATTGATCAGGCCACCAAATTGTGGGTGAAATCCACTATGTATTTGGGGGAGAGTCACGAGATTACTCCATGGTTTTATATTCATTTTACTGAAAATCCAGGGATGGCTTTTGGGCTGGAGTGGGGAGGCGTTGCTGGTAAATTGGCCCTCACTATATTTCGACTCGCTGCCATCGGCGGAATCATATGGTGGTTGCGCAGCACCATTAAATCTGGAGCAACGAATGTGGCGACTTGGGGCATTAGTCTAATACTGGCCGGCGCGATCGGTAACGTATTAGACTCCCTGTATTACGGCGTCGTTTTTTCGGAGTCCTTGGGTAAGGTTGCCACCTTTCTTCCCGAATCGGGCGGTTACGCTCCTATGCTTCAGGGCCGTGTCGTAGATATGCTGTACTTCCCACTATACGCTAGTGAATTACCGCAATGGGTTCCCATCTGGGGCGGCGAATTTTTCACGTTTTTCCGGCCCATCTTCAATATAGCAGATGTCTCTATCTCAACGGGCGTAGGGCTACTCTTCGTTTTTCAACGCAGCGTTTTCAAATAGAGATGCAAACAACTGAGGTACGCTTCGGTGGTTCGCAGCTGCGCTTAAACAGTGACGGCTCTGCTTTTTTACCAGAACACAATACCCTATTGATTGCCGACGTTCATTTGGGTAAATCAGGAGTCTTCAGAAAAGCCGGCATACCTACCCCACAGGGACTGCATGAAAAGAATTTGAAGCAATTGATCAACGCTTTTGATACGCATCCAGAATCCACTGTCTTGTTCTTAGGTGATGTCTTTCACGGGCTTCAAAACAAAGAAACTCGCTCGCTCCAATCACTGCTTTTAAAGTACCCGAAACACACCTTTATTGTGGTTAAAGGAAATCATGATTTTGATCTTCCTGAATGGGAGCAACTTAACGTAGTGAATGAATGGACGATAGGGAAACTTCATTTCTTACATGAACCGCCGGGTGCAGATTTTGAGACAGACACCCCATTCTCACGAGCAAATGCACAGGAGCGGTTTCCTAATCTTACAGAAGACATTTTTCTGGTATGCGGACACTTGCATCCAGGTGTTGCTTTACGCGGAAGAGGACGCTCGCGCGCCAGAATTAAAGCCTTCTTTTGGAATGATTGGCTTTGCGTTCTTCCAGCTTTTGGAACCTTTACTGGCCAGCACGCGCTCAAAGTTCCAGGTACCTATTTCGGTATTGTAGATGGAGAACTCATTAAATTGACCGAATAGCTGAATTCTAGTCCATTTTAACCCTCTTTTAACGGCTCAATTTCGCAGCATTGTATTCTTTTGAACAGCATTAAAAAACACAACCTATGGAAGGTGCACCAGATATAGTCGCATTAAACGAAGAAATTAAAAATGAGAGCGCTTTTATAGATCTCATACAAAGTGAATTACGCAAGGTTATTGTGGGGCAGAACGGTATGGTCGAAGGCCTGCTTATTGGTCTGCTCGCGAACGGCCACATCCTTCTTGAAGGTGTTCCAGGACTGGCAAAGACCCTTGCCATAAATAGCCTGAGTAAAACGCTTGGAGGAAGTTTTTCAAGGGTTCAGTTCACGCCAGATTTACTACCCTCCGATGTCATTGGTACGCAGATTTACAATATGAAGAATCATGCGTTCGAAACCAAGCAAGGTCCCATTTTCAGCAATTTCGTTTTGGCAGATGAAATCAATCGTGCACCGGCGAAAGTTCAAAGTGCGCTGCTTGAGGCCATGCAAGAACGTCAGGTGACCCTAGGGGAAGAAAGCTATCCGCTTCCAAAGCCGTTCCTTGTTATGGCCACGCAGAATCCTGTTGAACAGGAGGGGACTTATCCACTTCCGGAAGCGCAAATGGACCGATTTCTCTTAAAAGTTTCGTTAGGCTACCCAACGAAACAGGACGAACTCGATATCATGCGCAAACAAATGAGTGGTGAAACCGCGGAACTTCGCGCAGTAGTCAGTCTAGAGCAAATCGTGCGTGCACGAGGCTTTATTGAGCGCATCTACATGGATGAAAAAATTGAAAACTACATTTTAGATATTGTGTTCGCCACTCGCGAACCTGAGAAATATCAAATGGGGGCTCTTCGTAATAAAATCAGTTTTGGTGCTTCACCACGCGGCTCCATTGCTTTAGCGAAGGCGGCAAAATGTCATGCGTTTTTGCGTCATAGAGGGTTTGTGACTCCCGATGATGTACGTGCTGTTGCACCCGCAGTTTTGCGCCATAGAATAGGTCTTACCTACGAAGCGGAGGCGGAAGAGCTGAGCTCGGAATTTATAGTCACGGAAATCTTAAACACCTTAATGGTTCCTTAAACCTGTGGATGCAGTAGCACTCTTGCAAAAAGTCAGGCGCATTGAAATCAAAACGCGCCGGTTGAGCGACCAACTTTTTTCAGGCGAATACCAAAGTTCGTTTAAAGGGCGTGGTATGAGCTTTGCGGAGGTGCGTCCCTACCAGAGTGGCGATGATGTGAGAAGCATTGATTGGAATGTTACGGCGCGCAAACGCAGTCCGTACATCAAGGTCTTTGAGGAAGAGCGTGAATTGACTCTTTTCCTTCTGATCGACATCAGCGGCTCTACCAATTTTGGAACGGACGCGCGCTCCAAACGCGATATGATTACTGAAATCGCAGCGACATTGGCTTTTAGTGCTATGGGGAACAACGATAAAATTGGCCTCATTTTATTTAATGGTAAAGTAGAGAAAGTCATCCCTCCCAAGAAAGGGAAACTTCATGTGATGCGCATCATTAAGAGCATACTCGAAACCGAAGCCAACACACCAGGGACAGACGTAGAAGGTGCATTGGCTCACCTGTTAAAAGTTCAAAAAAGACACAGCATAGTATTCGTATTGAGTGATTATCTCGACAGCGCACCCGACCGCAACTTTAAAATAGCTGCGAAACGATTTGATTTGTGCGCCGTAAATACGTTCAACGAAAAGGAAGTGGCGTTACCAAAAGTCGGCTTGGTGCCACTAGCTGATGCTGAAACCGGTCGTGTTCAATGGGTTCGTTCGGGCGGAAGTAAGTTCCGTGAAGCACTTCAGCAAAGACACGAGCAGTACAGTACATTTCTTAAAAACTTTACGCGAAGTACAGGCGCAGGCTATATTTCGCTCGATGACCGCCAAGATTTTGTCCCGCCATTGCTCCAATTTTTAAAAAATAAAGCGCGATGAAACCAATGTTATTCGTGCTTTTAAGTCTGTTTTTGTGCACACCCAGCTTTGCGCAAGAAGGCACAGTACTAGATACCGCCGTCTTGAATTCACGCGTGGATACCAATGTGCAAATTGTAGGCGGCCTAATCGCACACAAAATAACTTGGCCTGCGGATGCCGGGTTAGAACTTATGCCGGTGGACAGTGCCAACGCCTTTGTGTTGGTTTCAACAACCTACGATACTACGGATCTTTTACATACCGCAACGTTTACCTATTTATTGACGGATACCGGTGCATTAGTAGTTCCAACGGTACAGGCGGTCAATACAACAGCTGTTTATACCACTCCTGCCGATACAGTCCTGGCGAGATTTTTACCCGCTCAAGACGGCGTTGAAAAAGCCGAAGCACGTCCATTAGCTGACGTCCCGTTCAACATCATATGGTGGCTGGAAGCCTATTGGTACTGGATCGCTATTGGGGTCGCATTGCTCTTATTGGGCTACCTCATATGGCGTTACCTAAAAAGACCAAAAAAGGCGCCAGTAGCACCTTTAGCACCCGAACCAGATTATTACAAAGAGGCCATAGAGGCCATTGCGGCTCTTCGAACCGCTGCCTTATGGGAATCCGATATGAAAGGGTTTTATGTATCCCTTGGCGATGTAGTACGTACATATTTAACCCACAGTACTGGACTCCCCCTTGCAGAGCAAACGACGTCTGAAAGCGTGCGCTTACTCTATCAAAAATGGACGGCAGCCCAGATTGAATCGTACCAGTTTATCTTAACCCGTGCCGATCACGTCAAATTTGCCAAGGGAAGTTGGGATGTCGACGTTCACTACGACTGTTTAGATAAAGCAGCAGCGTTGATTACGGATTTTAAAACCGAGCAAGATGTTTAATTGGGACTTTGCACAGCCGCTCTGGCTTCTAGGCTTGGTGGCCCTTCCTCTTGGATGGGTAGGATTATACCTACGCCGTAAACGTCGTTTTAACGCCTACACCTTCAGCTCCAATCAACAGCTCCCTGCCAGTACGCTGGGGACTTTTCGCGCAGCAAGTGGAGGACTCAGCTGGTTGGCTTTTGCGCTCGTTTTTGTAGCATTAGCACGTCCTCAAAGCAGCAAAATGTTTCAGCAGCCCAGTCAAAATTTAGGTGTTGATTTAATGATGGCCCTTGATATCAGTACTTCAATGTTGGCGCGGGACCTAAAACCAAACAGGTTGGAAGCCTTAAAAAAAGTAGCGACCGATTTTGTAACGCAACGCTCCATGGACCGTCTAGGTCTTGTTATATATGCAGGAGAAGCGTACAGCCCGGTGCCGCTCACGACGGATCAAAGTTTATTGAGCCAACAAATAGGAACGCTGCATCACGAAATGCTTGAAGGTGGAACCGCCATTGGAATGGGATTGAGTACTGCAGTGAATCGTTTAGTCGAAAGCACTGCAAAGAGTAAAGTCATTATTTTATTGACCGATGGTGAGAACAACGGCGGTTTAGTAGATCCTGTTCAGGCAGCAGAATTGGCTGCAAGTCTTGATATCAAGGTGTACACCATAGGTCTGGGTACAAACGGCATGGCTTCTACCCCCGTGATGAAAGACCCAAGGGGGAATTTGATCTACCAACCACGGCCGGTAACTATTGATGAAGAGCTACTTCAGCGCATTGCCAGCACTACTGGAGGACAATACTTCCGTGCTACGGATAATAAAAGTTTGGCAGCGATCTACGAGAGCATTGACCAGTTAGAAAAAAGTGAGATTGAAGGGTTCGAATTTTACCGTTACACCGAGCATTTTGCAGTGTTCTTGTACTTAGCCTTAGCCTGCATCGCCCTCGAACTGCTTCTGAATTTTATCTTCCTAAAAACCGCCTTTTAATGGAGTTTAAATGGCAACATACTGAATGGCTTTACGCTGCTCCTCTACTGCTCCTCGCAGTAGTCATTTCAGCCGTCCTTTTCCAACGCTGGCGCCACAAGGCGTGGGAAATTCTTGGCCTAAATGACTCGCCCGGACGTACCGCAGCGTCGCTCAGTGCAGCGCGTTTTTACACCCGGTATACATTGCTGGCACTTGCTGTTGCCTTCCTCTGCTTGAGCCTGGCAAACCTTCAGATGAGTGGGCAAACCCAGCAAGTGAAACGGCAAGGGGCCGATGTGGTTTTCGCCCTTGATGTGAGCCGTTCCATGCTTGCGGAAGATCTAACACCGTCTCGTTTGGAAAAAGCAAAACTGCTTATTTCTAGAACCGTGGACCAATTAGGGGGTGACCGTGTAGGTATCATCGCCTATGCAGGAAGTGCCTATCCTGCACTTCCCATAACTACGGATTATGCCGCAGCGAAAATGGCCTTACGTGCAGCCAGCCCAGATGCGGTACCGGCTCAAGGAACCAACCTCGCCGCTGCATTAGATTATGCTACCGATTACTTCAATCCCGCATCTCCAGCCGGACGTTTCGTTATTGTACTTACCGATGGTGAAGATCATGAAGATGTAGTCGAAGGAAGTTCGGAGGCGGCTCTACCCATTCAAACGATGCTCGTAGGCTTAGGCACTTCTTCCGGCGGACCCATACCTATGAACAGAACCTCTCGTGGAACCACCTATAAGAAAGATAAAAACGGTGAAGTCGTTATTACCAAACGTGATATAGAGAAACTGAGCAGTATTGGACGTTCGTTGAATGCTGCAGTGGTAGATGGCAACAATACAGACCCTACTTTGAAGGCCATTCAAGACTTCATTTCCGGTGGAGATAAAGCCGATATTAACGAAGAGGTTGCCTTAAATTACGAGAGTCAATACCAGTGGTTTCTCTTTCCTGCCCTACTTTTTTTAGCACTTTACTTGTTGCTCCCAGCACACACTGGGCGTGCAGTTAAGGGTACATTGGTGGCATTTCTATTGTTGGGTTTTAACCCTTTAGTACATGCACAAGAAGCGGACTCTCTAGTTGCAGCAGATACCGAGCACTGGACCAAACACGATTATGGAAAGCGTGTACGAGAGGGAAACCAAAAGTTTGAAGAAGGCGATTTAAGCAGTGCCGCACAAGCTTATGCAGAAGCGGCTACAGCAGTACCCGATGCCTTTGAACCTTTGTACAATTTAGGCAGCACTTTAATGGCTGCTGGTGAGGCGGAACAAGCAGCAAATGTTTTATTAAAATCGGCTCAGAATACGGAAGAACCTATATTGCAGAGCGACGCTTTCCACAATGCTGGAAATGCCTTCATGGCTGCTGAAAAATACAAAGAAGCCGTTGGTGCGTTTACGGAAAGCCTTCGTAAGAATCCGGCCCAAAAAGATGCCGTTTACAACCTCAACCGTGCTTTAGAAAAACTGAAACAGCAGGAACAAGAAAAAGAGGAAAACCAAGAGCAACAGTCCGACGAAGAGGACAAAGAAAACGAGGATAAAGAGGAGCCTAAAAACGATCAAGACCAGCAACAGGAGGAAAATCCTAAAGACGACGAAAGTAAAAAAGAAGAGCAACAAGAGCAGCAACAAGGCGAAAATGACCAGGGCGATCAACAGCAAGATGAAGAGCAAAACGATCAAGGTGAGCCTAAAAATGAAGAGGGCGAAGGCGAAAAAAATGAGCCTAATGAAGGGGGCGAGGTAAAGGCAAAGATGACACCAGAACAAATCAAGGGTCTGCTTGAAGCCGTGCAACGTGCTGAAGAAAAAACAGCAGAAAAAATGACCGCTAAAAAAGCGAAAGGAAAAAAACAGAGTGGAGAGAAAGATTGGTAAATACCATTGGCTATGGGCCTTTATACTTCTAGTAACGGGTTTATTTGCGCAAGAGGTGCAGCTGACCGCGCGGAGTTCTCGCACGTCTGTAGGTTTAGATGAACCGTTTCGAGTAATTTTCAGCAGTAATGCTCGTGGCGGAGAACTTATTCCGCCCAATTTCGAACACTTTATTGTGGTCAGTGGTCCGTACAGTTCAAAACAAACACAAATCATAAACGGATCCATGAGCTTCTCGCGCGAACTCACCTACCAGCTGGTTGCGCAAGAAGAAGGGTCCTTTAGCATTGGGCCAGCTACACTCGAAGCAAAAGGAAAACGATACCAAAGCAATGCTCTGAATATTCAAGTCAAAGCAGGCGTAAAACGGAAACGCACCCAAACGACAACAAAATCGGTTGGGTTTGAAGTCGACATTTTGAGTTCAAGGAAAGAAGTTTATGTAGGAGAGCCCATAGTCTTAGTTTTTTCCGCTACCCTCTACGAGCAAGTAAGGGATTTGAATATGCTGCAGACACCAAATTTCGAGAACGTCTTGCAGCAGCAATTAGACTTTGAACAACAGTCTAGAAGAGAACGTATTGGTTCGAAAATTGCGACTGTTTTAGATTTTGACAAACGGTTGATCATCCCCAATAAACCGGGGACTTTAGGTGGCCAAGAATTGAAAATTAAAGGCGCAGTTCAAAAGCCTACCGGTCGCAGAGACTTCTTTAACATGCCCTTGATGCGCTGGGAGCAAGAAGTGGCTACTGCCAAAATTCCCGCAGTAAAAATTAAACCACTTCCGACTCCTCAGCCTATGGGATTTTCGGGTGCGGTTGGCCAATTAGAATTGGTCCGCGAGTTGAGCCGCACTTCCGTGAATGGCGACGAATCCATCACACTAAAACTGCGGATTGAAGGCACAGGTAATTTCAATACCATCAGTGTTCCTGAATTAATACCACCGCAAGGGTTCGACCTTTATGATCCTAAATTCAACGAAAAAATACGCTACAGCGAACGCGGTGTTCGAGGTTATAAAGAATTTGA
Source organism: Schleiferiaceae bacterium (assembly GCA_022426185.1). Classification (GTDB taxonomy): domain Bacteria; phylum Bacteroidota; class Bacteroidia; order Flavobacteriales; family Schleiferiaceae; genus UBA10364. The sequence goes on from JAKMEB010000031.1 coordinate 11,188, forward strand.
ATACTTATTGGTTCCACAGTTCAAAGGCCAATTTATTCTTCCGGAAATGAAATGGACGTATTTCAACACGAGGAAGGGAGCATACGAAACCATTACGTTAGAAGAAACGACGCTCACCGTAACCGGCGATGCATTATCGGAAGCCACGCAGCCCGAAGAAGGCACGTCGACTAAACTACAACGTGAAGTAAGCAGCATCGATAGCGACATACGTTATCTGCAAGAAGTAGATGAAGGTATTCATATGCGAGAGCATCCGCTGGTGTGGCTGTGGTTCCTCCTAGGTGCATTATTGTTGGGTTGGCTGCTGCAGCTCGTTTCCTTCAGTACCAGAAAAAAATCGCCAGAAGCTGTGCGAGCTGAGGTAAAAAAAACAGTTCATACCGCTTGGAAAACAAACGATCCGGAGGCCGTAGGTAAAATGCTCAATGTGCTAGAAGGCGAATTGGTTCGTAAGGGCATAGCTAAAGAGAACATCAGTCTATCGACCTTGAGCGAAGCCTTTGGCGAGGAGCTTGGCGGTCGCATAAATGCGCTGATCGAAAAATTACAATTGGCCCTTTACGCTCCAAGCGCGGTGGGCTCAAAAGAAGAATGGTTGAACGAATTTAACGCACTATGGGAGCAACTGTAACAACAGTAAGTGACAGTGCGACTGCATTGTATGCAGACGGCCAATTTGAATCGGCACGGTCACTTTTTGAATCGTTAGCAGAAGGAGGTCATGCTGACCCTGCATTGTTTTACAATATTGGAAACTGCTGCACGCGTCTCGGTGAATTTGGAGAAGCGCGATTGTGGTTTGAAAGAGCCCTATTATTTGACCCTGGTAACGCGGAAATACAGCATAATTTGGAATGGCTTGGCGCACGACTCACCGACGCGCTTCCTGCTCCAAATGCCCCCTTACTGCATTGGTTAAGTACCCAATTTAGAACATTGCTTAGTCCAGAACAATGGGGCTGGATTGCTGGGCTTTTCTTGACCGGTGCATTGGTTCTACTCTTATGGAGAAAATTCAAAAAACCAACCTTGAGTTGGCGCTTACCGCTTGCTTTAAGCACTTTTGGATTGCTATTCCTACTCACGGCGCAAGTGAGCATACCGCGAAGCGATGGGGTAGTCGTGGTCGGTAACAACAGTTACGGATACAGTGCACCTGATGCGAATGGAAAACGAATCTTACTGCTCAGTGAAGGCAGTGCTGGCAGACTTGTGAGCGTTTCTGAAGGTTGGCTTTATGTAGCCCTAGGTGACGGTCGGCAAGCTTGGTTTTCTGCCGATCAGTGGGGACATGTATTACCCATCCCTACGCCTTAAATAAGCTTAGGCAACCAGCTTCGTATGGGAGTTGTGATGCCCATGACTTCTTTATATGAATTAGGAAAAGCGCGCACTACTTGTTTGGATTCGTTCCATTGCAAATGCGAGCGATCGCCTGAAGCGTATACGGCAAAAAGATGTTTTACTCTGGTATAAATCTGCTCTGATTGCGCCGCAGTACATTGCTGAAATCCAGGTATTGATTGAATTTTATTAGTCGCCAGCGCCTCGGTCAAAGTGCGCTTTTCATCTAACGGTGCTCTCCAAAAAGGGAAATAGAAAGGAAACCCGTGCAGCAGGTTATTGAAGATTTTTTCTTCCATGATAAGGTAACTAGGTTGGTTTGGACTAGTAAGTTACTTTTTTCACACTGAAAATCAAAGCTTTAGAAACAAAGTATCAATCGGAACAGCCCACGCGATGTTTCGCTAAATACTGCCTTTTGTCATCATGTTAGGATAAAAAGTGACTATTCTCCCTGGTGATGATTAAATCCCTGCGCCTTCAAACCAATGACTTTATCGTCTCGAGTAATAAGGTTTGCTCCCGTTCCTTCTTTGACGTAACCAATAACCGTTAGGTTTGGATTCGTTAAAACTTTATCATGATCCTCGATCGGCACGGTAAAGAGTAATTCATAATCTTCACCACCATTTAAAGCTACAGTAGTCGTATTCAAATTAAACTCTTCGCACAAGGTGTAAATGGATGGATCGATTGGAATTTTACTTTCGTAGAGATTGTATTGCATCGCGCTTGAGTCAGCAAGGTGCAAGGTTTCTGAGCTAAGACCGTCTGAAATGTCAATCATCGAGGTCGGTTGAATGTCTAGTGCTTTAAGGATTTCAATGATGTCCTTACGCGCTTCAGGTTTTAATTGACGCTCCAAAATATATTCATGTCCGCCCAGTTCCGGCTGCATTTCTGGATTCTCTATGAAGACCTGCTTTTCCCGTTCCAAGATTTGTAGCCCCATGTAGGCGCCACCTAGATCGCCACTTACGACGACGAGATCATTGTTTTTTGCACCGCTTCGTTTTGCGACATGCTGCTTCTCAACACGACCTACCGCCGTTACGGAAATCATCAGACCCGAACGCGAGGCGGTGGTATCGCCTCCTACTAAATCTACATTGTAACGTTCACAAGCTAAATGAATGCCTTCATAAATCTCTTCCAAGGCCTCGACCGGAAATCTGTTCGAAACGGCCAAACCCACGGTAATGTGCTCCGGCGTTCCATTCATTGCATAAATGTCACTCAGATTTACAACCACGCTTTTATAACCTAGATGCTTAAGAGGCATGTAGCTCATATCAAAGTGAACCCCTTCCACCAAAAGGTCAGTAGATATGGCCTGGTAGTGGGTGCCTACATCAATTAAAGCGGCATCATCCCCCACTCCTAATGCGGTGTGGGCGTGTTTCAATTTAGTGGCTTGCGTTAAATGACCAATGAGGCCAAACTCGCCCAAATCACTGATGGGCGTGCGCTGTGGGTTTTTTGAATCGAACATGTGGCAAAGTTATCGTGTTCATTGGTCAGAACACAAGAAAAAAGGTGCGTATTACGTAACTTTGTCGCACATCTTTAGAATGTTTCTAAATAATATGGTAAAAGTATCGAATAACGCGAAGTCTCAACTTGCTGCACTCATGCAGGAAGAAGGCAAGCAATTGAGTAAGACCTACATCAGTGTGGGCGTGGAGAGTGGCGGATGTTCCGGACTGTCTTATAAAATGGATTTTACCCCGGATATGCCGGAAAATACAGAACTCTACGAAGACAACGGTGTTAAAGTTGTGGTAGAGAAAAAATCGCTCCTTTACCTCATTGGGACTACTTTGGAATACAGTGGTGGTCTCAACGGAAAAGGATTCAGTTTTAATAACCCTAATGCGACGCGCACCTGCGGGTGCGGAGAAAGCTTCGCCGTTTAAATTCCTATTATGAGCGACGAAATACTAGATGAAATCACCGCAACCGAATATAAGTACGGGTTCACCACGGACATCGAAAGCGATACCCTGCCCCCGGGACTGAACGAGGATGTGATTCGGTTGATCAGTGAAAAGAAAAACGAACCGCAATGGATGCTGGATTGGCGGTTGGATGCCTTCAAGACTTGGTTGGAAATGAAAGAGCCCGATTGGCCTAACGTTACCTACGCTAAACCCGATTTCCAAGCAGTTTCCTATTACAGTGCTCCGAAGCAGAAAAAAGAATTGGAGAGCCTCGATGAAGTAGACCCTGAATTGTTGCGCACGTTTGAACGTTTGGGTATCAGCCTTGACGAGCAGAAGCGCTTATCGGGTGTTGCTATGGACGTGGTCGTAGATTCTGTCTCTGTAGCCACGACTTTTAAGAAAACGCTTGCCGAAAAAGGAATCATTTTCTGTTCGATGAGTGAAGCCATTCAAGAACACCCAGAGCTGGTACGTAAACACCTTGGGACGGTAATTCCAAAGCGCGATAATTTCTATGCCGCATTGAACAGTGCCGTCTTTACAGATGGATCGTTCTGCTACATCCCAAAAGGAGTGCGTTGCCCCATGGAGCTTAGTACGTATTTCCGCATAAATGAAGCCAACACGGGTCAATTTGAGCGTACGCTGGTCATTGCAGATGAAGGTTCGTACGTAAGTTACCTTGAAGGTTGTACCGCACCTTCTCGTGATGAGAACCAATTGCACGCAGCAGTGGTCGAACTCGTAGCGATGGAAGACGCAGAAATCAAATACAGTACCGTGCAAAACTGGTATCCTGGTGATGCGCAAGGGAAAGGCGGCGTCTTCAACTTTGTAACGAAGCGCGGGATTTGTGAACGCAATGCAAAAATCAGCTGGACTCAGGTGGAAACCGGTTCTGCAGTGACCTGGAAGTACCCTTCATGTATTTTGAAAGGCGACAACAGTATAGGCGAATTTTACAGTGTAGCAGTTACGAACAACTACCAGCAAGCAGATACCGGAACGAAGATGGTTCATTTGGGAAAAAACACCAAAAGCACCATCATCTCAAAAGGAATCAGCGCAGGAAAAAGTCACAACAGTTATAGAGGATTAGTTCGCGTTGGAGCGCGTGCGGAAAACGCACGAAACTTCAGCCAATGCGATTCGCTACTGATGGGAGATCAATGCGGTGCGCATACCTTCCCTTATATCGAAGCACAACACCCTACTGCTCAAATTGAGCATGAAGCCACGACTTCGAAGATTGGTGAAGACCAACTTTTCTATTGCAACCAACGTGGTATTGGAACAGAAGAGGCCATTGCACTTATCGTGAATGGCTATTGTAAAGATGTATTGAACCAGCTTCCTATGGAATTTGCCGTAGAAGCACAAAAACTATTGGAAGTCTCTTTGGAAGGCTCCGTAGGATAAATCATGATTAAAATCAACAACCTCAAAGCCCAAGTAGAAGACAAAGAAATTCTAAAGGGCATCAACTTAGAAATTAATCCGGGTGAAATCCACGCGATTATGGGTCCTAACGGTTCCGGAAAATCAACACTTTCAAGTGTAATTGCCGGACGTGATGAATACGAAGTGACCGACGGAAGCATCGACTTTAATGGCGAAGATCTTTTGGATTTAGATCCTGAGGAGCGCGCGCACAAAGGGATTTTCCTAAGCTTCCAGTACCCGGTGGAAATTCCAGGGGTAACCGTGAGTAATTTTATCAAAACTGCCATCAATGAAAGTCGCAAAGGACGCGGTGAAGAGCCTATGGAAGCACGTGAAATGCTTGCCAAAATGCGCGAAAAAGCCGCGTTGTTGGAGATGGACAAAAGCTACCTCAGCCGCAGCTTGAACGAAGGTTTCTCCGGTGGTGAAAAAAAGCGCAACGAGATTTTCCAAATGGCCATGTTGGAGCCAAAATTGGCGATTCTTGATGAGACCGATTCTGGTCTTGATATTGATGCACTGCGCATTGTTGCAGGAGGCGTAAATAAACTTCGTTCAGCAGAAAATGCAGTAGTTATTATTACCCATTACCAGCGCCTTTTAGATTACATCAAACCAGATTTTGTGCACGTTTTATACAACGGTAAGATTGTAAAAAGTGGCGGCCCAGAATTGGCTCATGAATTGGAGGAAAAAGGATACGACTGGATCAAGGCAGAAAACGCATGACAGATTTAGCACAAGACTTACTCTCGTCCTTTGTTGTAGCGGAACCACAGCTCAACGGCAGTCGTAATCTCGGTGTTGTCCATTTGCGCAAAGAAGCATTGGATCGGTTCGAAGCTCAGGGTTTCCCTACTACACGAGATGAAGAGTGGAAATACACCAATCTTAAACCAGTATTAAAGCAAGGTTACCGCATCCTCCTAAAGGGTGATGATGCAGTGTCATTTGCAGATATTAAGTCGTACTTATTAAGTGATTTAGACACCTACAAGCTGGTTTTCATCAATGGAAAATACAGTTCTTGGTTGAGTGATTCAACGCATCAGGAATTTGACGTTTGTACTTTTGCAGCGGCATTGAATAAATACCCCGATATAATCGCTGAGTATTTAGGAAACGCGGCCCCGAAAGGTGAGACTTTTGTCGACTTAAACACAGCCTTTGCCGACGATGGCGCCTTCATCCGTGTTAAGGCCAACCAAACCGTAGACAAACCCATTGAGATCCTTTATTTGACCACCAACGAAAATGGCCCTGCCTTTTCCCAAGTGCGCAATTTGATTATTGCAGAACAAAATGCAGAGGTACAGTTGGTAGAGCGCCATCAAAATATTGGTGAACAGCCCAGTTTTACCAACTTTGTAAGTGAGGTTTTCGCAGCGCGTGACGCACGTGTGAGCTACTACAAAGTGCAGAACGATGCAGAACATGCAACGTTGGTAGACAATACTCATGTGGTACAGAAAGATCAAAGCAACGTTCATGTCGGCACCTATACTTTCGGTGGAAAATTGGTTCGTAACAACTTACACTTTTATTCCTGTGGTGAGCATGCAGAAAGCCATATGGACGGTATTACCATTATTGGCGACGGCCAAACAGTAGATCATCACACGCTTGTAGACCACCAAGAGCCAAATTGTTACAGCCGCGAATTGTATAAGGGAATCTATCTCGGTAAGAGTCACGGTATTTTCAATGGGAAGGTAATGGTGCGTCAAAAAGCCCAAAAAACAAATGCGTTCCAACAGAACGACAACATTCTATTGAGTGATCGTGCGAAAGTAGATACCAAGCCGCAGTTAGAGATTTTTGCGGATGATGTTCGTTGTTCGCATGGATGTACTATTGGCCAATTGGATCGTAATGCACTTTTTTACCTGCGCTCTAGAGGAATTCCGAAACACGAAGCCGAAGGTTTAATGACATATGCTTTTGCCGCAGATGCTTTGGAGTATGTCAAAATACCACAGTTAGAAAAGCGCTTAAACCGTGTCATCGCGGAGAAATTAGGCATCAACTTAGAATTTACGCTGTAAATGAACTACGACGTCCAAGCCATACGCGAGCAATTTCCCATTCTGCACCAGCAGATCCAGGGTAGGCCACTCGTATATCTGGACAATGCCGCGACAGCACAAAAGCCGCTCGCTGTAATAGAAGCCATTACCCATTTTTATACGAAGGACAATGCCAACGTGCATCGAGGTGTACACACCTTAAGCCAACGTTCAACAGATGCCATGGAAGCCGTACGTGCAGACGTATGTGCGCACATTAATGCACGAGAGGTTGCAGAAATCATTTTTACGAGAGGTATCACCGACAGCATCAATACCGTCGCTTTCGGAATGGGGGCACTGATTCAGCCGCACCAAAATGTGGTCATTACAGCACTAGAGCACCACAGCAACATAGTGCCTTGGCAGATGCTCTGCGAACGCACTGGAGCTTCTTTGCGCTACATACCGATGAACGATAAAGGCGAATTAGATTTATCTAATCTGGCTGCTTTAGTGGACGAAAACACGGCTATGGTCGCCTTCAATCACATTTCAAATGCGTTGGGCACCATCAATCCTGTACAAATCATTTTAGATCGTGCGAAAGCAGTAGGTGCATGGACCTTGGTCGACGGTGCACAGAGCGGTCCGCATGCAAAGGTCGATGTACAAGATTGGGACGTAGACTTTTTTACCTTATCCTCTCATAAAATGTATGGGCCCACTGGCTTGGGTGTTTTGTACGGCAAACGTGAGCGATTAGAAGCCATACCTCCGTACCAAGGGGGCGGAGAAATGATTGCGACGGTAACCCTAGAGAAAAGCACCTACGCGACTATTCCACACAAATTTGAAGCAGGCACACCACATATTGAAGGCATCATCGGTTTCGGTGCTGCTTTAAATTACATAAATTCAGTAGGTATTGAAGCGATTGCAGCGCACGAAGCCGCATTGTTAGCTTATGCTACTAAAGCGCTTTCGACCATAGAGGGATTCAGAATCATCGGTACCGCAGAACACAAAGCCAGTGTGATCAGCTTTTTAGTTGAGGGTACGCATCCTTACGATCTTGGAGTGCTGTTAGACCAACAAGGTATTGCGGTGCGCACTGGGCAACATTGTACTCAGCCTATTATGGACCAATTCTGCATTGCGGGCACCGCGCGGGCAAGTTTTGCGATGTACAACACCTATGAAGAGATTGATTTATTTAAGGCCGCTTTAGAACGTGCCGTAACCATGCTACGCTAAGTCACTATGCCCACCATTGCTGAAAAACAGGCCATTCTCATAGAAGAATTCACATTCTTCGACGAATGGATGGACAAATACGCACACATTATTGAAATGGGAAAAGAACTTCCAGTGCTTGATGATGCGCATAAAAATGACGATTTACTAGTACAAGGTTGTCAAAGCAAGGTTTGGCTGAAAGCAGAAAAAGAAGGAGCGCACGTTCGCTTTCATGCAGATGCGGATGCGATCATAGCGAAAGGCATCGTCGCCATGTTGATCGATGTATTTGACGACCAACCGGCTGAAGAAGTAGCTGCTGCAGATTTAGGGTTCCTTGAAGAAATTGGACTTAAGGACCACCTCAGTCCAACTCGTGCCAATGGATTGATGAGTATGATTAAACAAATGAAATTTTACGCATTGGCTTTTTCCAGTGTAAACTAAGATTATGAGTGAAGAGTTAAGTCATCCAGAAATGCAAGCCATTGGCGAAGAAGTCGTTGGTGTGTTGTGCAACATTTTCGATCCTGAAATCCCAGTGGATATTTATCAATTAGGATTGATTTACGACGTCAATGTCAGCACCGAGCGCGACGTTCATATTCTTATGACGCTGACCTCGCCCAACTGTCCGGTTGCCGAAAGTATGCCTCAAGAAGTGAAAGAGAAATCACGCGCCTTAGACAGTGTACGAGAGGTAGAGGTTGAACTTACCTTTGACCCGCCTTGGGACAAAAGCATGATGAGTGAAGAAGCGAAGCTTGAATTGGGCATTCTTTAATCCTGATCGTCTACTTCTTAATATTTTCTTAAAAGGAGAACCAAACCGTCACAAAATCGTTAATGTATTCGTTAAATAACCACACGTTTCGCAATGAATCGAGTGATTTTTTGTGAACTGAAAACTACCGCCAGAATGAAGATTGGAATTGATGCACTTGCCTACTACGTGCCGCAACAGTATTTACCTATAGAAGCACTTGCACAAGCGCGAAATATAGAATACGCTAAACTCCATAAAGGTTTGGGTTTGACTTCAATGTCCTTCCCAGATGTCGATGAAGATGCCGCATCGATGGGTGCAAATGCCGTACTCAATCTATTCAATGCAGAGCAGTTAGATCCAAGCCATGTAGGCCGCCTTTATTTAGGAACGGAAAGTGCGCTTGACAGTGCCAAACCTACAGCAACCTATATCCTAGACTTAGTAGAACAGCAACTCGCAGGAGATTATGGTTCCGATTGCTTACGCAACGTAGATGCGGTAGATATGACTTTCGCATGCATTGGAGCTGTGGATGCCCTTGAGAATGCATGTCTTTACGTGCGCCAAAATCCTGAGAAAAAAGCCATTATTGTCGCTTCAGATTTAGCGAAATACCACCTTGGCTCAACTGGGGAATATACACAAGGTGCAGGCGCAGTTGCTATTGCAGTTGCTGTTGATCCATCCATCATCTCTTTAGGGGATGAAATTGGTGTAGCTACCAAAGGAGAACGCGACTTCTTCAAACCGCGAAGAACGCACACTAAAGCAGAACTTCTGGTAGAAGCTGCTGCGCTTTTAGGCCAAGAGCTTTCCATGGAAGAAGCAGAGACCAAAGTAACCACGGCTGAAGGATTTTGGGGTGGTAACAGAATGCTTCGTAGTTATGTTGAAGAGCCCGTATTTGACGGCCAATACAGCAATTTTGCCTACATAAGCCGCATAAGCGAGGCTCTCGATCACTTCGGTACCAAGGTCAACATCAACCCTGCCTTAGATTGGGACAAAGTGGTCATGCACCTCCCCTATGCATTCCAAGGCAGACGTATGCTGGTAAATTTTTACCTGGACTGGATGCAAGCCAACGGTAAGTGGCAAGATGTAGTTTCGGTGATGGGTAGCGATAAACCTACAGATAAAGGCGAAGCAAAAGAGTGGGTACGCGCCTTCAGCAAATCGGACTACTACCGCAGCTACGTAGCAAAAGCATTAGCACCCGCAGAGCGTGCATCGAGTTTGATTGGTAATATGTATACCGCCTCTATTTTTATGGGGCTTTTGAGTACACTATGTGATGCTGCCGACAAAGGCGAAGCAATGGAGGGCCAAACTGTAGGTTTTATGGGATATGGATCTGGATCAAAGGCGAAAGTGTTCCAAGGCACTGTAGAAGCCGGTTGGGCTAAAGTGGGGCAGTTGAACCTATTTACCGCCCTTGAAAATCGTTCCGCTGTAGACTTTAAGACCTACGAGCTTTGGCACAATGAGCGTTTAACCGCTCCGCTCTCTCCAGAGAAATCAGGGTTTACCTTTACCGGTTTACGTACTGAAGAGAACCAAGAATACTTCAGAGATTATACCTTTACAGCTTAAGTTATGAGCGACGGTACCATTGTAAATAAAGTAGCAGAAAGCCCACTGATCACCTTCAATCTGGAGGATTTTCTACCAAAGACGGTGCGAAAAATTGACCTGAGTCAATGGCTAGAGGAAGGTTATATTTTGCGTGAGACTGAATTTCGAAATGCATTAAAAAACACCAATTTCGCGTTGTATCAAGGGGCTGTAATCCACCTTTATTGTGGTACGGATGCAATTTTGCCGGCATGGGCACCTCTTTTAGTAGCGAGCAAGTGCAGCGATGCAGGGCTTACTTGCATCTGGTCAGAAAGCGACGAAGGATTCTACAGCGCCTTTTTTCGTGAGCATCTGATGGAGCACAATTGGAATGAATATGCAGCGAAACCGATCATCATTAAAGGCTGTGGTGATCAGCGCATTCCCAAGGACGCTTATGTCTTAGCGACACAGTATTTGAAACCGATAGCGAAAAAGATAAGCTACGGTGAGGCCTGTTCTGCCGTTCCCTTGAAATAAATTAGAGCGTTAGGCTCAATCCCACGCTTAATGGACGTGCATTAGACCAATCTGGGAGCATTGCACCGTCTACTACAATAGCGCTTAACCCATAGTGCACGTAGATATTTATGGGTCCCCTTCCCAGTTTTGCATGCACGCCAAACCGGTACGGATTAAATCCGGCGACTTGATAATATTTTACCTGATATACCGCGTCTTTGTAATAGGAGTACGCATCCGTGCGATAACCAAAAGTCCCGCCAACATAAAATCTATTGTAACGACCATTTCTATTGATCTTCCCGCGGTAACGAGCCTCAAAAATCATATCTAGGTATTCCGTAGCGAATCTATTTGATCTGAAATCGCGTCCCGTTAGATCAACGAGTGTCTGAGTACCGTCCTCTGCCACATCAATCCGAAGATTCCCATGATAAAACTGAGCGCTGTAGCCCACTCCGTAGGCTAGTGAAAAGTGACTCAAACCCAGAACATGATCGCGCAACAACTGAATAGACTGGGTGTTAGAACGCATTGCAGACTGGAAGGAATCCGGTGCACCTTGCACGAACAAAAGGCTGCTGTTGAATGCAAAACCCTCTCCGGGCTCCGGCAAGAAGGTTGATTTCGACTGACCGTGCCCTAATAAGGTCATGGCGCAGAAGGCAATAAAAAGGTACTTCGTTCTCATTCTTCCAAAATACAATTAACAGCGTCGTTTATTCAAAGGATACCATGGTGCTCTTAAAGCCTTCTAACCGCAATTCGAAAGCATCACCATGTTCCACTGGAACCATGGGGCCCAAAGCACCAGATAATAACACCTCACCTTTCAAAAGCGGTCGTCCCATCTGAGCCATCGTTTGGGCAAGCCACAGCGCAGCATTTAGCGGATCACCCATACAAGCTTTTCCAGTGCCTTGACTGGCGACAACACCGTTTTTCAGCAAAGTCATTTCAATTGCGCTGGTTGCCACTTCAGCCAATGGTTTCGTCTGGTTGCCCAAGACATAATGTGATCCTGAAGCATTGTCCGCAATCGTATCTGAAATCTTGATGTTCCAGTTTTCAACGCGTGAACCCACTATTTCGATCGCAGGCTGAACAGCAACAATTGCAGACTTCAAGGTTTCTAGGTCCATTTCAGGATCCTTCAAGTCTTTACCCAATACGAAAGCCAACTCTCCTTCCACCTTGGGCTGCATCAAGAGCTCCATAGGAACTGGCCCTTTTCCCGTTCTGTCCATGGTATCAAAGAGTACACCGTAGTCGGGCTGATCGACACCAAGCTGTGCTTGAACCGCAGGACTGGTTAACCCAATTTTCTTACCCACAATACGTTCACCTGCGGCCAATCTCAAAGCCACAACTTTATCTTGAATGGCATATGCGGTAGGAATGTCGTTGTTGATCGAATCGCGCAATGGCGCAACAGTACGGCCGTTGCGCAGTGCTTCGAAAAGGTCATTTGCATGTTGATCAATAGCAGACATAACTGAGATTTTACCCCCACAAGTTACACTATATTTGTAGTGAACCTGCAAACAGAAGACCATGCCGTTTTATCAAAAATCGGGGCGCATCCCCCTCAAACGCCATACTACTTTCAGAAAATCAGACGGTAGCTTGTACCACGAAGAACTCTTCGGAACCATAGGCTTCGACGGCATGTCGACCTTGTTGTACCATGAACATCCTCCGACGATGGTTAAGGAAGTACTTGAAAGTACGGATGTTGCTCCTAAGATTGCTGTAGATAAAAACATGAAGGCCTATCGTTTAGAGGGCTTCAAGGTTGCTCCAAAGGAAGATTATTTAGCCTCTCGTGTTCCGGTACTCACGAATGCAGACCTCACTATTTCACTGGCAGCACCTTCTGCTTCGATGACCTCATATTTTTATAAAAACGCACAAAATGATGAATTAGTTTTTGTGCATGAAGGCTCCGGTTCATTGCGCACGCAAATGGGTAAGCTCGATTTTGGCCCTGGCGACTACCTCCTCATCCCCCGCGGAATGATTCAGCAGTTTCACTTTAATGGAGCTGAAAACCGATTATTCATTGTAGAAAGTGCTTCACCCATATACACCCCTAAGCGCTATCGCAACTGGTTTGGTCAACTGCTCGAGCACAGTCCCTATTGTGAACGCGACCTGCGCACGCCTGAGGCAACGGACCCTATAAATGCCTTAGGTGATTTTGACATTCGTGTAAAGAAGCAAGACATGCTTCATCACTATACCTACGGATCACACCCCTTTGACGTGGTTGGCTGGGACGGTTACAACTACCCTTATGCCTTCAACATTAAAGATTTCGAACCCATTACGGGGCGTGTACACCAACCGCCACCGGTACACCAGACCTTTGAAGCCGCTGCTTTTGTGGTGTGCTCTTTTGTACCAAGACTCTACGACTACCACCCGGAATCTATACCTGCGCCTTACAACCACAGCAACATCGATTCTGACGAGGTGCTCTATTACGTAGACGGCGATTTCATGAGTCGTAACAACATCGGTCGAGGACAAATCACTTTGCATCCGGCAGGAATTCCTCACGGTCCGCATCCCGGAACTTACGAAGCGTCCATCGGTAAAAAAGGCACTGAAGAATATGCGGTGATGGTGGATACTTTCCGTCCGTTGAAATTGACCGAACAGGCATTAGCTTTAGATGCGGGCGATTACCACAAGAGCTGGATGCATTAA